>CAIXEA010000199.1 GCA_903918315.1 uncultured Acetobacteraceae bacterium | reverse complement strand
GAACAAACTCCAGACGGCTGTCCATGACCGTTCCCGACTTCCAAGGCATCGCGGTGCTCCTTCACACCGAGACCCTAAAATGTGTCAGGAAGGTCTCCGAACACCTGTCAGGAATGTGTCCAGTCTAAACACTCGTCCGGGCCATGACGGTTGGGCGTCTGGGACCTGAGGCAATGGTTGCGCCGGTTGGGATCGGACGGACACGCTGACGCAAAGGCACGGTTGTCAGGACCGCGGCGCTGCGCCACTTATGGCGCATGACCATTCGCACTCGCTTCGCCCCCAGCCCCACCGGCCTGCTGCATATCGGCGGCGCCCGGACCGCGCTCTTCAACTTCCTGTATAGCCGCCATCACGGCGGCGCCTTCCTGCTGCGCGTCGAAGACACCGACCGCGAGCGCTCCACCGATGAAGCCACGCGCGTGATCATTGAGGGGCTGGACTGGCTCGGCCTCGATCGCGACGAGCAGACGGTCTTCCAGTCCACCCGCGCCGCCCGCCATGCCGAGGTCGCCTACCAACTGCTCGAAGCCGGCAAGGCCTATCGCTGCTATTGCACGGCGGACGAGCTTAGGCAGATGCGCGAGCAGGCGGTGGCCGAGGGACGATCCCCCCGCTACGACGGGCGCTGGCGCGACCGCGATCCCTCCGACGCGCCGGCGGGGGCGAAACCCGCCATTCGCCTGAAGGCCCCGCGCACCGGTGAGACCGTGGTCGAGGACCTGGTGCAGGGACCGGTGCGCGTCGGCAATGCCGAGATGGATGACATGATCATCCTGCGCAGCGACGGCACGCCCACCTATCTGCATGCCGTGGTGGTGGACGACCACGACATGGCGATCACCCATGTCATCCGCGGCGACGACCATCTGACCAACACCTTCCGCCAGGTGCAGATCTTCCAGGCCATGGGCTGGGACCTGCCGCGCTTCGCGCATATCCCGCTGATCCACGGTGCCGACGGCGCCAAGCTGTCCAAGCGCCATGGCGCGGTCTCGGTGCTGGAATTCCGCGAGCAAGGGTTCCTGCCGGAAGCCGTGTGCAACTACCTGCTCCGCCTCGGCTGGTCGCATGGCGATCTGGAAGTCGTGGGGCGCGACGAGGCCATTCGGCTGTTCGACGTGACCGACGTGAACCGCGGCGCCTCGCGGATGGATTACGCGAAGCTCACCAACCTGAACGGAATCTATATCCGTCAGGCCGATGATGACCGCCTGACGGCGCTGGTGCTGGAGCGGCTGGCGCATCGGCCCGAACTCGCGGTTGGGGCACACGCGGCGGGACGGATCCGGGCGCTGATGCCGCATCTGAAGGAACGCGCCAAGACAATCATCGACCTGGCGGATGCCGCCGCCTTCCTGGCGCATCCCTTGCCGCTGCCGATGCAGCCCAAGGCGGAGGCGCAACTGACCGCCGAAGCGAAACTCATGCTGCGCGATGTGGCCGCGGCGCTGGCCGCGTCCGACTTCACCATCGCCGGCCTGGACGCGGCCTTGCGCGCCTTCGCGGACTCCACCGGCCGCAAGCTCGGCCAGGTGGCGCAACCGCTGCGCGCGGCGCTCACCGGCAGCACGGTCAGCCCCGGAATCGATGCCACTCTGGCGGCGCTGGGACGGGATGAGGCGCTGGCGCGGCTGGCGGCGGCATCGCGCTAAAAGTTTTTTCGAAAAATAACATCCCTTTGATGCAGATCAAGGGCGATGGTTGCATTTGAGATCATGGTGCTTCTCGAGAAGTCGGTGAGCCTGTCTTATCGCTTCTCTCTTGGACTCCTCCCCAAACTTGGCGGTGCCCCCGTGGCACCGCCCTTTTTTGTGGGGATTTAGACGTTACCCCACCAGTCCAGCCGCGCCCAGCGCCGCCGCCCCGCCGAGGACCAGCAGCGGGTGGTATTTGGTGAAATAGATCACCCCGGCCGCCACCGCCGTCACCAGCCCGGCGCGCCAGTCCAGCGTCGTGGTCGCGGTGATCAGAGCCGCGCTGGCCGCGACCAGACCGATCGTCACCGGCAGCAACCCCGCCTGGATCGCCTTGCGCCACGGCCGATCACGGAACTGGAACCAATAACCGGAGGCGATGTAGGTGAGGATGGAGGATGGCAGCGCCACCCCGATGGTCGCCACCAGCGTCCCGCCCAGCCCCGCCACCCGCCAGCCAATCAGACTGACCACCATCATATTCGGACCCGGCGCCGCCTGCGCCAGGGCAAACAGGGCGGCGAATTCATGCCCGGTCATCCAGGCGTGATTGCCCACCACCTGGCGCTGCAAATCCGGCAGGATGGAGTTGGCGCCGCCGAAGGCCAGCAGCGACAATTGCCCGAAGACCAGGGCCAGGGTGATCAGCGTGCTCATGCCTTGAACCTCCAGAGCACCAGCGTGGACAAGACCGCCATGATCGGCATCACGATGGCCAAAGGCAGCCGGAGTACGGCAATGGCAATGAAGGTCAGGCCCGCCAGGCCGATGGCGAGCCAGCGCCCCTTCAACGGCAAGGCGATCTTGACCGCGGTCGCGATCAGCATCCCCGCCCCCGCTGCCGCCAGGGCCACGAAGGCGCGGCGCACCGCCGGGATCTCGGCATATTGGTCATAGACCGCGCCCAGCATGATCACGATCACGACCGGCGCGACCATCAACCCCAACAGTGCCGCGACGGCGCCGGGAATGCCGCGGAAGCGGGCCCCCAGCGCGATGGCGACGTTCATGATGTTGCCGCCGGGCATGAACTGGCAGAAGCCCAGGACCTCGGTGAACTCGGCCGGGGTCAACCAGCGGTTCTTCTCCAGGATCATGCGCCGCGCCCAGGGCAGGACGCCGCCGAAGCCGCAGACGCCCACGGTGAAGAAACCCATGAACAAGTCGGCGACGGTGGGGTTGGGTGGGGTGGAGGATTGTGACATTCAGACTTGATACCCGGTTTGACGCAGTGGGGAAAAGAGCGCGCCTCAGCCTCCGGCTACCCCAGATCCGCCACCGGCACCGGCAGCGCCGCCTCGATCGCCCGCGCGGCGCGCAACACCAGGTCATCGCGATATTGCGGCCCGGCGATCTGCACCGAATTCGGCAGCCCATCCGCCCGGAACCCCAAGGGCATGGAGATCGCCGGCTGGCGGGTGATGTTGAAGGCAAAGGTCCAGGGCGCCCACGCCGTCCACAGCGATCGCACCGGATCGGTGGTCTGCGCATCCGCCAGTGGCGGGCCGGCCGGGACGGTGGGGCACAGGATCAGGTCATAGCGCTGATGCAGCCGCCCCATCGCATGGCCGGCGGCGGCGCGCATGGCCTCCGCGTCCATGAACTCAATGGCGGTCATGCCCGCGAGTTGGCGGGCGACCTCTAGAATGCCGGGGTCGAGCAGCGCCCGCTTCTCCGCGCTCATGCCCGCGGCCAGCCGCGCCAGCGACGCGCCCCAGACACGGCCAAACACCGCGCTGGTGTCGGGCAGGTCGGGGTCGAATGCCTCCACCGCCGCACCGGCATCGGCCAGAATGCGCGCCGCCTGCTCCACCGCCGCGATGCCGTCCTGATCCACCGGAGCGTCGAACCCGGGGCGGCCCATGACGGCGATGGTCAGGCCGGCCACCCCGTCCTCGATCCCGTCGCGCCAGTCGCGGGGATCGTCGGGCAGGCAGAACGGGTCGCGGCTGTCATAGCGCGCCATGGCCGACAGCATCAGCGCGGCATCGCGTACCGTGCGGGTCATCGGCCCGGCGCAGGACACGCTGGCGAAGGCGCTGGCCGGCCATTGCGGGATGCGCCCATAGCTGGGCTTGAGCCCCACCAGCCCGCACCAGGCGGCGGGAATGCGCACCGAGCCGCCGGCATCGGTGCCGATATGCAGCGGCCCGAACCCCGCCGCCCCCGCCGCCCCCGCCCCGGACGAGGATCCCCCGGGCGTGTAGGACAGGTTCCAGGGATTGCGGGTGATCCCGTGCAGCGGGTTGTCGCCGGGCGACTTCCAGCCGAACTCCGTCGTCGTGGTCTTGCCGATGACCACCGCCCCGGCGGCTTTCAGCCCCGCGACCATGGGCGCATCATCCGCGACCGGGGCCGGATCCGTCGTCCGGCTACCGCGCCGGGTCGGGAAGCCCGCGAGATCCACCAGGTCCTTCACCGTCACCGGCACCCCGTCCAGCGAGCCGATCGGCCGACCGGCGCGCCAGCGGGCGGCACTCTCCCCGGCTTGCTGGAAGGCCCCGGGGTTCATGACCGCGAAGGCGTTGATATGCGGGTTCAGCCGCGCCACCCGTTCGGTGATCGCCTGCAGCACCTCCACCGGGGTCAAACGGCGGCGGGCGAACAAAGCCAGCATGTCCTCGGCGGACAGGAGGGCCGGATCGAAGCTGTCGGGCATGGCGGGTCTTTCCCATACGGGTGATTCCGGTCCAGCATGCCGAGGATTGGTTGGGGAGGAAATGGGTATGAGCACACATCCCGAGGGCGAGCCGTGGCAATGGCCGGAAACCACCTGGCGGCGCATCGTTGGGCGCGCCCGCGCCGGCCGCAGCCTGGCACCGGACGCCTGGCCCAATGGCGCCCGCTGCGCCGTCGCTTTGAGCTTCGACGCGGATCATGAAACCAACCCGTTGCGCGACGGCGACGAAAGCCCCATGCGCATCAGCCAGGGCCAGTACGGCCCCCGCCAGGGTATGCCGCGCATCCGCCGCCTGCTGGCCCGCGAGTCGATCCCGGCCAGCTTCTACTACCCGGCTGTGTCCGCTCTGCTCCATCCCGATGAGGTCCGCGGCATCGCCGCCGAAGGCCACGAGATCGGCATCCACTCCTGGATCCACGAGGCGAATACCAGCTTGCCGCGGGAGGCTGAGCGCGATCTGACATTCCGGTCCCGCGACGTACTGGCGCAAATCTCCGGCGTGGACATCGTCGGTATCCGGACGGCGAGCTGGGATTTCTCGGTCAATACGCTGGATATCATCCGCGAGATGGGGCTGCTCTATGACAGCTCCTTGATGGGTGACGACGACGCGTACGAGCTGACCGACCAGGGCGAGGCGACCGGCATCGTCGAACTGCCGCCGGAATGGATCCGCGATGACGCGGTGTATTTCAACATGCTCCGCTTCGCCAATCTGCGCCCCTACACCCCACCATCCGCGGTGGAGGAGATTTTCACCGCCGAATTCGATGGCGCGTGGGAGGAAAAAGGCATGTTCCTGCTAACCATGCACCCGCACATCATCGGCCACCGGTCCCGCATGCCGCTGCTGGAACGGCTGATCGCGCATATGAAGGCGAAGGGCGGCTGCTGGTTCGCGACCCATGCGCAGATCGCGGCCTGGTGCCGGGATCATGCGGCGGGCTCTCGCCCGTAAGCAGTCGGCGTTGGCCCTGGATCACCACCCCAGGCGGGTTGCCCCGCCTGGACCGGTCAGAACTGATCAGCGGCCGATAAACACCGGCTTGCGCTTCTCCATGAACGACCGCGTGGCTTCCTTGAAGTCCTCGCTCTTTTCGGCCTCGCGCTGCATCGCGTCCATGCGGGCATCGTCACGCTCATGCTGTTCCAGACCGAGCTGGTTGATGAAGTATTTCGACGCCTTCATCGACAGCGGGGCGTTGGCGGCCAGAACCTCGGCATAGGCGATGGTTTCGGCTTCCAGCTGATCCGCCTCAACGATGCGGTTGATCAGGCCGACGCGCAGCGCTTCCTCCGCCTTCAGACGGCGGGCGGAGAACATGATGTCCTTGGCGACGCTGGGGCCAACGAGGTCAACGAGCTGCTTCAGACCCTCCGGCGCATAAGCGATGCCGCGCAACGCCGCCGGCACGCTGAACTGCGAGTCCGACGAGGCAAAGCGCATGTCCGCGTTCAGTGCCATGCCCAGCCCGCCACCGAGGCAGTAGCCATAGATCATCGCGATCAGCGGCTTTTCCAGATGGATCAGCTTGTGGCGCAGCTTGTTCGGGGCCTCCCGCGCCGCGGCGGCGGCCACCGGGTCGGAGCGGGTCTTGTTGAACGAGGTGATGTCCGCACCCGAAATGAACGCCCGCGTGCCGGCGCCGCGCATCACCACCACCTTGATCGCCGGATCGGCTTCATAGGCCTGGATCACTTCCAGACCGTCCTCGTACATCCCGGGCGACAGCGCGTTCAGCTTGGACTGGTTGTCAAATATCAGCCAACCGATCGGGCCGGTGGTTTTCGCGTCAATGAGTCCGGATGTCAGGTTCATGATCGTCCTTGCCTTCTATTGCCCATACGAGGCGGGGTTGCCCAGCGTGGCGGGTGTGTCTGACGCGGTCTTAGCACCGCTTCTCGCGCCGGTCATGCTGCCGCTAAACGGCGCCCCAGCCGGTTCGCCGGGGCTTCCACCCAGCGGTGAAAGGCAAACGCCACCGCCAGCGACAGCAGACCCGACCCCAGCGCGATGACGGGCAACGGCAGGGCCGCGTGCAGCAGATGCACCGCGGACAGGATGATCGGCAAATGCACCAGATAAAGACTGTATGAAATCCGCCCCAAAGCCAGCGGCCAGGGCCGCAGCAGGGCCGCCCGGACCGGGCCGGGCAGAATGATCGACAGGATCAGCAGACCCGAGGCCGCCGCCATCACCGCCGGCTCCCGCGAGGCCCAAAGCAGCAGCAACCCCGCCCCCAGCGCCAGCCAGCCTAGACCACGCCGCGGCACGGCGGCCAGACGATCCGCGTAACCCGCCAGCGTCGCACCCAAGATAAAGCATGCCGCGAACCGCACGGTCGCCGCGACCTCGGCCGGTACGCCGTGCCATCCCAGAAAATGCGTGATCACCCCGGCCGCGCCATACAGGCCCACCGCCAGAAGCGCGGCGCCCATCCAGCCGAAGCGGCGAATCGGCCATAGCAGCAGCGGAAAAACCAGCGACAGCCGCATCTCATGGTTGAGCGACCAGACCGCGTTGTCGAACGTGTTGTGCCCGCCCAGCATCAGCACATGATCCGCGACGGCGGCCAGTCCCACGGGCTCGGTCCAATTGGCGGTGTCGAACCAGAGGCTGATGGCCACCGGGCGAAGCGGCGCCAGCGCTGTCGCCAAGCCCATGGCGGCGGCCACCGCGACGGCATAGGGCAGATAGATCCGGCAGAACCGCCGGATCACGAAGGCCCCGTATCGGGGCCCCGAACCGCGCACCCAGGGCAAGGCCAGCACGAACCCGCTGAGCACGAAAAACACCGCCACCGCGCCACGCCCGTCCCACAGCAGCGACAGCGGCGACCGCAGCAGCCCCGCCAGAACCGGATCGACCGCACCGGATGGGCCGCCAATGACCGGGAACAGGTTCAGGCAATGGTTGACCACCACAACCAGGGCCGCGAGGCCGCGCAACGAGTCCAGGGCCGCGAAACGCCCCCCGGTTTCAGGGCGGGATGGGAGGGCCGCCACCTTTATGAACCGCCGAATCCCGTCATGAAGCGCTGCAACAAGCCGCCGATGACATCGACGTTGTAGCCCCCTTCCTGCACCAGAACGGTTGGCAGATTGAGCGCGGCAATCGCCTCCCCGGCGCGGCCGAAGCCATCCCCGGTGACGGCCAGGGCATTCAACGGCTCATCGATGGAGGCATCGAATCCCAGGCTGACGACCAGCGCCTCCGCGCCAAACGCCGCAATCGCCGCGACCCCGGACCGCACGGCATCCAGCCACACGTCGTCGGCCGAACCGAAGGGCAAAGGCAGATTGAGGTTGCAGCCCGCCCCATCGCCGCCGCCACGTTCGGCCGCATGGCCGGTGAACCAGGGGTAATAGCGGTTCGGATCGCCATGCACCGAGACGAACAGAACATCCGGACGATCCCAGAAAATGCTCTGGGTCCCGTTGCCGTGGTGGCTGTCGATGTCGAGGATGGCCACACGCGCCGCCCCTTTGGCGCGCAGGCGTTCCGCGGCGATGGCGGCATTGTTCATGTAGCAATGGCCGCCGGCGCGGGCCTTGAAGGTGTGATGCCCGGGCGGGCGGGCCAGCGCATAGGCGTTGGCCCCGCGCGCGGCCTCATCCGCCGCCGCGACGGCGCCAGCCGCGGCGTGAAAGGCCGCCGACCAGGTTTGCGGCCCGATCGGGCAGGCGGCGTCGGCGGTGTACCACCCCACCTGCCCGACGATGCCTGTCGGCGGGCGGGCGCCGCAGGCCATCATGTCCGGCGTCGGATGGTGGTTGGCCACCATCTCGGGGCCGGTGTCGGGGATGGCGGACCAGGCGTCATGGCCATCGCGCAGGAAGCCCAGATAGTCCGGGTCATGCACGGCCAGCAGCGCCCCGAAATCCACCGGCGGCGGCGGCGCGATGGTCAGCCGCATGGCCTGGCACGCGGCGAGCAAGGCCTCGGCCCGGGCCGGAACCTCAAAATTCCGGCGGACCTGGCCGCGCACCAGGAAAAACGCCGGTGCGTGCGCGAGTTGGGTGGGGTTCCAAAAGACTTTCATGGCGCGATACTGGCAGAAACACCGCCCCGCTACCAAGCATGCCGTCTGTTCAGGACGCCAAGGCGCCGGGCAACCGTAATTTCCCATGCAATGGCCATCATTGGCCCGTATATCGGAGGCCATGCACTGCCACCCACCGGGATCGCCGCCCTGATGCGCCTGCCCACTGCCCTGGTCCCGTTGCGGAACGCGACGTTCCGCTCATTATGGATCGCAAGCGTCGTCGCGTGGCTGGGGACCTGGCTGCAAAATACCGGCGCCGGCTGGCTGATGACCACCCTGGCACCCGATCCGCTGATCGTCTCGATGGTGCAGGCCGCAACCATCATGCCGGTCTTCCTCCTCGCTCTGCCCGGCGGCGCCATGGCCGATATCGTCGATCGGCGGCTGTTCCTGATTGGCACCCAGATCTGGACCATTCTGGCCGCCACATTGCTGGCGATCCTGACCCTGTCCGGCGCCATGACCGCCACCTGGCTGCTCGCACTCACCTTCGCCATCGGGATCGGCACCGCAATGACCGCCCCGGCCTGGAGCGCCGTGGTGCCCGAGCTCGTCCCGCGGGAGGATCTGGTCCAGGCCATCGTCATGAACGGCATCGGCTACAACCTGACCCGCGCCATCGGCCCGGCGCTGGCGGGGTTCCTGATCCTGATGGGCGGGCCGAGCCTCGCTTTCTGCCTCTATGCGACGTCCATCACCGCGGTCATCGGCGCTTTGGTGATGTGGAAGCGCAATGCACGCCATTTCACCGGCCTGCCGAGGGAGCATTTTCTGTCCGCCATGCGGGCCGGGGTCCGCTTCGTGCGCAACACGCCCGCGATACGCTCAGCGATGATGCGCACGATCGCCTATTCCATCCCCTGCTCCGCCCCCTGGGCGATGCTGCCGCTGTTCGTGCGGCAGGAACTGGGGCTGGGCGCGGGGATGTATGGCGTGATCCTCGGGATGATGGGTATCGGCGGGGTGACGTCGGGCATGCTGCTGCCCTTCGCGCGGGCCCGGTTCTCCCGCGGGCGGACGGTGCTGGTCTGCACCCTGTCGTCCTGCGCCGGGATCGCCTTGCTCGCCGCCGCGCGTCACTGGGCCGTCGCCGCCTTCGCCATGCTGTTGTTCGGTGTCGGCTGGACCGCCGCCTATGCCACCATGCAGGCCGCGGCGCAGCTGGCCTGCCCGCCCTGGGTGCGGGCGCGCTCCCTCTCGATTTACCAGCTGGCGCAGAACGGGGCGCTCACGCTGGGCTCCTTCGCCTGGGGCGCGCTGGCGGCGCATATCGGGATGCCGGTGACGCTGGGGCTGGCCGCGGCGCTGGGCGTGACGCTGGCGGTGGCGGCGCTGGGCTACCGGATCGAAACCGTCTCCGCCGGCACCGCCCCGCCGCCGGGGCAGAACCCGCTGACCCCCGAAGCACCCGCCGCCGAACTGGTGCCATTGCTGCGCAATGCCCGCGGCCGGGTGATGGAAACCGTGCATTACCGCGTCGCACCCGATCAGCGCGACGCCTTCATGGCGATCATGCGCGATCTGCGCCGGTTGCGCGGCCGCGCCGGGGCGCAGTTCTGGCAGCTTTATGAAGACGTGGCCCACCCCGAGGGCTGGATCGAAATCTGGTCGATGGAAAGCTGGACGGATCACCTGCGCGAAGCCGGGCGGCTATCGGACACGGACCGGGAGATGCTGTCGCGCGCCGCGGCCTTCCAGCATAACGCGGAACGCCCATCCCGGTTCATTGCCGTCGATCCGTGACAGGCGGGGCTTGAGCCGAACGGCCGCCTTGGCCAGAGTGCGGGGGAAATCAGGGGGGCATCATGACCATCGAACTGTCCGTGAACGGGCGCGTCGTCAGTACGGGGGCGGAACCCGCCACACCGCTGCTCGACGTGCTGCGCAACCATCTCGATCTCCGCGGCACGCGCTATGGCTGCGGGCTGGAACAATGCGGCAGCTGCATGGTCCTGATCGACGGCAAGCCCGACTATGCCTGTTCCCGCGAGATCGGCTCGGTCGCGGGACGCGCGGTCACCACGGTCGAGGGCCTGGCGGACAACGGCACGCCGCATCCGTTGCAGGTGGCCTTCCTGGAAGAGCAGGCCGGTCAGTGCGGTTATTGCCTGTCGGGCATCCTCATGAGCGCGAAGGCGCTGCTGGATCGCAATCCCACGCCCTCGCGCGCGGATATCGTCAGCGCGCTGGATGACAATCTGTGCCGCTGCGGCGCCCATCCGCGCATCATCCGCGCGGTGCAGAAAGCCGCCGCGATGATCCGTGCCGCCCAGACCCATACAGGGGCCCCTACAGGAGCGCAGTCATGAGCGAGCCGCTGCCGCTGAGCATCCAGAATAACCGCCGCATGGACAAATGGCTGCGGTTCGACCCCGATCGCACGCTGCATCTCGCCGTCGGCAAGGTCGAAATCGGCCAGGGCGTGCTGATCGCGCTCAGTCAGATCGCGGCCGAGGAACTCGATATCGATGTCGCCCGGGTCAATATCCTGTCCGGCGACACCGCTGATGCGCCCGATGAAGGCTCCACCAGTTCCTCCCAGTCGATCGAGGTGTCCGGGCGTTCGGTCCGGCTGGTGTCCGCCGAATTGCGCCAGCGCGTGCTCGCCCGGCTGGCGCAACGGCTGAATTGCAGCCCCGAGGATATCACGGTCGAGGATGGCGCCTTCCTCCTCGACGCGCAGCCGACAGGCCATGATTACTGGAGCTTCGCGAGCGACGCCGATTTCGCCGCTGATATCGAGGGCACCGCGACGCCGAAGCCCGCGTCGCAATACACGATCGTCGGCCAGCCGGTGCCGCGTAAGGACCTGATCGCCAAGGTGTCCGGCGCGGCCTTCATCCACGACATCGTACGGCCCGACATGCTGCACGCCCGGGTCGTCCGCCAGCCGTCACGCAATGCGACTCTGACCAGCCTGGATGAGGCGGCGATCCGCCGGGCCGCGCATGGGTCGTTCAAGGTCATCCGCCTCGGCAATTTCGCCGCCTTCGTCAGCACGGACGAAACCGTGGTGCAACGCGCCGCCGTCGCCGCCCTGACGCATGCGCGGTGGGACGGCGCCCGGACCCTGACGGCGGATCAGCAGGACGCCGCCTGGTTTGTCGGGCAGCCCTGTGACGACCGATTCGTGGGTGACCCCGTGACCCCGCCCGGCGGCGGCACGGTCGTCAGCGCGACCTATTCCCGGCCCTACGTGTCCCATGCCGCCATGGCGCCCTCCTGCGGATTGGCGGAATTTCGCGATGGGCACCTGTCGGTCTGGTCCCATACCCAGGGCGTCTATCCGTTACGCAACAGCATCGCCGATATCCTGGGCCTGACGCGCGAGCAGGTCACCGTGCGGCACGCCCATGGCGCCGGCTGCTACGGCCATAACGGCGCCGACGACGCGGCGCTGGACGCCGCCATCATTGCCCAGCAGCTCCCGGGCCATTGCATCCGCGTGCAATGGCGGCGGGAGGAGGAGTTTGGCTACGAACCCATCTCCACCGCCCATCGCACCCGCATCGCGGTCGAACTCGACTCCGCCGGCAGACCGATCGACTGGACGACGGAGGTATGGGCGGGCCCGCATGTGCAACGGCCCATCTTTGGCGGGGTGATGCTGGCGCATGAGGCGCTGCCGAATCCGCCCGCCCCGGCCCGCGCCGGCGATCCGCCGGAGGCCAATGGCGGCGGCGGTACCCGCAACGGCACCCCGCTCTACGATTTTCCGCACAAGCGGATCGTGCACCACCTGTCGCTGGCGACTCCGATCCGCACATCGTCGCTGCGCGGGCTGGGGGCGCTGCCGAACGTGTTCGCCATGGAATGCTTCATGGACGAGCTGGCCGAACGCGCCGGCATGGACCCGGTCGCCTATCGCCTGTCGCTGCTGTCGGACAGCCGCGCCCGGCACCTGATCGAGAACGTGGCGGCGCGCTGCGACTGGGCGAATCGCGGTCCCGTGGGGACGGGCAAGGGCCTGGGCCTCGCCTGGAGCCGCTACAAGAACAAGGCCGCCTATGCCTGCGTGGCGGTGGAGTTGGAGGTCGATCGGAACATCCGCCTGACCCGCGTCTGGTGCGCGGCCGATGCCGGGCTGGTGATCAACCCGGATGGGGCGAAAAACCAGCTGGAGGGCGGCATCATCCACGCCGCGAGTATGACCTTGAAGGAGGCCGTGACCTTCGAGGGCAGCGGCATTTCGTCACTGGACTGGGCGAGCTACCCGATCATGACGTTCTCCGAAGTGCCGGAGATCTTCACCGAGATCGTGCACGCACCGGATTTGCCGACGCTCGGCATGGGGGAATGCACCTTCGGCCCAACGGCGGCAGCGATCGCCAATGCGGTGGCGCATGCGCTGGGCGTGCGGGTGCGCGACATGCCGCTGACGCGGGAACGGATCGCTTCAGTGCTGGCGGGGGCATAGAGCGTGTTCGGCGGAGGTGGAACCACCGGAGCCGTGAATCACGCGATCAAACAATCGGTTAGAGCATGTCCGGTGCGCCTGAAAGCACCGGACATGCTCTAACGGGCGGCTCGTGTCCGTCTGAAGGCGCCCATGTATTAAGTCGGCCGCGGCGCGCCTTCACCGGTGGGCGCGTCGAGGAAGGGAAAGGCCAACTGCCCCGGCAGAGAGGCCGGCACGACCGTGTCGGTTCCATAGTCCGCGGGCCATTGGTCCTTCGGTCAATAAAAGGTGCCAAAGAGCCAGTCGAGAATGGGCAATGTGGCGGCGTAGTTGCGGTCTTTGTGCTCACCCTTGGTGTGATGCCAGTGGTGAAATGCCGGCATGGTGATCACCCATTCGAATGCGCCCAGCCGCAGGCGAATGTTGGAATGGATCAGAAAACCCCAGAGCGTCAGGCCCAGCACGAGCAGCGCGGATACCACCCCGCCTTCCCGCGTGATGGGCGTGATCAAACCGAGCGCTGTGACCGGGATCAGGCCGCATAAGCGGACAAAGGCATTGTCGATGGGATGGGCCCGGGAACTGACCAGGAAGTACAGAGCCTGCGCCCACAGCAAACTCCATGCCATGGTATTTTTCCGTGTATTTTCAGATATATGCCTGAGCCGCACTCAAGGCCATGTATAATATTCCTATAAGCAATATTTCCGCCAAGGTGAAAGCGTGGGCCATCTGCTTATCAACGACGTTTCATATGGTATCATATGATCGTTTATCAAATATCCACCTCAGAATTATGCTTCGATCATTCCGAATACAAGGATTGATCCGCGATAGATTGGTACATTACCGGCAATGTCTCAGCCGTTGTCATAATAGTATGGTATTTCTCAAATCGGATCAGCGGACGAGACGTAAAATTCCCCGACTCGCTTCGTCATGCCGGCCTGGTCGGATCGCACATGGTGTCGGCTGAGGAAACACAGCACCCGTTTCACCATCTATTCGTGTCTGAACCAGCCCCAAGGGTCTCACGGGACATTGGGCTGGTCGGAGTGAGAGGATTCGAACCTCCGGCCCCTGCGTCCCGAACACAGTGCTCTACCAGGCTGAGCTACACTCCGGCCATCGACGGGCGACGAACCGTTCGTCGGAGGCGGGCATATAGCTGCCTCCGAGACTCCCGGCAAGGGGCTTTCTGATGGTTGGACCAGGCCGGCCCATGACGATCGCAAAGGCCCCATCGTCCTCACCCCGCCACGGCCCCGGCGTCGCGATCCCGCCGCCGCCACCAGAGACCGGCGCCGGACACGCAGACCAGGCCCACGGCCACGATCAGGTCGATCGCCAGCATCGGCCCCGCCCAATCGGCCACCGCGCCGAACAGCAGAATGCCCAGTGGCCCCATCCCGATACAGACCGTCAGCAGGCCCATCAGCCGCGACCGGATATGCGCCGGCGTGGACAGCACGATCAGCGAGGTCTGCATATTGGCGAAGGCCGAGGAGCCAAATCCCCCACAGGCCAGCAGGGCGCAGGCCAGCGGGAACACCGGCGCCAATGGCATCAGGAATACGCAACTCAGGAAAACCATCGACCCGCCCACCATCAGCGTGCGGCCTGGCAGGCGCGGCCCGCCGGTGGTGAGCCAGATGCCGCCCAGGAAGGCGCCGAACGACTCGGACGCCGCGAGCACGCCGACCAAAGCGGGTGAGACGTGGAACACCAGCTTGCCGATGGGCGCGACCAGCGCGTTGTAGGGGAAGCCCAGCAGATTCATGAAGATGGTCACCAGCAGCACGCCGGCGATGGTGGTGTTGGTGCGGGCGTAGACGATGCCCTCCTTCAGGTCGCGCGGCACCTGTGCCAGCACCAGCCGCCGGGTATCCTGGCGATAGCGCAAGCCGCTGACCAGAACGGCCGCGAGCGCGAACATGCACGATGAGGCCGTATAGGACCCGGCGATCCCCCAGGACTGATAGATCATCCCGGCGCTGACCGGGCCAATCAGCCGGGTGAAGGAATTGGACATCGTGTCGAGCGCCAAGGCGCGGGGGACGAGCGGCGTATCCACGCATTCCCCCACCATGCGCCGCCGGGTGGCCATCTCCGACGACCAGACGATACCGGTGACGGTGGCGGCGAGCCCGAGATGCCAGGGCCGCGCGACATCGCACCAGGCGAGGACAGCGACCGTGCCCGACGACAGGCAGGCCATGATCTGCCCGGTGAGCAGAACGTGTTTGCGGTTCAACGCCTCACTGATCACGCCGGAAAACGCGCCCAGCAGCAGCATCGGCATGGTCCGCGCGGCGGAGACCATCGCGACGTCCAGGCCCGAGCCGGTGACGTCGAGCGTGAACAGCGCCGCCGACAGCAGTTCGAACCAGCGCATGGTATTGGCGCAGCCGCCGATGGCCCACAGCCGCAGAAAGGAGGGGGCGGTCAAAAGGGCGCGCAGCCCCGCGGTCTGGGTCGTGGCGATGACGGTCCCCCTATGCCTCCACCCGGGCGGGCATGGACCGCGCCGGGCGAAAATGCTTATCATGAAGACTGTTAACAGAACCGGCCTTTGGGAGAAGTACAATGAACGACATGCCAGCTCAGCCCCAATTCGACCGCGCGGCGGAGGATCTCGGCAACATAGTCGAGCTCGGCCACGTCAACGTGCTGGTGCCCGATCAGGGCCTGGCCACCGCCTATTACATCATGGGCCTGGGCCTGACCCGCGACCCGTATCTGATGGCGGGCCTGGAGAACATGTGGGTCAATGTCGGGCGCGGCCAGTTCCATCTGCCGACACGCGGCACCCAGGTGGTGCGCGGCACGACCGGGCTGGTGCTGCCGGACCTGGAAGCGCTGCTGAAGCGGCTGGAGTATGCCAAGAAATTCCTGGAAGGCACCCAGTTCTCCTACCGCGTCGCCGGCGATGTCGTGGAAACCACATGCCCTTGGGGCAACCGCATCCGCTGCCACGCCCCGACCCCGGCGCTGTTCGGGCCCATGCGGGTCGGCATGCCCTATGTCGAGTTCGACGTCCCCGTTGGCACCGACCTGGCCGCGATCGCCAAATTCTACGTGGAAATCCTGGGCGGCATCGCCGGCGTCGCCTCCGATGAGCGTGGGGCCTATGCCTGGGCCAATACCTCGGCTGAAAGCCGCGTGCTGTATCGCGAAAGCGCGGCGCCGCAGCCGGCCTATGACGGTCACCACATTCAGATCACGCTCGCCGATTTCTCCGGCCCGCACAAAAAGCTGCTCGAGCGCGGGCTGATCACCGAAGAAAGCGACCAGCACCAGTACCGTTTCCTCGATATCGTGGATGTGGATACCAACAAGCACATCTTCACCATCGAGCACGAAACCCGCTCGATGCGTCACCCGATGTTCAACCGCGTCTTCATCAACCGCAACCCGGACATGAGCAACCGCAACTTCGTGCCCGGCTACGAAGTGGGCCTGTGGGCGCTGAACTGAGCCGACGACAGGGGGGACGCGCCTGGCGGGTCCCCCGATGCCGCTGTTGAGGCGGACAATGCCACCGTCTGGGCAACGACCCCGACGCAATCAAACGGAGCAACGTCCCATGGCCCTTCCGATCTATCAGGTCTCCGCGTTCAACACCGCCAAGGCGTCGGAGAACAAAATCCACGACGACGCCACGGCCCAGCGCTTCGGCTTCAAGGGCGGACTCGTCGGTGGCGTCCATGTCTATGCCTATATGTCGCATATGCCGGTGGCCCAATGGGGCCGCGCCTGGCTGGAACGCGGCACCGGGGAGGCCAAGTTCGGCAAGCCGGTCTACGAAGGCGATATCGCCGAGATCACCGCCGTGGACGATGCCGATGGCATGGCGATCACCGTCAATAGCTGCGGCGTGCTCTGCGCCACCGGCCGCGCCGCCCTGCCCGCCGCCGCCCCCGCGCTTCCCTCTTTGTCCGATTTCCCCCTGGTCGCGCCGCGCCAGAACCGTGTCGGCGCCGACGAGCAGTCTCTGGCCGTTGGCGACTGGCTCAGCATGAATCCCCTGACCGTGACCCCGGACTATCAGGCCCAGGATATCGGCGACACGCGCGAAACCGATCCGCTGTATCTGAAGGAAGGCATCGTGCATTCCGGCACGATCCTGCGCTGCTGCAACTGGGCGCTGACGCATAACGTGATCCTGCCGGCCTGGATGCACATGGGCAGCCAGGTGCAGAACCTCGGCCTGGCGCGTGTCGGCGACACGCTGAACGTGCGGGCCAAGGTGACCAGGAACTACGAGCACAAAGGCCATAAGTGGGTCGAAATCGACGCGCTCGTTGTGGCAAATGAGACGACGCCGATCGCGCGGGTGACGCATATCGCGATTTACCGGCCGCGGCAGCTGGCCGCGGCAGCCTGAAACGCCGCGGGGCGGGTGGTTGCCGCCAGCCCCCGCGCCGACCGCG
>CAIXEA010000198.1 GCA_903918315.1 uncultured Acetobacteraceae bacterium | reverse complement strand
GCCGGTGTAGAAGACGTTACGGCTGCATTCCTGGCCCTCGTACTGGACGGGGTAGAACAGGATGGAGTTCAGCTCTTCGAACACCGGCAGCACCGACTTGCGCGACACCGAGGTCCAGCAGCCGAAGGTGGCGGCGCATTTATCGACGGAGATCAGCTGACGCGCCTTTTCGGCGAACAGCGGCCAGTTCGATGCGGGGTCGACCACGACGGCTTCGAGCTTGCGGCCCAGCAATCCGCCCTTGGCGTTCTGCTTTTCGATGAGCATCAGCATGACGTCTTTCAGCGTGGTCTCGCTGATCGCCATGGTGCCGGACAAGGAGTGCAGGATGCCGACCTTGATGGTGGCCTTGGCTTGCGCCGCGGCGGGGTTGGTGACGGCTTCGACCGCGCCGATGGCGGCGATGGTCGCAACGGCCGCGCCGGCGCGGGCCAGTCCGCGGCGGGAGAGTGTGGGTTCCGTGATTGCCATTTGCCTCTGTCCTGTTTCCCGGTTCCGGGTTGGTTTCGCGCAGGCGCGGGCCGGATGCGGCCCCGCTGCCTGGGGTTATGCAACCAGTGTGCCAAGAGGGTGGCGTCGTTATTTAATCAGAGGCTCGCCAACCTCCGCGGCGCGACGCCCTGATCGCGCAAGTTTCATGCGAATATATGCTTAGAAAAGAGGCGTCGTTCTAATTTTGACCATTTATTGGGCATATTCTGCCCATTGGTCAAAAAACCCCAGCCGCGATCCCCGCCGCGAAACCCGCGCCGAGCTCAGCGCAGCGGGCCAGGTCCGCCAAGCCAATCTGCTTGGGTGCCAGGATCGCGTCCGGCGTCTGGGCGCGGGTACACACGATCAGCGGCGGCGCGATCAGGCGCAGCCGCCAGCCGGTGGCAATGCGTTGGATCTGGCGGCAGGCGTTCGCCCCGTCCGATCCGGCGCAGATCATGATCGCATAAGGCCGGCCTTCGATCCCGCCCAAAGCAGGGTAATAGGCGCGATCGAAGAAGTCCTTCATCGGCCCGGCGATCGCGGCGAGCGTCTCCGGCGTGGCGAAAATAACGCCATCCGCACGCAGCAGGTCATCGGCCGTGGCCTGTTCCGCGGTCAGCAGGCGGATGGCAACGCCCGGCTCATTCACCGCCGCCGCGGCCTCGGCCATTTGGCGTGTGCCGTTGGTCCGCGAGAAGAACACGATCAGCAGCGTCTTGTTCACGGCCGCGGCACGCTGCGCCACAGCCGGATCAGGGCGCGGGGGTACTCGCCTTCGCGCGCATCGCATCAACACCCCACGATCCGCCACCCGCGAGCGCGATATAAAGGAAGATGAAGCAAAACAGGATTGCCAGCTCGCCCCCATTGGCCTGGGGGAAGACGCTGCGCGGGGCGTGACTGATAAAATACGCAAACGCCATTTCGCCGGACGCGATGAACGCGATCGTGCGGCTAAACAAGCCGATGGTTATGAGAACGCCGGCAACGATTTCGATCGCACCGGCCACACCGGCGAGGCTGGCGACCTGAAACGTCGCGGGCGTTGGAACCGGAAATCCGATGTATTTCGTGAGCCCATGTTGCAGGAAAAGCAGACCGGTCATGATTCGGACCACGCTCAGGAGCCGCGGCAACCATAGCGCGCGAAACTGTTCACTGATCATTTCAATTTCCTTTTTTCATCCGGCATGCCGGCATGGTTGTTTCGTTGGGCCGGACGCCGGCCGCTTCACAGGATCCGCAACAGGTCAGGTTGATCCGGTCGTGGTCGAGGCAAGCTCCCGCTTCAGCGCCGCCAGCGCATGTTCCAACGTCTCACCCAGCACCCAGTTCCGGGCGTCGCTGATGGCATAGAATGCATCCACCGTTTCCTGCGACGCCTTCACGTTGAACTGCACATTCCGGCCGGTGCGATGCCGCCGCTGCACGCGCTTGGGCGGCGGCGGGGGGGCGGCTTCGCGGCTGCGGAAATTGGCGGCTTCCGCCACCGCGCGCACCTGTTCAGCCGCCGGGGCGCCGCTATCGGGTCCACGCCGGGGCGCGAAGCCGCTGACATCGAGATCGTCGGAGTCGAAAATACTGGCGCGAACACTGGCGCGTTGATTTGACATTACGCGGCCTCCCCGGTTTTGGCCGGCTGTTTGAGGATGGAAATCGTCTCCGCCGCGAAAGCCCGCGCATTCGCGATCGCCGCCGCGATATTCGTCACCTGATCGGCTGCCAGACCCGACAGCGTGCCACCGAACACGAAGATGGCACGATAGGCCTCCCGCTCATGAATCTGGGTGCCGTAGACGCGAATGCCATTATCGACGAATTCGGCTTCGATGGCCTTCAGCGTGCGCGGGCGGATCGCGGCGCTGGTGCGGGTGAACAGCACCGCCAGCGGGATGGTTTTATTGAACGCGCGTTCCTGGCGGCGGATCAGCGCGATGGCCTTCACCGCCTCCGCCGCGTCAAGCTGTGAGCCCTGAGTCGGGATGATCGCGAGATCCGCGCGGCTGAGCGCATAGCCCACCATCATCGAGGCGGTGCCTTCGAGGTCGACCACGACGAAGGCGCTTTCGGTGGCGGATTGCTCGATCGCGTCGATGATCGTGTCTTCTGTCACATCCGCCAGAATCGTCAGCGTCGCCGGCTTGCCCGGGCGGCTGCCCCATTTGGACACCGGCTTGTTCGGATCCGCGTCGATGAAGGTCACACTCGCCCCGCGTTCGGCCAGCTCCGCCGCCAGGAGTACGGCGGAGGTGGACTTTCCAGCGCCGCCCTTCGGGCTGGCAAATACAATGGTGGGCATTTGGGACTCGACTCGGCAGTGAGGTACAAACGCTATCCGATAGCCGCCTGGACGACAATAAGATAGCTATTCGATATCCAAATCCACCATGGACAGCCAGGCACGCGCCCCGCATGCTCCCGTTGAAAAAATAGAGAGTTCCCCATGAAGACCCCGATCATTCTGACCGCCCTCTTCGCCGCCGCCACCGCCCTGCCCGCTTCGGCGCAGAACACACCCGGACCGACGCTGAGCAACGTGTTGAAAAAGGGCTACGTGGAATGCTCGGTGCCATCCGGCACGCCAGGCTTCGGCTTCGTGGACAGCAAAGGGGAGTTCCGCGGCCTGGATGTCGATACCTGCAAGGCCGTCGCGGCGGCCATCTTCGGCGATGCCACCAAGGCCCGCTTCGTCGGACTGAACGGGGCGCAGCGCCTGCCGGCCTTGCAATCGGGCCAGGTCGATCTCGTGGTCCAGACCCTGACCCAGACCCAATCGCGCGAAGCGGCGAACGGCCTGCTCTTCACCGGGGTCAATTTCTATGATGGGCAGAGCTTCCTGGTGCGCAAATCGTCGGGCGTGAAAGCGGCCAAGGACCTGGCCGGCGCCTCCGTCTGCGTCAGCGCCGGCAGCACCAGCGAGCTCAATCTCGCCGATTGGTCGCAGGCCAATAACATCAAGGTCAATCCCGTGGTGTTCGAGCGCGTCGATGAAGGCCGCGCGGCCTATGACAAAGGCCGCTGCGACGCCTATTCGACGGATTCCAGCCAGCTCGCCACCATCGCCACCATCATGCACGACCCGGACGACCAGATGGTCGTGCCGGAGGTCATCAGCAAGGAACCACTCGGACCGGCGGTGCGCCAGGGCGACGACCAGTGGTATGAAATCGTCAAATGGACCCTGAACGCCCTGATCGAGGCGGAAGAACAGGGCATCACCCAGGCCAATGTGGACGAAAAGCTGAATAGCCAAACCCCCACCGTCAAACGCCTGCTGGGCACCACGGGCGACTACGGGAAGTTCATGGCGCTCGACAACAAATGGGCCTTCAACGCCATCAAGGCGGTTGGCAATTACGGCGAGATGTACGATCGTAATTTCGGCCCCTTGAAGCTGCCGCGCGGCAAGAACGCGCTCTGGAGCAAGGGCGGGCTGATGTATTCGGCACCGATCAGGTAGGCAACGGACCGGTGTGGTGGGTCTGATCCTCCGCGGGGATCAGACGCTTTTCAACGTCGAGCCGAAGGGTCTCGATCATCATCTGGCTGACGGGGTCAATCGACTCGATCGCAGTCAGCACGGTCTCACACGCTTCGCGCAGCACATAGAGCAGGCCTCGTTCGATGGCATGCGCCCCCAACCTGTCGGCCAGGTGTTTGGCCTCTTCGGTGTGGCCCTGATCCCGAAGATGCCCGATCAGGTCTTCGGTCCGTTGCTTGAGATCGTCGGTCATGCTGGTCCTGATGGTTGGGTCCGATTGCGTACGCCCGGTATGTGGGTGGGGCATTGATCTCGCGCAATGCGTTCCCCAGGGGTGGGCGGCAGGCGGGCGGTCGTCGGGTCAAGCCCAAGGATGACGGTGTTTGCCGGCCGTTGGCCTCAGGGGGTTGGGACGCCGGTGACCTGTTCGCGCATCAACGCCGCAAGCCCGGGATCGTCACCGATCGTGCCAAGGTCGTGAATGATGGGGCCATGCCGGGCGCGGCCCGCCGCGATCAAGTTCGGCCAGTCATCGCGGACATGCAGCCCCTCCCCGGCGAAGACGCCAATCAGGGCAATGGACGCCGCCTCGGTAGCGGCCAGGCTGTCGGCGACGAACGGCGCCTCCTCCAGAAAGGCCACCCGCACCCCCGCGAACCGCCCCGTGCCGCGCAGCCGATCGGCGTGGCGGTGCAGAGCGAGGGGCCGACCGGGTGAACGGGCGGAGCCGTGGCCGACGAGGATGACGGAGATCGCGCGCGTGTCCGGGCAGGCCGCGGCGATGCGGGCTTCGATCAGCGCGGCCATGCCGTCCTGCACGCCGACGGGGGGATAGAGGCGGATATCCGCCCCCCCGGCACCGGCCAGGGATGCGGGTACAGCCACACGGGTGAAATAGCCGTCCTCCATGAAGAACGGGACGACGTGGACCGTGCGGGGGCCGAGACGACCCAGGGCTTCCGCCGGGGACGGGGAGCCTTGCAAAAACCCAACCGCGACCGCCGCGAAGGGGCCCTGCGCCCGGATGGTTCCGGCGTGCAGCAGCGCGGTCCGGCCCGCATCGGGATAGCGCGCCGAACCATGGGCGATCAGCAGAAGCGCGTCGTTAGAAAAGCGCGCCGGCCCCGCCATCGCCGGGCGATCCCCTACCCCACCCGGTTCTCAACCAGCTCCGTCACCACGGCCGGGTCCGCGAGGGTGGAGGTGTCCCCCAACCCATCGACCTCATTCGCCGCGATCTTGCGCAGGATGCGCCGCATGATCTTGCCGCTACGGGTTTTCGGCAGGCCCGGCGCCCACTGAATCGCATCCGGGGACGCGATCGGTCCGATTTCCTTGCGGACCCAGGCCACCAGTTCCTTGCGCAACGCCTCCGTCGGTTCCTCGCCCAGATTGAGGGTCACATAGGCGTAGATGCCCTGGCCTTTGATGTCATGCGGGAAGCCGACAACCGCGGCCTCGGCCACTTTCGGGTGGGATACGAGGGCGCTTTCGACCTCGGCCGTGCCCATGCGGTGGCCGGATACGTTGATGACGTCGTCCACCCGGCCGGTGATCCAGTAGTATCCATCCGCATCCCGCCGTGCCCCGTCACCGGTGAAATACAGGCCTGGGAAGGTGGAGAAATAGGTCTGCACGAACCGCTCATGATCGCCATAGACCGTGCGCATGATCCCCGGCCAGGCATCGGCGAGGCAGAGATTGCCCTCACACGGGCCATGCAGCTCATGCCCTTCGCCATCGACGATCATCGGCTGCACGCCCGGAATGGGCCGGGTCGCCGAACCCGGTTTCAGCGCGGTCGCGCCGGGTAGCGGGGAGATCAGGATGCCGCCGGTTTCCGTCTGCCACCAGGTATCGACGATCGGGCAGCGATGCTCCCCCACCACCCGATCATACCACAGCCATGCCTCCGGATTGATCGGCTCCCCAACGCTGCCGAGGATGCGGAGCGAGGCGCGGGAGGTCTTTTTCACCGGGCCTTCGCCGTCGCGCATCAGCGCACGGATCGCGGTGGGCGCGGTGTAGAAGATGTTGACCTGGTGCTTGTCCACCACCTGCCAGAAGCGGGAACTGTCGGGATAGTTCGGCACGCCCTCAAACATCAGCGTGGTCGCGCCGTTCGCGAGCGGCCCGTAGAGGATGTAGGAATGACCGGTGACCCAGCCGACGTCGGCGGTGCACCAGTAGATTTCGCCGGGCTGGTAATCGAACACCATCTCATGCGTGTAGCTGGTCCAGACCATGTAGCCACCGGTCGTATGCAGCACGCCCTTGGGTTTGCCGGTGCTGCCGGAGGTGTAGAGGATGAACAGCGGGTCTTCCGCGTTCAGTTCCGCCGGCGGGCAGATGGGGGACGCCGCTGCGCAGAGCGCGGCGTAGTCGTGGTCGCGACCGGGCTTCATGGTCACGGCGCCGCCGGTGACGGCGGCGACGATGACATTCTCCACCGTCGGGCAGGATTCCAGCGCGGCGTCGGCATTGACCTTCAGCGGCACCTTGCGCCCGCCGCGGCGGCCTTCATCAGCGGTGATCAACAGCTTGGAACCGCAATCCTGGATGCGATTGGCGAGGCTGTCGGGGGAGAAGCCGCCGAAAATGACCGAATGAATGGCGCCAATACGGGCGCAGGCGAGCATGGCGACCGCGGCTTCCACGACCATCGGCAGATAGATGCTGACCACATCGCCCTTCTGCACGCCCAGGCCGAGCATGGCATTGGACAGGCGGCAGACCTTTTCGTGCAACTGGCGGTATGTGACGTGTTCGCTGACGGTCGGGTCGTCGCCCTCCCAGATGATGGCGGTTTGCTCACCGCGGGTTTCCAGATGCCGATCGAGGCAGTTGAAGGAGGCGTTGAGGGTGCCGTCCTCGAACCATTTGATGGACACGTCGCCGGTGAAGCTGGTGTTCTTGATCTTCGTGGGCGCCTGCATCCAGGTGATGCGTTTGGCCTGCTCGGCCCAGAACCCGTCGGGGTCACGGGCGGCCTGTTCGGTCATGGCCAGGTATTTGGCCTCATTCACATGGGCATGGGCGGCGATCTCGGCGCGGACCGGGAAGACCTGTCCTTCGGTGGCGTGGGTGGCAGACATGGTCGCGGTTCCTTCAATTCTAAGGTGTCAGAGGCCGGCGTCGGCCGGGACGCAGATCATGCCGTCGCGCAATTCGAAGGCGACGGCTTCCAGGTAATCACCGCGGCAAGGTCCGCGCAGGCACTCCCCATCGGTGACGGCGAATTCGGCGCCGTGAGTGGCGCAGATGATGAACTTCTTGTCGTGGGACAGGAACTTGTTGGGCGTCCAGTCGAGCGGGGTGCCGATATGCGGGCAGGAATTGAGGTAGACCCGCACGGTTTCGCCATTGCGCACCGCCATCAGGCCGGTGAAGCCGCCGGGTGCGGCGGGGAAGCCGATGGCGTCATTGTCGGGGATGTCCTCGACCCGGCAGAGGGGGCGCAGGTCGTCCGGGATCAGAGTTTGCATTCGCCCATCTCGCATAAGCGAACCCAATGTTCGCTGGAAATCGCCATGACTGAGAGCCGCGACTGGCGGATCAGCGCGATCCCCTCCAGCGTCGGTTCGGCCTTGATCGCGGCCAGGGTGACGGGCTTCGGCACCGGCCCGATGGCGCGCATATCGACGCAGACCCAGTCGCCCGTTTCGGCGGAGGGGTCGGGATAGGCTTCGCGCGCCACCTCCACCACGCCGACGATCTCTTTGCCGACATTGGAGTGGTAGAAGAACGCCTTGTCGCCCTGCTTCATGGCCTTGAGGTTGTTCTTGGCCATGTGATTGCGCACACCCGTCCAGGGCTCAATGCCATTCGCCACCTGCTGCTCCCAGGAGAATGCGTCGGGCTCGGATTTCACCAGCCAATACTGCGTCATGCGCCTGGGGGCCTTCCTGGATCGTCTGTCAGCGCCATATTACGGCAATACGGCGTGGCTTCAAACCGGCTATGCGTTGGGATAGAAGGTGTTCGTGGACTCCCTATCAACCCGGTCGCTGCACCGTTTCGCCAATCCTGGCCAGTTCATGCGCCTGTCGGGCGCGGTGCTGCCGTATCTTGCCGTCGCCGCGCTGGTGCTGACGGTGACCGGCCTTGGCTGGGGCCTGTTTGTGTCCCCGGCCGACTGGCAGCAGGGGGACGCGGTGCGGATCATGTATGTGCATGTGCCCTGCGCCTGGCTCGCATCCGGCGGTTACACCGGGCTGGCGGTCTGCTCGATTCTGTCGCTGGTCTGGCGGCATCCGCTGGCCGATCTGGCGGCGGTGGAGATCGGGCCGGTGGGGGCGGGGTTTACGGCGCTGTGCCTGGCGACGGGCAGCCTGTGGGGCAAGCCGATGTGGGGCGCCTGGTGGGTGTGGGATGCGCGGCTGACATCCGTGCTGGTGCTGTTTTTCCTCTATCTCGGGCATGTGGCGCTGGTGCGGGCCTTCGACGACCCGACCCGCGGCTACCGCGCCGGGGCCATTCTGGCGCTGGTTGGCGCGGTGAACCTGCCTATCATCAAATTCAGCGTCGATTGGTGGAATACGCTGCATCAGCCGGCGTCCATCGGGCTGACCGGGGCGCCGTCGATGGCGCCGGCGATGCTGTGGCCGCTGCTGATTGCCGCGCTTGGCTATACGCTGGTCTTCGCCACGATCGTGACGGTACGCCTGCGCGCGGCGGTGATGGAGCGGCGCATTCGCGGGCTGCTGATGGCGCGCGCGGCCTCGGAGTCCGGCGCATGAGCCACCTGCCTTTTATTGCCGTGGCTTATGGATTGGGGGTTTTGGTGCCGCTGGTGTTCGTCGTGACGGCGTTCCAGCGCATGGCCTCGGCAAGGCGGAAACTGGCGGCGATCGACCCGCGGGACCGCTGGTCATGACCCGCAAACGCCGGCGCCTGTGGATCCTGCTGGCCTGCGGGCTGGGGCTGGGCACGGCGACGGCGCTGGTGCTGACCGCGTTCAGCGACAATCTGGTGTTCTTCGTATCCCCCTCCGATATCGCCAAGGTCGGGGGCAGCGGGCGAACGGTGCGGCTTGGCGGGCTGGTGGAGGCCGGCAGCGTGCAGCGCGGCGCCGGCGGGGCCAGCTTCCGGGTCACGGATGGGGCGAACAGCATCGCGGTGCGCTACAATGGCATCCTGCCGGACCTGTTCCGGGAGGGTCAGGGCGTCGTGACCCTGGGCGCCCTGCTACCGGACGGCAGCTTCCGGGCGTCGGAGGTGCTGGCCAAGCACGACGAGACCTACATGCCCAAGGAAGTGGCGGAGGCGCTGAAGAAGTCCGGCCAGTGGAAGCCCGAGGCCGGGCCCGCGCCGGCGGGCGGCGCCTGGAAGAAACCCGGGGGTTAATACAAAGCGCCGTTGCTGTTGACTCATGCTCTCCCCGTCATGACCCGGCTTGTCCCTACCGGATTCACAGATCGCGGAAACGAAAATTTGGCAGGTGGGGACAACGGTGTTTTCTCCCCGTCATGGCCCGGCTTGTCCGGGCCACCCCCACCGCACCGTGCCGCGATAGGTGGCCCGGACAAGCCGGGCCATGACGG
>CAIXEA010000197.1 GCA_903918315.1 uncultured Acetobacteraceae bacterium | reverse complement strand
GGGCCATGACGATGAGAACCGGGTGTGGTTGGCCTCATTCCCCCTTCGTCACAGCGCGGCTTGTCCAGGCCAAGACGGTTGGAGAAGAGTGTGATCTGCCTCACCCCCCCCCCTCGTCGTCATAGCCCGGCTCGTCCGGGCTACCTCTCGCGGCACCATGCGGGCGGCGCCGGCCGGGCCATGACGGTTCGAGCAGGCTGTGATCGGCCGGACGGAGTCAATCACCTAACGCGTCGGCAGGAGCCCGATGCTGAACCACGGCACCACCGCCACGATGATCAACCCCGCCAGCACCGCCAGCAGATAGGGCCAGATCCGGCGCATCGCCGCGTCGGGTGATACGCGCCCGATGGCACAGGCGGCGTAGTAGCCAACCCCGAACGGCGGCGCGAAGAGCCCGATACCCATCGCGAGCACCACCACCATCGCGTAATGGACCTCATGGATCCCCACCATCCGCGCGGAGGGAAACAGCAGCGGTCCGAACAGGACGATGGCGGGGATGCCCTCCAGCACGCTGCCCAGCACGATGAAGGCCAGGATCGACACCGCCATGAAGCCGGCCGCTCCACCGGGCATGGTGGTCATCGCCTGCGCCAATTGGCGGGAAAAGCCGGATTGGGTCAGGGCCCAGGCCATGCCGGTGGCGGTGCCGATGATCAGCAGGATCGCCCCCGACAGCGCCGCGGTTTCCACCAGCATCGGAAACAGCCGCCGCCAGGGGAATTGGCGATAGACCAGCAGACCCACGATCACGCTGTAGCCGATGCCGATGGTGGACACCTCGGTCGCGGTCGCCACGCCCTCAATCACAGCGGAGCGGATGACGAAGGGCAGGATCAAGGCGGGCAGCGCGATGGCGAAGGATTTTCCGATCTGCGACCAGGGGGGGCGTTTGACGCCGGACAGATCCTCCCCCCGGCCACGCCAGCGGGCGATCAGGGCCAGCGCGACCGCCAGCACCACCGCCGGCAGCAGCCCGCCGGTGAACAAAGCCGCGATCGAAACGCCGGTGACGGAGCCGATGGTGATCAGGACCAGCGAGGGGGGAATGGTCTCACTCATCGCACCCGACGCGGCGAGCAGCGATACCAGCTCCCCTTCATGCATGCCGCGACGTTTCATCTCGGGGAACAGCACCGGCGCGACGGCGGCCATATCGGCGGCTTTGGACCCGGAAATGCCGGAAACCAGATACATCGCGCCGAGCAGCACATAGGACATGCCGCCGCGGATATGCCCGAGCAGCGCGACCAGGAATCCGACCATGGCGCGGGCCATGCCGGTCATTTCAATCAGCAGGCCGAGGAAGACGAACAGCGGCACTGCGAGCAGGATCAGGCTGCTCATGCCCTCATCCATCCGTGACACGACCACGGTCAGGGGCGTCCGGGTCAGGGTCGCCAGATAAGCGAGGGTCGCCAGACCGAAGGCGAAGCCGATGGGCACCGACAGCAGCACCGCCGCACCGAGGAGAAGAACGAAGAAGACCACCAGGCTCCAGTTGCCAATCGCTTTGAGCGCGGGGGCACCGAGCCTGAGGGCGATAATGAGGGCGGCCGCGGCGGCCAGCCCGAAGGCCGCGTCCCGCCAGGACAGCCGGGCCAGGCGGGTCAGCGCGGTGACCACCATCAGCACCGCGCCGACGGGAATGGCCATGGCGCGGAAGGTGTTATGGATGCCGAGCGCGGGGGTCTCGATATACCATTCCTCCGCCGCGTAATCCCAGGCGGAGGGCACGATGGTCAGCAGGAACACCGCCACCGCGACCACCGCCAGCGCCTCGGCCCGGGTCTTGCCCCGGTCGGAGAAGCCGGACACGACCGCGGTCAGCCGCATATGCTCGCCTTTTTGCAGCGCGATCACACTGCCGAGCATCGCCAGCCAGAGGAACAGGATCGAGGCCAGTTCATCGGTCCAGATCAGCGGGGCATGGAAGACATAGCGGGCGGTGACCCCGGCAAACAGAACCAGGATTTCCGCCACCACGAGCGCGGCGGCCGGGATTTCCGCCACCGCCCGAAGGCATGATTCGAAACGCGAGACTATCACGGAAGCAGAGCCTTTAAATCACCGCACCCGCACGGTGGACCGCACCGCGCGGGCGTTGCGCGTTTAGGGTCAGGCGAGCGACCCGACCTCCCCTTCGAGGACAGCCCAGGCCTCATCGCCGTATTTCTTCTTCCACTCAGCGTAGAAGCCCGCCGTCTTCAGGGCATCGCGGAAGGCCGGCTTGTTCAC
This sequence comes from uncultured Acetobacteraceae bacterium, assembly GCA_903918315.1. GTDB lineage: Bacteria > Pseudomonadota > Alphaproteobacteria > Acetobacterales > Acetobacteraceae > Rhodopila. Next base: position 8,444 of record CAIXEA010000197.1, on the reverse strand, counting down.
ATCCTCGAACACCAGGCCCTTGCTCTTGAGATCCTCGGCGACCGAGCCGTTCAGCTTCGCGATGTCGGCCCGCTCATCGAGGGCCGATTTGTTCAGCTCGCGCGCCAGCACCTGCTGCAGATCCTCCGGCAGCGCGGTGAAGCTCTTTTTGTTCGTCAGCATCCAGAACCCATCCCACATATGGCTGGTCAGGGAGACGTATTTCTGGACCTCATAGAGCTTGGCGATCTGGATCAGGGTCAGCGGGTTTTCCTGCCCTTCCGCGATCTTCGTCTGCAAGGCCGAATAGACTTCCGAGAAATTGATGCTGATCGGCGACGCGCCCAGCGCCTGGAACATGCTGGTCCAGAGCGGTGAGACGGGGACGCGGATCTTGAACCCCTTCAGATCGTCAGGCGTCTTGATCGGATGGGTGGAGCTGGTGATCTGGCGGAAGCCATTGTCCCACATCTTGTCCATCGCGATCAGGCCGCGCTTTTCGATCTCAGCGCGGACCAGCGCGCCGAGCTTGCCGTCCATCGCCTTCCAGACCGTATCGTAGTCCTTGAACGCGAAACCGATGCCGTTGATGGAAGCGACCGGCACCAGGGTGGCGAGGATGAGCCCGGACAGCGTGAAGAAGTCGATCGCGCCGGAGCGCAACTGCGACAGCATATCGGTATCGGAGCCGAGCTGGTTGTTCGGGAACACCTGCAGTTCCAGCCGCCCGCTGGTGGCGGCCTTGATGCGCTCCGCCGCTTCCATGGCCCGCACCGTCTGCGGATGGGTGATCGGGGCGTTGTTCGCCAGCTTCAGGCTGAATTCGGCGGCATGCGCGGGGCGGGTGCGAATGGCGAACAGCGGCAGGGCGGCACCCGCGATCAGAGTGCGCCGGTTCAGAGCGGTCATTGTTGCGTCCTTGGTAACAAGCCCCCACGGGGGACGACAGGGGCCGCACCATAGGGCGCACCCGCCGCGTTGCAAGACGGGCCGCCGCATTCGCCGCCAATCACATTTCCCGCCAACGGGCATTTTCCGATTGACCCCAGGACCCCCACCCCCACAATAAGGGCATGGCAAAATCCACGGCGACACTCCAGGCCCCACCCATGCGCATCCTGCTGGGTTTCATGGTCGGCGCCTTGTCGATGCTGACCTTCCACCAAGGGATGTGGGAGGCGCTGCATATCATGAAAATCCCCAAACTCCTCCTGCCGCACGCCTTCGCGCTGGCGCCGGCGGAGCCCTGGGGATTGCCGCGAATCGCCAATTCCTGCCTGTTCGGCGGCGTGTTCGGCTCCATCTTCGCCCTCCTGATCCCGCGCTTCACCTTTCCGCTTTGGTTCTGCGGACTGCTCATGGGCGGGGTCGCCGCGGTGATCAACCTCCGGTTCTTTCCCGATCTGACCGGCAGCTCCCGCGATACAGCCTGGAATATCTACAATGGGATGCGGATGCTGCTGCTCGATGGTGCCTATGGATTTGGGCTGGGCGTTCTGTCGCCTCTGTTCATTCACGGCTCCGGCGGATGGAGCGGTTTCCGGCACGAATAGCCGCGGCGCCGGGCAGGCACGGGGACCCGCATGATACCGGACGAAACGATATTCGCCATCGCGTCCGGCGCGGGGCGGGCCGCGATCGCGGTCATGCGCATGAGCGGGCCGTTGACGCGGGCGGCGCTGGTGGCGCTCTGCGGCGGCGATCCGCCGGCACCGCGCCTGGCCCGGCTGCGGCGCCTGAGGGATCAATCGGGAACCGAACTGGACCAGGCGCTGGTGTTATGGCTGCCCGGCCCGGGGTCTTACACCGGTGAAGATTCGGCCGAATTGCACCTGCATGGCGGCCGCGCGGTCACCGACGGCGCCGCCATGGCGCTGGTGGCGCTCGGCCTGCGTCCGGCCGAACCGGGGGAATTCACCCGCCGCGCCTTTCTGAACGGCCGCATGGACCTCGTGGAGGCCGAGGCCGTTCATGACCTGATCGCCGCCGAGACCGAGGCGCAACGACGCCAGGCCCTGCGCCAGCTCGATGGCGCACTCGGGCGCATCTATCAGGGTTGGTCCGATCAGCTCCGTTTCATGCTGGCGCAGCAGGAAGCCCTGATCGATTTCCCTGACGAAGACCTCCCGCCCGATGTCGATGCCGCGCTGGCGGCCACCCTGGCGACGCTGCGCCATGAGATCGCCAGCCATCTGAACGACGCACGGCGCGGGGAGAAATTGCGGGACGGCCTGGTCTTCGCCCTGACCGGTCCCCCCAATGTGGGCAAATCATCGTTGCTGAACGCCTTGGCGGATCGCGATGTGGCGATCGTGTCCGCCCTGCCCGGCACGACCCGCGATGCCATTGAAACCCGGGTGGTTCTGGGCGGCGTACCCGTCACGCTGGTCGACACCGCCGGGCTGCGCGACACCGACGATGCGATCGAGGCGGAGGGTGTCCGCCGGGCCCGCGCCCGGGCGCAGGAGGCGGATGTCGTGATCGAGCTGTCCGACACCGGCGCCTTCACCGCCCCCGCGAGCGCGACGCGCGTGCTGGTGGCCAATAAATCCGACCTCGGCGGCCCCGCGCCAGCCGCTGCGATTCGCGTCAGCGCCGTGCGCGGGGATGGCCTGGATCAGCTCCGCGATCATCTGGCCGGCATCGCCCGCGCCTTGACGGACTCCAGCGGCCCGCCGCCCTTGACCCGCGCCCGCCACCGGGCCGCGCTGGTGGAAGCCGCCGCCCGGCTCGACGCCGCGGCCGATGCCGGCCTGGCGGAGCTGCGCGGGGAAGACTTGCGCATGGCCCTGCGGGCGCTGGGCCGCATCACCGGACATGTCGGGGTCGAGGACATCCTGGACACGCTGTTCCGCCAGTTCTGCATCGGAAAATAGCCGATGGCCGTCCCCTTCCTGGCCTGCATGGCGATGACCGCCCAGTTCTACCATCTGCCGCCGCGCGTGCTGCCTTCGATCCAGCGCGTGGAAGGCGGCCATATCGGCACCCTCGCCCGCAACACCGACGGGTCGGAGGATCTGGGAGTCATGCAGGTCAACAGCCGCTGGATTGGCCCGGTCGCCCGCCTCACGGGACTGGCGGAACAGGATGTGCGGATCAGGCTGCTGAACGATCCCTGCTTCAATATCGCTGTCGCGGGCGCGATCCTCAAAAACTACTGGCATGAGGCGCGGGGCAATATGATGATCGCCATCGGCTACTATCATTCCCATACCCCAGCGCGTGGGGAAATGTACCAGGCCAAAGTCCTGGCTTCCGCGCGTCATCTTTTCCAGCATCCGCCGAGACAGGAGCCAACACGTGCCACAAATCGACGCCACCCGTCTGCTGAGTGATCTGCATGGTCTTCGTCACATCGGCCTCTACAAGACCGGTGTGCACCGGCCGACATACTCAGCGGATGATATGCGCGGGCGTCATTGGGTCGCGGAGCGGATGCGGGCGGCGGGTCTGACAACCGTCATCGACGGCATCGGCAATGTCATCGGGCGCGCCACCAGCTCCGGCCCCCGGCTGCTGCTGGGCAGCCATCTCGAAACCCAGAACCATGCCGGATGGCTGGATGGCGCGATGGGGGTGATCTTCGGCCTGGAAGTCGCACGCACTTTGGGCCACGGCATCGACGTCGCGGGCTGGGCCGATGAAGAAGGTCATTACGGCTCCTTTCTGGGCAGCCGATCCTATTGCGGCCTGCTGGCGGATGACGAGATCGACCGGTGTGCCAATGTCGGCGATGGAACCCCCTTGCGCACCGCCTTGGCGCAGGCCGGACTGGCCGGGTTGCCCCGTGAGGTCGCCGAACCCGGCGCCTATCGCGGCTATCTGGAAGCCCATATCGAGCAAGGTGCGACCCTGGAGGATTCCGGCAACCGCCTCGGCATCGTCACCGCGATCGTCGGCAGCCATCGCTTCCGGATCGTCTTCGAAGGCCAGCAGAACCATGCCGGCACCACCCGCATGGCGATCCGCCGCGATGCCGGCGTGGCGCTGATCCGCCTGTGCGCCGCGATCGAGGATCGCTTCCCCCGGATCGCCGGCCCCCGCACCGTCTGGACGACCGGACGCATCACCCTCGATCCCGGTGCGCCCAGCATCGTTCCAGGTGGGGCGGAGATGCTGTTCCAGTTCCGCGACACCGATCCGGCACTGCTGTTCCGCCTGGAAGAGGCTCTGGACGACCTCGTGGCCGAAGCCAACCAGGGCCCATGCCGGGTCACGATCGCCTATCGCGGCCGATCCGTGCCACGCCAGATGGATGAAGGATTCAAGGCGGCGCTGGAACGCGCGGCGGAACGCCATGCGCCCGGGCTGCACATGCCTTCGCCCAGCGGCGCCGGCCACGATGCCCAGATTGTCTCGGAACGTATGCCCTCGGCCATGTTGTTCGTGCCCAGCATCGGCGGGATCAGCCATCACTGGACGGAGAATACCAGTGACGCCGATCTGGTGCTGGGATGCCAGGTCTTCGCCGATGCGGCGGCGGAGATTCTGGCCTCAGGCTGACCAGGGCGGCCGTAAACCGGCCTGTCAGACGCCGTGCGATGCTGGCCCGACCTTTCGTACGGCGGCACCGCCCCAATATCCGTCAACGGAGGGTCGTCAGCCATGTATCACGCGCCTGAACCACGCCTGATCCCGGTTCGCATCACCGAACTACGGCCAACCCAGATCACCGTCGGCCTGCGGGAGGTCGAGGCAAAGCGCCAGGCCTGGCGGGACAAAGGGGACAAGGAAGCGACGTTCCTCGGCAGCCACCTGATCCCGGTCGTGGTTGGCCCGAAAGGCCGACGCTACATCCTCGATCACCACCACCTCGCGCTGGCCTTGCACCTGGAAAACGTGGAGCATGTTCTGACATCGGTCATGGAGGATCTGAGCGGCCTGCCATCGGCGACGTTCTGGTTCGTCCTGGCCCACAGGAACTGGCTTCACCTCTATGACACCAAGGGCCGCCTGCGCGAACATGACGATATCCCGAAAACCGTCGCCGGGCTCCAGGATGATCCCTACCGTTCGCTGGCGGGGGCGCTGCGGCGCCATGGCGGTTATGCCAAGGACACGACCTATTACAGCGAATTCCTATGGGCGGAGTATCTGCGGCGCATGATCAGACCCAGGCTCGTGACGGCGGATTTCGACCAGGCCTTGCAACAGGCCATGGCGGCCGCGAAAGATCACGCGGCCTCCTACCTGCCGGGCTGGTGCGGGCCCGCCGATTGATGGGATCAGCCGCTCAGAAGCGCTCCACCCAAGGCCGCAGCTCGACCTCCCACGTCCAGGCCGAACGCGGCTGGGTCGCGACGTGCCAGTAGGACTCGGCGATCGCATCGGGGTCGAGCAGGCTGTCGGGATTGTCGTTCGGGTTCTGCCGTAGCGCGCTGCGAATGCCGCCATCGATGACGAAATGCGCGACATGCACGCCTTGCGGGGCGAGCTCCCGCGCCATGCTCTGCGCCAGGCCGCGCAAGGCGAATTTGCCCATCGCGAAGGCGCCGGACTGGGGATAGCCCTTCACACTGGCCGAGGCGCCGGTCAGCAGGATGGCCCCGCTGCCGCGCGCCACCATGCCGCGCGCCGCCTGCTGGGCGACCAGAAAGCCGCCATAGGCGCTGACCGCGATCGCATGCGCCACATCCGCCGGCGCCACATCGGTGATCGGCCCCCGGGCCCGGGCGGAGGCGTTGTAGACCACGATATCCGGCACGCCCTGGGTGGCGATGACGGCATCAAACAGGCCCGCGACCTCATCGGGATCGGTCGCTTCGACGGCGAAGGTCGCGGCGGCGGTTTCCTCCGCCAGCCGGGTCAGCTTGTCCGGGTTGCGTGACGCCAGCGCCACCTGCAACCCATGTTTGGCGAACAGCCGCGCGAGGGAGGCGCTCAGCCCCGGCCCCACGCCAACGATCAATGCGGATTTCAGGTCCATTAGCGTCCTCCCGAGATCGGTACGATGATCCCCGTGATATAAGATGCTTCGCCGGAGGCCAGCCACAAGACCGCCGCCGCCACTTCCTCGGCGCTGCCGGTACGCCCCATCGGCACGCCACCCACCAGCCGGACCAGGCGATCCGGCAGCCCGGCGCGGGCATGCAACTCGGTTTCGATCAGTCCGGGGCTGACGGCGTTGACCCGGATGCCGCGCGGGGCCAGCTCGCGGGCGGAGCCAATCGTCAGGCTGTCTACCGCGCCCTTCGACGCCGCGTAATGGATCCACTCATTCGCTCCGCCGATTTCCGCCGCGCGCGAAGAAATATTGACGATCGCCCCGCCCTTGCCACCGAGGTCGGTCGCCATGCGCTTCACCGCCTCCCGCGTGGTCAGGAAGGGCGCGCGGACATTGACGCTCAGCACGCTGTCCAGCGCCGCCGCGGTGATCGCGTCGATCGTGCAGACCGGGCCCGGGCCGCCGGCATTGTTGACCAGGACGCTGACCGGGCCGAGGTCGCGGTCCACGGTCGCGAACAGCGCCAGGATCGACGCCTCGTCGGCCATTTCCGCCTGGATCGCCAGGGCGGTGCCGCCGCCGGCGGTAATCTCGGCCACCACCGCATCGGCGCGGTCGCGGGCGGATTGGTAGGTCAGCGCCACCGCGTAGCCGCGGGCCCCGGCCATGCGGGCGACGGCGGCGCCAATGCCCTGGCTGCCACCGGTGACGATCATGACTGGATGCATGCAATTTTCCCCTTCTGTTCGTTCGCTGCTGACGTATCATCGGCGCAGAAAAGGGCGGCGACAACGCCGCGGCGACGGAGGGACACCCATGCTCGGTCTGATGCAATCGCAAAGCCTGTTGATTTCCGGCATCCTCACCCGCGCGGCGCGGCATCACGCGACCGCGCCCGTGATATCCCGCCTGCATGACGGGACCACGCATCGCTATGGCTGGGTGGATGTGGAGCGGCGGTCGCGGCAACTGGTCCGCGCCCTCCAATCCCTCGGCGTCACCGCCTCCGACCGCATCGGCACCCTCGCCTGGAACGGCTACCGGCATCTGGAGGTCTATTATGCCGCGCCGGGCATGGGGGCGATCTGCCACACCATCAACCCGCGCCTGCATCCCGACGACCTGGCCTATATCGTCACCCATGCCGCGGACCGGATCCTGTTCGTCGATATCAGCTTCGTGGCGCTGATCGAGGCGATCGCCGAACGGGTGAAGGAATGCGTGCGCGATGTGGTGATCCTGACGGATGCCGCCACGATGCCGGCGGTCAAACTGGCGCCGGGCATGCGGCTGCATTGCTACGACACGCGGCTGGCGGACGCGGACGCGGATTACGCCTGGCCGGATTTCGATGAAAACACCGCCAGCGCGCTGTGTTACACCTCCGGCACGACCGGGCGGCCGAAAGGGGTGTTGTACAGCCATCGCTCCACCCTTTTGCACGCTTACGCCGCCTGCATGCCGGACGTGCTCTGCGCCCGCGCCGGGGAGCGTATTCTGCCAGTGGTGCCCATGTTCCACGTCAATGCCTGGGGCATTCCCTATGCCTGCGCCCTGACCGGGGCCGGGCTGGTGCTGCCGGGGCGGCATCTGGACGGGGCCAGCCTGGCGGGCCTGTTAAACGAGGAGCAGGTCACCTTGACCTGCGGCGTGCCGACGATCTGGATGGGGCTGTTGCAGCATCTGCGCACCTCCGGCCAGACACTCACCTCCGTCAGGCGCATCATGACCGGCGGGTCCGCCACCCCGCCGCTGCTGATCGAGGCCTTCCGCGACGAACAGAATATTCGCGTCGAGCACGGCTGGGGCATGACCGAACTGAGCCCGGTCGGGACCTATAACGCGCCCAAAGAAACGCAGATGGGCCTGCAAGGGGCCGCCGCGGTGCGCCACATGTTGAAGCAGGGCCGCATCCTGCCGGGCATCGACATGAAGATCGTCGACGGCGACGGCAAGGAACTGCCCTGGGATGGGGTTGCCTTCGGCGATCTGCTGGTGCGCGGCCCCTGGATCGCCAGCGCCTATTATGGCGAGCCCCCCAATTCCGCCCTGGACGCGGAGGGCTGGTTCGCCACCGGCGACGTCGCCACCATCGACCCCGATGGGTTCATGGAAATCACCGATCGGTCCAAGGACGTGATCAAATCCGGCGGCGAATGGATCAGCTCCATCGCGCTGGAGAATATCGCCGTCTCCCACCCCGATGTGCTGGAAGCCGCCGTCATCGCCGCCCGCCACCCGAAATGGGATGAGCGGCCGCTGCTGCTGGTGGTGCCCCGGCCGGGGCACACGGTCGATCCGGCCTCCGTGCTGAAACTCTACGAAGGCCAGATCGCCAAGTGGTGGCTGCCGGATGAGGTGCTGGTGGTGGACTCGCTGCCGCATGGCGCGACCGGGAAGTTGCAGAAGACCACGCTGCGGGCCCAGTTCAAGGAGTATTACATGGGGTCCGCGGGGTCTTAGAGCGTGATCGGCGGAGGTGGAATCACCGGAGCCGTGAATCACGCGATCAAACAATCGG
>CAIXEA010000196.1 GCA_903918315.1 uncultured Acetobacteraceae bacterium | reverse complement strand
GACGGATCCCTTCGTGAATGCGTGCCCGGTCCATCTGTGCCCCCGTTCCTCACAGGGCAGATGACCGGACACGTCACGAGCTACAAACACCGGACACGTCACGAGCTACAAACACCGGACAGATCACGAGCTAGCCACACGCAAGGCCGGGGCGTTGCTGCGTTCGAAGCGATGCCCCAAGCTCGGGTCAGAACGCCCCCGCCTTGGCCCCGCCCCGGGCACAAGGTGCAAAACGCCCAAGGAAACGCAGTCCCATGTCATTGACGAAACTCCTGATCGCCAATCGCGGCGAGATCGCCATCCGCATCGCCCGCAGCGCGGCCGGGATGGGGATCACCACGGTCTCGGTCCATGCCGCGGATGATGCGGCGTCGCTCCATACCCGCCGCACCGACGCAACCCATGCGCTGAAGGGCCGGGGAGTCGCCGCCTATCTCGACGCCGCCGCCCTGATCGATGCCGCGCGGGAGAACGGGTGCGACGCCATCCATCCCGGCTATGGCTTCCTGGCCGAAAACGCCGCCTTCGCCCGTGCCTGTGCGGCCGCGGGGCTGGTTTTCGTCGGGCCGTCGCCGGACTCGCTGGACCTGTTCGGCGACAAGGCCGCCGCCCGGGCCTTTGCCGCGCGGCACAACGTGCCGTTGGTGCCTGGCACCGACGGCCCCACCGGCCTGCCCACCGCCATCGCCTTCATGGAGCGCCTCGGGGACAACGCCGCCGTCATGGTCAAGGCCATTGCCGGCGGCGGCGGGCGCGGCATGCGGCCGGTGCACAGCCAGGCCGCCTTACCGGCGGCGTTTGAACGATGCCGGGCGGAGGCGCTGGCGGCGTTTGGCAATGGGGATCTGTATGTCGAGCGGCTCTTCCCCCGCGCGCGGCACATCGAGGTCCAGCTTCTCGGTGACGGCACCGGCGCGGTGGCGCATCTGTGGGAGCGGGAGTGCAGCATCCAGCGCCAGCGCCAGAAGCTGATCGAGATCGCGCCGGCCCCCTCCCTCGCGCCCGGGGTCCGCGCCCGGCTGCTGGAGGCCGCCGTGACGCTCGGCGCCGCCGCCCGCTATCGCAACGCCGGCACGTTCGAATTCCTGGTCGATGCCACCAACGCCAGCGACTCCGCCGAGATCGCGTTTATCGAGGCCAATGCCCGCATCCAGGTCGAGCACACCGTCACCGAAGAAATCACCGGCGTCGATCTGGTCGAAGCCCAGCTGCGGATCGCCGGCGGGGAGACGCTGGCCGGTATCGGCCTGACCCAGCCGCAAATCCCCGCCCCGCGCGGCATGTCCATGCAGGTGCGCGTCAACCTGGAAACCATGAGCGCCGATGGCACCGCGCGGCCGGCCGGCGGGGTGCTGAGCGCTTATGATGTCCCAAGCGGCGCGGGCGTGCGCGTCGATGGCTACGGCTATGCCGGCTACCGTACCAGCCCGGCGTTCGACTCCCTGCTGGCGAAGGTGATCGTCACCGCCCCCTCCGGTCGGCTGGCCGATGTCGCCGCCCGCTGCGGGCGGGCACTCGCGGAATTCCGCATCGCGGGGGCGGCCACCAACATCCCGTTCCTGCAGGCGCTGCTGCGCCATCCCGGGCTGTTGGGCGACACCGTCCACACCCGCTTCGTCGAGGACCATATCGGCGCCCTGCTGCAATCCGCCGCCGAGAAACACCCACGCCTGTATTTCGAGCCAGCCGCGCCCGCGAACGCCCCCCGCACCGCCGGCATCCGCCTGCAGAGCAAGGACCCGCTGGCGATCGTGGCCCTGGGCAAAGGCGGCGATGCGCCGGCGATGGAGGCGGCGCCCCCTGAGATCGCACCGGAAGTTGAAGGCCCCGACGGCACCAAACCCGTCCCGGCGCCCATGCAAGGCACCATCGTCAGCCTCGGCGTCGCCCCAGGCGACATCGTGCGCCGCGGCCAGGCCGTGCTGGTCATGGAGGCGATGAAGATGCAGCACGACATCACCGCCCCCGTCGGCGGCATCGTGCGCGCGGTCACCGTGGCAATCGGCGACACCGTCTTCGAAGACCATCCGCTGCTGTTCATCGAGGAAACCGAGGACGCCAGCGGCGGCGAGGTGGCCGCGGCGGCGGTGGACCTGGATTACATCCGCCCCGACCTCGCCGAAGTCCTGGCGCGGCAGGCGAAAGCCCGCGACGCCGCCCGCCCCGCCGCCGTCGCCCGCCGGCGCAAAACCGGCCAGCGCACCGCGCGGGAGAACCTGGATGACCTCGTCGATCCCGGCAGCTTCCTCGAATACGGCGCACTCACCGTCGCCGCCCGGCGCACCACCACATCCATGGAAAAGCTGATCGAGGACTCCCCGGCCGACGGCTTCGTCATGGGCCTCGCCCAGATCAACGGCGCATTGTTCCCGGAAGACACCAGCCGCGTCGTCGTCGGCGCCTATGACTACACCGTCATGGCGGGCACCCAGGGCAAGCACAGCCACCGCAAGCAGGACCGCATGTACGAACTGGCGGAGCAATGGCGCATCCCCACCGTCATCTTCACCGAAGGCGGCGGCGGGCGGGGGAGCGACCCCGACTATATCTCCATCCTCGGCGGCAGCAGCGACACCTTCCACCAGTTCCCCCGGTTGAGCGGGCTGGTGCCGGTGGTCGGCATTGCCTCCGGCCGGTGCTTCGCCGGCAATGCGGTGCTGCTGGGCTGCTGCGACGTGATCATCGCCACCGCCAATGCGTCCATCGGCATGGCCGGCCCGGCGATGATCGAGGGCGGCGGCCTCGGCGTCTATCACCCGGACGAGGTCGGGCCCCTGCGCGTGCAGGTCCCCAACGGCGTGGTGGACATCGCCGTGGCGGATGAGCGGGAGGCCGCGCGCGTCGCCCGCCAATACCTGTCCTACTTCCAAGGCCGGGTATCCGACTGGACCTGCCCCGACCAGCGCCTGCTGCGCCACGCCGTGCCCGAGAACCGCATGCGCGCCTATGACATGCGTGCCCTGATCGGCGTGCTGGCCGATACCGGATCGATGCTGGAACTGCGGTCCGGCTTCGGCCTCGGCATGATCACCGCCCTGATCCGGGTCGAGGGTCGGCCGATGGGGGTGATCGCCAATAACCCGCTGCATCTGGGGGGCGCGATCGACAGCGACGCGGCGGATAAGGCGGCGCGGTTTATGCAGCTCTGCGACGCGCATGACGTGCCACTGGTCTATTTCTGCGACACGCCCGGCAACATGGTGGGGCCGGAGGCGGAGAAAACCGGCCTCGTCCGCCACTGCGCCCGCGCTTACGTGATTGGCGCCAATGTGACGGTGCCGACCTTCATGGTGATTACCCGCAAAGCCTATGGGCTGGGGGCGCAGGCGATGGGCGGGGGGAACCTGCTGATCGGGGCGTTCTGCGTGTCCTGGCCGACGGGCGAGTTCGGGGGGATGGGGCTGGAGGGGAAGGTTAAACTCGGAAACCAGCGCCAGATCGCAGGGATCGCCGATCCGGCGGAGCGGTTGGCGTTTTATGAGGGGTTGGTGGCGGCGGAGTATGAGCGGGGGAAGGCGCTGAATGTGGGGTCATTGTATGAGGTGGATGATGTGATCGATCCGGCGGAGACGCGGAAGTGGATCGTGGCGGGGTTGCGGGCGATGCCTCCGGTGGCGAAGCGGGAGGGGAAGAAGCGGGGGTGGGTGGATGCGTGGTGAGGGGGCCCCTCAAACGGTTAAGGACTTCTCCCCGTCAGAGCGAAATTATATCGGCGTCTCGATTTCTACCGGCACAGGCAGGCCGACTAGTGTGCGAACCGGTGTGTAGATGTCCAACTCTGCGTTGCGGGCTTTGAGTGTGACAATCAGGGCGTAACGCGACTTGCGATTGCAAATATCGGCTGATGCGCGGTTTCGCCACCAACCGTTAACGGGCTTTACACAAATCGTATTGCGATTGAGCAATTCGATGGCTGGACCTGTCCAGACGTCGCAGTGCAAAGAGCCTGCAGAAATGCTGTCTTCACCCAACATCCAGTGCGTATCTGCAAGATCACTTGCCACCGGCCGTTGACGGGGGTTCTCGCGTTCCGACGGGTTTACTCGTTCTTTGAAACGCTGAATAGATTCGTTTTTCCGTTGATGAGAAAACCGGAGTCCATGCGATTGGTAGCGTTGCACGTCAATATTCGCAGACAAACCTGGATTGGGATCGATGAAGTATGACAGGGTTACCCCATCTTATTCATCGCATGGCAGGGATTCGCGAACGGACATGGCGCAAACATATGGAATCGTTCAGTGATTGGTTGCTTACACCCACACCGAACGCCGGACATAATCCGCCATGCCCGCCACCGATGAGGATACCCTGT
>CAIXEA010000195.1 GCA_903918315.1 uncultured Acetobacteraceae bacterium | reverse complement strand
CGCCGGCGGGGCGGCCGGTTCGCTCGACGCGGGGGCGGGCGGCGGCGCGGACGCGGCCGGGACCGCCGTGCTCACCCCCGGTGCGGTTGCGGGCGCGGGACGCGGCGGGGGCGGCGGCGGCAGGGTATTGGTGCCAAACAGCCCGGGGGAGGCGCTGGGCAGCGACGGGTCCGCCAAAGGCGCCGCGGCGGCCGTATACTGGGCGTTCTGCCGATCGGCTATCAGGCCGGAGGTCAGCTTCTGCATGGCGTCGCGATCCGGCGGCGCCGGGCGGGCCGGAACGTTGGCCAGATTCGGATAAGGCTGATCCGCCCCGGGCGGGGCCGGGCGCTGTTCGGCGATCTTGCCGCCCTCAGCGTCGTGCCACCAATTGACCGGGTTGATGGACTGCATCGTCGAGCAACCCGCCAGCAGCAGCAGCGAGCAGCCCGCCAACAGCATCGGCGGCACCGATGCTGCGGTGCATGAACACCAGCCTTGAACCCGCATACGCGCCCCCGTAGGTTGCGCCGCACTCCCACTGATCGTCATAGGTCAGATCCGCTCCACGCTTCTGGCGGTCTGTGTAGTCTCTGGTGGTGCCGACGCAAAGGATACAAGCATGGCCAAGACCGAAAACGCCTCCCCTGCTGATGCACCGGCGTTCAAGCTGCCGGATCCGCAAGCGCTGAGCCAATCCATGGCCGATGTCGCCGAACGGTCGCAGCGCATCGTCGCCGAATGGCTGAAACGTCAGGCCGAGGACGGTGACAACGGCGCCGACGCCATGAACATCGGCCGCGCCTTCCTGGAAATGACCATGAAGCTGATGTCGGATCCAAGCCGCATGCTGAAGGCGCAGATCGGCTTCTGGCAGGATACGATGACGCTCTGGCAGAACACCACCCGCAAGGTCATGGGGCTGGACACCGCGCCTGTCATCGACACCCCGGGTGACCGGCGCTTCAAGGACGAGGCCTGGAAGGACAACGAGGTCTTCGACTTCATCAAGCAGTCCTACCTGCTGTCGGCCCGCTACGTGCAAGACGTGGTCACCCAGGTTGAAGGCCTGGATCCCAAGACCGCACAGAAAGTGGATTTCTATTCCCGCCAGTTCATCGACGCGATGAGCCCGAGCAATTTTGTCCTCACCAACCCCGAGGTGCTGCGCAAAACCGCCGAAACCGGGGGGGAGAACCTCCTGAAGGGCCTCAACAACCTGCTGGGCGATCTCGAACGCGGCAAAGGCCAGCTCCGCATCAAAATGACCGATACCGACGCCTTCAAGGTCGGCGGCAATATCGGCGTGTCCCCCGGCAAGGTCGTCTTCCAGAACGACCTGATGCAGCTGATCCAATACACGCCCGCGACGGACAAGGTGCTGAAGCGCCCGCTGCTGATCGCGCCGCCCTGGATCAACAAGTTCTACATCCTCGACCTGCGTCCCAAAAACAGCTTCGTCCGCTGGGCGGTGTCGCAGGGCCATACGGTGTTCGTCATCTCCTGGGTCAACCCCGACGAAAAACTGGCCGAGAAGAACTTCGAAGATTACATGCACGAAGGCTTCCTCGCCGCCCTCGACGCGATCGAGGCCGCGACGGGCGAACGCGAGGTCAATGCCATCGGCTACTGCCTCGGCGGCACGCTGCTCGCCTCCACGTTGGCCTATATGGCCGTGAAGGGCGACGATCGGATCAAAACCGCGACCTTCTTCGTCACCATGATGGACTTCGCCGAAGCCGGCGAGCTCGGCGTGTTCATCGATGAGGAGCAGTTGCGCACCCTCGAGGAGAAGATGAACAAGCGCGGCTATCTCGAAGGCAGTGAGATGGCGACGACGTTCAACATGCTGCGGGCCAATGACCTGATCTGGTCGTTCGTGGTTAACAACTATCTGCTGGGCAACGACCCGTTTCCCTTCGACCTGCTGTACTGGAACGCCGATTCCACCCGCATGCCGGCGAAGATGCACAGTTTCTATCTGCGCAATATGTATCAGGCCAATCTGCTCTGCAAACCGAACGGTATCGCACTGTCCGGGGTGCCGATCGACCTGGGGAAGATCAAGACCCCGGCCTATTTTCTGTCGACGCGGGAAGATCATATCGCGCCCTGGAAATCCACCTATCGCGGCACCCAACTGCTGGGCGGCAAGAAGCGCTTCGTCCTGGCCGCGTCCGGCCACATCGCGGGCGTGGTCAATTCGCCCGATGGCGGCAAATACAACCATTGGATCAACGAAGACCTGCCGCCGGACCCGGATACCTGGCTGAGCGGGGCCACCGAGCTGGCGGGGTCCTGGTGGCCGGACTGGCATCGCTGGATCCTCGCGCATGGCAAGGCGCAGGTCGCGGCCCGGGTGCCCGGCGATGGCAAATTGCCGGCGCTGGAGGATGCGCCCGGATCCTATGTGCAGGTGCGCCTGATCTAAGCTCCTGCATGATCGCGGGAGTCAGAGCTGCATAGCGTCTCCATCCAGCGGCTTGCCGCGGGCCACAAGGTCGGCACAATGGCGCGAGCGATCCCCGGGGCCAGCCCGGGGATCAAGCGGGAGCACGATCCATGTCCAGCGCGATACAGGACCACTTTACCTTCGGCCATTCCAAATGGGGCCCGGCTGACCAGCTCGGCGCCGGCAATCTGCTGACGGCCGAAAAGCGGCTGGCCGCGCTGGGATCGGTGAAACAGGCCCGGGTCTATGATCTGAGCCATGAAATCCACATGGGCGCGCCCTATATGGCGCCGAACCAGACCCCCTATCTGATGTCGATCTGGGCGTCCTGGAAGGACAGCATCAAGCGCCGCCGCGGCATGGGCGCGCGCAATGACGCGGGCACCAATCTCGAACGGATCGAGATGACGACCCATGTCGGCACGCATATCGACGCGCTCGGGCATTTTTCCTCGGGCGATATGCTGTTCAACGGCTTCTGCGCCCCGGACGTGGTGACGGATTGGGGGTTGACCAAGCTTGGCATCGAAAACGCGCCGCCCATCATCACCCGCGGCCTGGTGTTCGATGTGGCGGGGCTGGATGGCGGAACCCATCTCAATCCCGGCCGGGTGGTCACGCCGGACGATCTCGCTCGGGCGGCGCAAAAGGGCGGCTTTACCGTTGAGCCGGGTGACGTGGCGCTGATCCGCACCGGTTGGGGCCGCTATTTCGCCACCGACAACACGAAGTATCTCAGCGGCGAACCCGGAATCGACGTTCCCGGCGCCCAATGGCTCATTGACCAGGGCATCGCCGCCATCGGCACCGACAACATGGCGGTGGAGGTCCTGCCCAACCCGGATCACGGGCTGGCCCTTCCGGTCCACCAATATTCTCTGTCGCGCTGCGGCGTCTATCTGATTGAAAATCTGGCGCTGGAAGAGCTGGCACGCGACGGGGTTTCAACCGTTTGCTTCGTGCTGCTGGCAACCAAATTCAAGGGCGCAACCGGCGCCCCGGTCCGTCCGATCGGCATGGTCTGAACGCCGACGGGCTGGCAGCCCTTTCATAAGCTGCCAGCCCGCGGGGTTCAGCGCCGTAGCAGGATGACCGGAGGTGGAATCACCGAAGGTCTGAATCCCGCGATCACGCCCTCATCAGAGTTCGAAGATCGAGAAGATGATCGACGGCACGCCTGGCAGACCCTTCGGCCGCGAAGCGATGATGCCCAGGCCCGGTTTCGTGGCGGCATAGACGAATTCCAGAACGTCACCGTCCTTGAATGTCATTTCTGTTGTCGAAACCAGCACGGTCGTGAAACCGGCTATCGGAATGGTCTGGATGGAGTTGGAGTCGGGCACATCCTTGCCGTTGACCCGCACCCATAGATAGATGTCGCCGGTCGCGCCGTTGATGCCGCCGACCTGCGCGGCACCGGTCACGACATAGTCACCCGCGCGCTTGACGGTGAGATTAGCCCATCTTATTCATCGCATGGCAGGGATTCGCGAACGGACATGGCGCAAACATATGGAATCGTTCAGTGATTGGTTGCTTTCACCCACACCGAACGCCGGACATAATCCGCCATGCCCGCCACCGATGAGGTTTAT
>CAIXEA010000194.1 GCA_903918315.1 uncultured Acetobacteraceae bacterium | reverse complement strand
GCTCCAACACATCGGAAAAACGCATCCGACGGATCCCTTCGTGAATGCGTGCCCGGTCCATCTGTGCCCCCGTTCCTCACAGGGCAGATGACCGGACACGTCACGAGCTACAAACACCGGACACGTCACGAGCTAGCCACAGGGTACATGCGCGCGCTGGCCTATGCCGGCGAGACGCTGCATGCTGAGCATCTGAACGCCGCCATCGCCGAGTACTACGAAAGGGCGAAGAAACAGGCCTATTTGCTGCAAAACAGGGATGCCTACGGGCTCTATGAATGGCTTCGGCTGTTCGCCTTCTCTGACCATCCGGAAAGCCTCCTGGAGGCGTGGAACACACTTCCGGCGCAACTGAACGACCGGCACCAGCTCGAGAATATCGTTCGCCCGCTGGGCAGCATCGGCCACCCATATTCAGAGGACACGCTGTTCGCGATAGCTGCCCAGAACCCATCCCTGTATGGCGACGCTACCTGGGTCGGCGCCGTCCTCCGGCTCGGCACCGAAAGTGCCTTGGTCAAAATTCTCGAGATGGCGGACCTGGACCCGAAGGTGATGGGTTCCCACGGCGGCCACGCCCACGAGCAGCAGTTGCAAGCGTTGTTAGTGGGTTCTCCGGCGCTTAGGGCGAACTTGCTGGCCCGGTACAAGAAGGGCGAATTCCGGCGGGCCGGCGGGCCGATGGAAAAGGCACTAGCTGCGTCCGCCGATGCCGACACGCTCCTCACGATGGTCGACGTTAAGGGGCAGCAGGGCATCACCCATACCCATTCCTTACATCGCGCTGTGGAGGCGGTCGTGCTGGAACGCAGACCTCTGGGCGGCATTAGCTACGAAATCCATGGCGTGAATGCCGGGTCGCTGCGCAAGGCTCTCTTCGCGATGATCGACGGCCCTTCCGGCGAACTGGCTAAGGCCTGCCTTGTGCGCATCGACAAGTTGCGCGACGAACATGGGCGCGTGGAGTTCGAACCCCGGCATCCCGACATCGCAACGGGCCGCCCGTGGCCGCTGGAAGCGAAGGCGGATTGAGCCGGCGCATATCGTTTCGTGGATCCCACTGCCCGACCTTACCGCGCTGAGCGGCGGCTATCGCAAGACACCAGTCATGCAAGGCGACCAGCTCACACTGACCCCAAGATCACCGATCCGGCTGACCCCCCGTATAACTCCCCCCATCAGTCGGCCGCATCGCCTCAAACAACTCCGTCACCGTCGCATAATCCCGATACCCACACCGCGCCAAAGGCTGCGCCCCCGCAGTATCAAAACGCCCATCCACCAGATAAGCCTCGTCGATATGCACCCCCACCACCTGCCCAATAATGATCCACCCTTGCAGCAGCTTGCCATCCACATCCCGCAATTGCGACGTGCTAACCACCCGGCACTCCAACGACGCCGGAGACGCCGCCACCCGCGGCGCCTTCACCAGCCGCGACGGCGCGGCTTCCAGCCCGGCGGCGGCGAATTCGCTCTCCCCCGCCGGCTGATCGCCTGACGAAATATTCATCGCATCGAACAACGGCCGTGTAGCGAGGTTGAACACGAACTCCCCCGTCGCGATCGCATTGGCGGCGCTGTGCTTCATCGACTCGCTGGTGAACATCAGCATCGGCGGGTTCGAATGCACGGCATTGAAGAAACTATAGGGCGCGAGGTTCGCCCGCCCCTCGGCATCCACGGTGGAAATCCAGCCAATCGGCCGCGGCGCGATGATCGCCTTGAAGGGATCATGGGGCAGCCCATGGCCGTTTTTGGGTTCGTAGAACATGGACGCTCGTTCCTTCCGGGGGCGAAGAGGGTAGGGGCCGGGTTAGTGGATTCCCGGCTTTCGCACAATCTCGACCGGGAACACCGCCAGGCCTATCGCACAGGGCGGCAGGGGCGGGGTTAATACCGTCATCCGGGGCCGGCCCGGACAACCCAGACCATGACGGGCGGGAAATCGGCTTTGTCCCTCCGCCCCGACATGCGCTACCCTCGCCCGAGAAAACCATCCCGAGGGGAAACCATGCGCATCGAGATCATCTGCACCGGCGACGAAGTGCTGACCGGCAAAATCACCAACACCAATTTCAGCTGGATGGCGCAGAAGCTGGAAGATGTCGGCCTGTCCGTGCATTGGGAAACCACCGTCGGCGATGACCGTGACACCTTGCTCGCCGCCTTCCAGCTCGCCGGCACCCGCGCCGACGCGGTGATCGTCAATGGCGGCCTGGGCCCGACCGTGGACGATCTGTCCCAGGAAATCGCCGCCCAGGCCGCGGGCGTGGAACTGGCGCTGAACCAGGAATGGCTGACGACGATGGAGGCTTTCTTCACCAAGCGCGCCCGCGTCATGCCGCCCAACAACGTCAAGCAGGCCATGCTGCCGGCCACCGCCGAAATGATCGACAACCCCATCGGTACCGCCTGCGGCTTCGCCGTCGATATCGGCAAGGCCCGCTTCTTCTTCACCCCCGGCGTGCCGCGCGAAATGCGCCGCATGCTGGAAGAGCAGGTGATCCCCCGCATCCTCGCCCGCTCCGGCGCCCCGGCTTCGATCTACCTCAAGCGGCTGCACTCCTACGGCCTGGGCGAGTCGCATGTGGATGAGATGCTGAAGGGCGTCGAAGATCTCGACCCCACCGGCGGCGTGAAGCTCGGATTCCGGGCGCATTACCCGCAGTTGGAAACCAAGCTGACCGTGCGCGGCACCGACATGGCCGACGTCCACCGCAAACTCGCCCCGGTCACGGCCGAGGTGAAGAAGCGCATGGGCAACTTCATCATGGCCGAGGATGACCAGACGCTGGAAGGCGTGGTCCTCGCCGCTTTGACCGCCACGCAGGGGTCGCTGGCTTTGGTGGAAACCTTCACCGGCGGCGCCATTTCCGCCCGCATCGCGCATCTGCCGCATGCCGAACATGTCTATCGCCGCGGCGTGACGGTGCGCCATTTCAAGGACCTGCACGACATCTACGGCCTTCATGATGTGCCGCTGGCCGCGGCCATGACCGAGGAGGCCGCCGCCGCCGTCGCCCGCGCCGCCCGCGAGCAAGCCGGGGCGAGTCATGCCCTGATCTCCCTGATCGAACTCGACGAGGGCGCCGACAGGATCGATTTCGGCGGCACGATCTGGACCGGCATCGCGACGGAGGACGACGTGGTGGTCCGGCGCTCCCGCATCCTCGGCGGGCGCGAATGGGTCCGGTTGGGGGCGGTCGAAATGGCCCTGGATTGCCTGCGCCGCAAGCTGCAAGGTCTGCCGGTGGTCGAGCGCATCGACTTCGAACGCACCTGATCAATCCGGCAAGGGGGAACGATCACCATGAATCGGCATGAAATCGATTCCCCCTATGCCTGGTTCAGGCTGGGCATCGCCATGCTTCTGTCCACCATCGGCGGCGTCGGCATGTGGTCGGTCGTCGTGGCGCTGCCGGCCGTGCAGGCCGATTTCGGCATCGACCGCGGCAGCGCCTCCGTTCCCTTCACCCTCACGATGATCGGGTTCGGTGTCGGCGGGGTGCTGATGGGCCGCCTCAGCGACAAGATCGGCATCGTCATCCCCATCATGATCGGCGGCGCCGCCCTGGCCATCGGCTACACCGCCGCCGCCTTCACCCATGATATCTGGAGCTTCGGCGTTCCCTACGCGCTGTTCGCGGGGATGCTGGGCACGGGCGCCAGCTTCGCCCCCCTGATGGCCGATATCTCCCACTGGTTCGAAAAGCGGCGCGGATTCGCCGTCGCCCTCTGCGCGTCCGGCAACTACCTGTCCGGCGCCATCTGGCCAACGGCGGTGGCCTGGTTCATCCGCGGCTACGGCTGGCGCGCCACCTTCATCGGAATCGGGCTGTTCTGCCTCGTAACGATGGTGCCGCTGGCGCTGCTGCTGCGCGCACCGGCCCCCAAACACGGGGCGGGGACACACCGTCTGTCCGCTGCCCGCCATGGCACCATCCGCCTGTCCCCCGCCATGCTGCAAAGCGCGCTGGCGGTGGCGGGTCTGGCCTGCTGCGTGGCGATGTCGATGCCGCAGGTCCATATCGTCGCCTATTGCGGGGACCTCGGCTACGGCGTGGCGCGCGGGGCGGAGATGCTGGCCCTCATGATGGCCTGCGGCATCATCAGCCGCATCGCGTCGGGCTTCGTCGCCGACAGGATCGGCGGCATGGGCACGATGCTGATCGGCTCGATCATGCAGGGCCTGGCGTTGACGCTTTACCTGCTGATGGACGGATTGACCTCGCTCTATGTCATCTCCGGCCTGTTCGGCCTGTTCCAGGGCGGGCTGGTGCCGAGCTATGCCATCGTGATCCGGGAGTGTTTTCCCGCCAAGGAAGCCGGCACCCGGGTTGGCCTGGTGATGGGCATGACCCTGCTCGGCATGGCGCTGGGGGGCTGGATGTCGGGGGAGATCTACGACCTCACCGGCTCCTACCGCGCCGCCTTCGCCAATGGCGTGCTGTGGAATGCCATCAATGTGGCTATCGTGTTGTTTTTGCTGTCCCGGCGCGACAAAATGGCGCGAGACGGGGCAGGGCAGCTGATGCCGGCCCAATAGGAGTAAACGGATGAAACTCAGCCTGATCGTGCGCGGCCAGCACCCGCCCGGCAACACCGTCGGCCATATGCAGGACGACCTCGAACTCGTGCGCACAGCCGATCGGCTGGGGTTCAATGGGGTGGTGAAGGGGTCGCATTATAGTTCGAGCCCGTTTGAATCCGTGCAGCAGATCCCGTTCCTGTCCTACTGCGCGGCGATCGCGCCGAACCTGCGGTTGATTTGCGGGCTGGTGCTGGTGCCTTTGCACAAGCCGCTCGATCTGGCCGAACAACTCGCCACGCTGGATGTGCTCAGCGGCGGGCGGCTGGTGTTTGGGGCGGGGATTGGCTATCGCGATGTCGAGTTCAAGGCCTTCGGCATTCCCCGCGGTCAGATGGGTGCCCGATTCGAAGAATGCATGACCGCGATCCGCCGCCTCTGGACGGAGGATTTCGTGGACATGAAGGGCTCCAACTTTGAGCTCGACCACGCCACCTGTCCGGTCAAACCCCTGCAAAAGCCGCTGCCGCCCATCTGGATCGGCGGCAATGCGGATGTCGCGATCAAGCGCGCCGCCCGCATCGGCGATTGCTGGTACGTCAACCCGCACAACACGCTGGAAACCATCGAGCGGCAGATGGACCTGTATAAGCGGGCGCTGGAAGAAGCCGGCAAGCCATTCCCGGCCGAACTGCCCATGCGGCGGGAGGTGTTCGTCGCCCGCAGCCGGGCGGAGGCGATCCGCATCGCGCAGCCATACCTGGAAGAGAAATACAAAGCCTACCGCGCCTGGGGCCAGGACAAGGTCATGCCGGAGGGCGATCACTTCGACCATGAATTCAACGAATTGCTGGAAGACCGGTTCCTGCTCGGCTCACCGGCTGAGGTCGCGGATCAGCTCAACCGGCTGAACACGCGCCTCGGCGTGAACCACCTCGTTGCTTCGGTCCAATGGCCAGGCATGCCGAACAGCCTGGCGCTGGAGCAGTTGCATATCCTGGCGGAGGACGTGCGGCCGCTTCTAAACCGTTGATTTATATCCAACCGTCCTGGCTCGAACCATGACGGTTGGGCCAGAGTGTGACTGGGATCAAACAACCCTTTTATCGTGCCAAGCGGCAACGGCAGTTGCGGCGAAACCTCGGATCCATCTCCAACCGTCATGGCCCGGCTCGTCCGGGCCACCTGTCGCGGCACGATGCGGGCGGCGTTGGCCCGGACGCGCCGGGCCATGACGAAGAGGGCGGGAATCAACGATCACGCCGATGGCGGGCGGGCAGGCCTGTCTTTCAGCAGGACGAAGCCGGAGCCGCGCAAATGCCGCACCAGACGTTCGGCCGTGATCCGGGCCATCATGTCGTCGGCATGGTGCACCCGCTTGCGTCCCTCATAGCGTAAGGCGAAAGACAGGGATTCGATCAGCTCATCCTCCGTGGCGGGACGCGGCTGGGGGGCTGTTGTATCATCCATGGCGTGTTCTCCTGTGTGAAAGGTCCCAACCATGACCCGTTGCGGGATATTGGCGCTGACAGGCGTGGTGTGGCTGGCCCTGGCGCGGGCCCCGGCGCTGGCGAACGATTCCGCGGCGGAGCTGGCCGCCGGGGGGATCGTGCTGACGCAGACCAGCGCGATCGTCATGCAGCGGGAAGATCTGACCCTGTCCCAGGACTCGGTCCATGTGCGCTACGAAATGCGCAATGACACCGGCAAACCGGTCACCTTGCGCGTGGCGTTCCCGCTGCCCGATCTGCCCGTGGAAACCCCCTCCGGCTGGAGCCAGCTGGACCGGTCCGGAGCGGAAACCGCCCACAACATCGATCTGACCACGCTGCGGGAGCCGAATTTTCTGGGCTTCCAGGTGACCAGCCAGGGCCGCGACCAAACCTATGCCACGGACATCGCCGCCGTGCTGCCCGATGGCCGCGATATCGTGCGCGACCTGTATCGTATCGGCGGTTGGCGGCTGGTGCTGCGCCCGGCCTGGTATGAGCGTGATCCCGCCCCCGGCCGCGCCTCGGTCGCCGACCCGGGGCCGGCGGTGGACCGGGCGTTGCGGACGCTGGGGGCGGTTTCGGGCGACGCCGCCTCGGCCATGCCGCGCTGGGCGACGCGGATCACCTTCCACTGGCCGCAGACCTTCGCACCGGGCGTGACGGTGATCGAACACCGCTACCGCCCGGTGCTGGGCCTGCAACTGATCGCGGCAATCGGGCCGGATCCGGGCCGCGGCGCGCCCGATCATGGCACCTGGACGGGCAGCGGCAGCACCGATCTGGCGCGGGATTTCTGCATCAGCGGGGCAACCGACGCCACGCTGCGGGCCTGGTATCGCGGCTTTCTTCAGGCGGATGCCCGCCGGGACGGCGATGCCTACGCCGCCGCCCGGACCCTGGGTTACATTCTCCGCACCGCCCGCAATTGGTCCGGGCCGATCGGCTTTTTTCATTTGACGGTGGAGGGGGCGCCGGTCGCGCTGTGCAGCGACATCCCCCTGCATGAAACCGCGATCGGCCGGATGGAGGCGACGGCGACCAACTATGTACCATCCCGCGATCTGCGCCTGCTGTTCCCGCCCGCGAAATAGCGCCATCAAAAAAATCCATGCAGGAACCAGCGGAGATCGCCGGTCGTGGGATCGCTGCCATCGCCGCGGCGAAACAGCCAGAAGCGGCGGCCGTCTTCGTCCTCCACCCGGAAATAGTCGCGGACGGAGCGCATTTCGCCATCGCGCTTCCACCACTCGCCGGCGATGCGCTCCGGCCCATCGGCATGGCGGATGCGGTGGCGCAGGCGCCGCCAGGTAAAGGCCACCGGCGGTTGGTCCGGCAGGAGCGCCATGGCGTCAATCGGCTGGGGTGGGTCGAGCAGGCGTACGGGTCTTGGCCAATCGGGCGGCCAGGTCATGCGGGTCGCGGGGCGCAAAGCGGGCACGCGGCGCACCGCACGCTCGGGCACGTCGCTTTCCACCAGGGCCGCGCGATAGATCCGATCCGCGCCCAGCCGGTTGGACAGACGATCCACCAGTTCGGCGATATCGGCCTCGGGCGGGTCCGCATCGGCCAGCCGGGTTTCCGTCTGGGTGTGGATCAGTGCGTCGGTTTGAACCGCGATCAGGCGCATCGCCTCCACCCCCAGGCCGGGATCGACGCGTTCCAGCCGTTCTTGCAGCATGCGGGTGAGGTGACGGGCGTCACGGCTGGGGCGGGCGGTGCCGATACGAATGGCCTGGACGGAGCCATCGACCCGTTCGAACAGCAAATCCAGCCGGCGCGCGCCCTGACCGGTGGTCTCCAGCGCGGCGCAAACGCTGGCGGCCAGGCGGGCGATGACGGTGGCGAAGGCGGCTTCGGTCAGCAGCGGCTCCATGAAGGTCAGGCGGGCCTGGGCCCGTTCGGGCGGCAAGACGGGGACGATGGGTTCGAAGACCAGGCCTAGCGCCTGATCCAGCCGGGTCGCCACGCGCGCGCCGAAACGGCGTACCAGCGGCGCGCGATCGGTGGCGAGCAACTGGCCGATACGCTCGAACCCCAGCCGCCGCAGCCCGTCGCAGGTAGCGGCGGGCAAGCGCAGCGCATCGATGGGGAGAGGGACCAGCGCGGCCCGGGTCGCGCCCCTATGGGTCGTATCGGAGGGAATGCGGCTGGCGGTGCCGAACCGGGCAGCGGCATGGGCAGCCCCGGGCGTATCGGCGATCGCGGCCCGTGCCTCCATCCCCTGGGCGGTGAGGCGGTTGATCAGGTCACGCAGCAGGCGGTTTTCCCCGCCCAGCAGATGCGTGCTGCCGGTGACGTCGATCCAGATCCCATCCGGCGGATCCGCGGCGGCCAGGGGGGCATAGCGCAGGCACCAGCCAGCCCAGTGCCGCAGCGCCGCGGCATCGGCGTCCGGCTCCGCCGGGCAGATGGCCAATCCCGGCACCAGGGCCCGCGCCTGGGCCAGCGCCATTCCGGCGCGCAGGCCCAGCGCCGCCGCCGTGGCATCCACCGCAGCGACGATCTGGCGGCGCGCGTCATGCGCGGCGGTGATCAGCGGCGTCCCGATCGGTGCGCCCCCGCCCAGGCGGCGCAGACGATCCGCCGGCAGGGTGGGGAACCAGACTGAGACAACCCGCCGCATCACAGGCCTCATGGTCGAATGGAACATATAAAGAACATAAGAGACCCGGACGGGCTGAGTCGAGTCGATACGACCGCATGGTGCGGGGGATCAGGCGCGCAACCGCGTCCCGGCCAAGGCGTCGGATATCAGCGCGTCGGGTATCAGCGCATCGGGTATCAGGCATAAGGCGCCCGCCGCATCGCAGGCCTCCACCATCCAGGACCCTGGTTCACCCCCCCGGCAACGGGTGAGGGTCAGCCGCCAGCGCGCCCGTGCCAGACCTGGCACGGCTGGCGCATGGGCGAGCACCGGCAAGGAGGGCAGGGAGGCCACGCGCCATCGGGTCGCGGCGGCTGTCGGCTCCGTCAGTACGGGATCGTCGAATTGCCGGCTGCGGCGCAAGGCAAAGGCCGGGCAGCCGCTCTGCTCCGCCGCCAGTTGCAGCCGGCGCGAGGCGACAAGGCTCAGGCGCCCGCTGATCTCCCCGATCACGGCGGCGAGGCCGGGATGGCGCAGGCCTTCTTCCATCGTGGCCAGGACGTCTTTCCCGGCTTCGGCGAAGATCACACGATCCGGATGCAGGCCGGCGCCGGCCAGGCCAGGGGCGAACAGGTCCGGGTGATCCACCACCCAAAGCACCGGCCCGGCCATCCGGGACAGGATCCCGGCGGTGAAGAGCGTCGCCGCCGCCCCATGTTCGGTGTCCGGACCCGCCCCGGCCACTTCGTGCAGCGCCCCCAGCGCCAGGCCGCTCCGCGGCAAGGCTTCATCGATCGCGGGGATGCCGAAGCGGACCACCGCGCCAGGGCGGGCAGCCGCACCCCGTTCAATCCGGGCGATCTGGTCCCGGAGGTCGTGCAGCCGGGTGGCTGGCCGCATCCCGCTGGCTTTTTGCCGATATGCGCTGTCATGGAACATAAAGAGAACAATAAGCATCGGACATACGCCTGTCCAGACAGAATACGGGCGTGCGGCCCTGACCCCGCCTGTCCCCACCCATCCACGGACGCGATATTGACGCCCGCGCAGGGACTGGCACTGTTCTTCGATCTGACGCAAAGGCTGCATCCCATGCTCCCACAAGCCATCGATTTCCGCGCCGAGGCCGACGCGCTGCACGCTTTGCTGGCGACGCTGTCCGAGGCCGACTGGGCCCGCCCGACCTTGTTCAAAGCCTGGACGGTCAACGATATCGTGCAGCACCTGCATGCCGGCGACCTCATGGCCGCCGCCTCGGTCGCGGGGGAGGACCCGTTCCGCCAGATGCGCGCCGAAATCCAGGCCGCGCGCGACAGCGGCCTGACGCGGGTGGAGGAAACCCGCCAGCGCCTGGGCAATCCCACGGGTCGCCGGCTGCTTGACCTCTGGTATGCCACGATGGCCGCGTTATGCGACCGGCTGTCCGCGATGCCACCAGACGCGCGGCTGAAATGGGCGGGTCCGGATATGGGGGTGCGCATGTTCACCACCGCGCGGCAGATGGAAACCTGGGCGCATGGTCAGGCGGTTTACGACCTCATGGGCGTATCCCGCGTCCCCACCAGCCGCCTGCGCAACATCGCCGAGATCGGCGTGCGGACCTTTGGCTGGACATTCGTGAACCGCCAGCAGGACCTGCCGGGGCCGGCGCCGCATGTGCGGCTGACCGCGCCGTCGGGGGAGAAATGGGCCTGGAACGATCCCTCATTGGACAACTGCGTGACGGGCAGCGCGCTGGAATTCTGCCAGGTGGTCACGCAGACCCGCAATGTCGCGGATACCGGGCTGCGGGTGACTGGGGCACCCGCCCAGGCCTGGATGGCGATCGCGCAATGTTTCGCCGGCCCCCCGGAAAACCCGCCGCCGCCGGGCGCCCGGCGGGTCAGCGCAGGTTAAATCGTACCCCGGTGGTGATGGTGACCCGGTCCTGCGGCATCGATGCCGGCAGCCCGGGCAAGCGTGCGCCGCGCAGCAGCGCCAGCGTCGCCGCATCCAGCCGATCGGAGCCGGAGCTGCTGGCCAGGGTGGCATCCAGAACGTGGCCGGCGTGATCAACGGTGAAACGGATGGCGACGCGTCCTTCTTCCCCCCGACGGCGCGCGTCGTCGGGATAGGTTTTATGCGCGGCCAGCCAGGCGGCGACGGATGCCTGCCATATTGCGTCGATCACCGGTTCCTGGGCGGGCGCGGGTGCCGGTACGGGATCGGAAACAGGTGATGGTGATGGCAAGGATGGCGCCCGGGTCGGCGACAGGACCGGCCGCGGCGCGGATCGCAGCGTGGGCAGGGGCGGCGGCGGGGCAGCAGGCGATGGCTCTGGGACGGCTGCCTGTGCCGGGGCGGCTGGAATCGACTCGGCAGCCTCCGCCACCGGAGGGGCCGGCGGGAAAACCATCGCGACTTCGGCCGCCGGCGGCATCACGGGCATCCTGAATCCAAACAGGATCAGGGCCGTCAGGGCCGCCGCATGCAGCCCCAGCGACACGAGCGCGTGCCAGAACCGTCCTGGCGCGCCGGCTGTCCGAGGCCGCTTGGGGTGGATTACGCCGCCGCCTGCGCCGCCCGGGCCTTGTCGCGCAGTTGCTCGATGGTTTCCCAATTGGTGTAGCCGGTGAAACTGTCTTCGTTGAAATACAGCACCGTGCCGTCGCAGATGAACAGGTAGGTGGTGTCTTCCAGGGCGGTGGTCGCGTCATGCAGCACGCCGTTGGGCTCATAGACATAGTCCCCGGCGTTCAGCACGCCGTCGCGCACTTGCAGCTTGCCCGAGATGATATAGGCATGCGCCCCGCCGAGGTGCTTGTGGGCTGGCGCGACATAGCCCTTTTTCCAATGGATCAGCACCGCCCAGCTGCCGGACTCCCGGCTGACCCAGAGGACTTTGCGCGACGCCAGGGGGCTCTGCACGATCCAGGGCTCATCAGCCCGGACCAGGGAGTCCTGAATATGCTGGAAGGCGGGGCGAATGTCCTGTGGCAATGGCATGGTCGTTCTCCTCGGGTGTTGGGGGGAAATTAGCCGGTCGGGTCGGCTTCCGACAAGCGGGCGGGTGTCACGCCCGGGCTTGACACCCGCCGTGCCGGGTGTGGACATCATCGCCCCAGCCCGGGCCTTCCGCCCATTTTGGAGTAGGCCGATGCCCCTCTGGATTCCCGTCACCGTGACCGCCGCGCTGTTCCAGTGCTGGCGGACCGCGTTGCAGCAGAAGCTGCGGCATCTGCTGTCGGTGAACGGGGCCGGGTTCGTCCGCTACCTCTATGGGGTGCCGACCGCGCTGGTGCTGCTGATGGTCGCCATGCAGGTCAGCGGCGCGCCTTTGCCGGTGCCCAATGCGCGTTTTCTGGTGTTTTGCATGTGCGGCGGCCTGTCGCAGATTCTGGCCACCAACCTACTGATCAAATCCTTTGGCTACCGCAATTTCGCGGTCGGCACCGCCTATGCCAAGACCGACACCATCCAGACCGCGTTCATCGCCCTGGTCCTGCTGGGCGAAAACCTGCGCCCGCTGGCCTGGGTGGGGGTGTTCATCGGCATCACCGGCGTGATGACGCTGTCACTGGCGGGGCGGGGCATGAAACCGCGGGACCTGCTGGCCGCCTCGGTGCAGCCGGCGGCGCTGTGCGGGTTGAGCGCGGGGTTCATGCTGGCCTGCGCGGCGGTGTTCGTGAAAATGATCTTCCTGTCCTTGCCGGGGCCGAATCTGTTCGTGCGCGCTTTGTTCGGGTTGGTTGTGATGAACGCCATGCAGACCGTCGCCCAGGGCATCTGGCTGCTGTGGCGGGAGCCGGGGCAGCTCGGCAAGGCGTTTACCTCCTGGCGCTCCTCCATGTGGGTGGGCACGCTGTCGGCGTGCGGGTCCGCCATGTGGGCCACGGGTTTCGCGCTGGCGGATGTCGCGCTGGTGCGCGCGGTTGGTCAGGTCGAACTGGTCTTCACACTGTTATTTAGCCGGTTCTATTTGAAGGAAACCCTGAAGCGGACGGATGTGGCGGGCCTGGTCCTGGTTGTCGGCGGCGTCATCCTGATCATCCTGACCCATTGAAACAGATAGCCTTTCTTTTGGGGGGGAGCCGGGGCAGAATACATACAATATCAGGCTCCCCAATCGTGCGTAAATGAGGCATTAAGACAATGCTGGTGCCCAAGCCGGCGATTCAAGGGCAGGATCATGAAACGGCCAGTCCGTCAGACCGCAATCCCGATCCGGACGGAAAGCCGCACCCCCGGCCAGCCGGCCGCAATGGGCCGAAATCCGATAAGGGATTTCTGCGCCTGCGCATGCACCACTTGCTGTTTCTGGCTTTTACTCTGGTGACGGGCACCCCGATCGCGATGCTGGCGATATGGGAAGCCAGGGCGTCCGTGCAAAATGAGGTCGCGTCGGTCAACGTCCGGCACTTGCTGGTGGCGCGCACGCTGGCCTCGACCATGAGCCGCTATGTCAGGGATCTCAAAAGTACCTTCTCCATCGCCCTCGACGGTGGGGTGTTGGCCGCACCGCCCCCCGGCCTGTCCGACCTGCTGCTGTCGCTGGATGTCGTGCATGTCAGCGTGCTGGCCCCCAATGGATCGGTCGAAAAACGACTGCGCAGTCTTCCCGAAGGCGATGCGCTGGTCCCCGATGCCAGGCTGGTCAACGAGCTGCGGGCGCTGCCCCCGGTCGGGTCCGCGGACCCGGTTCTGTCGAACCTGTATCACGATGCCAAGGGCAATCCGGTTTTCTACATGCTCAAGCTCCTGCCGAACGGGCGGCTGGGACTCGGCATCGTGCGCACCAACTATCTGATCGCGTTGCAGCAAACAGTCCGGTTTGGCGATCGTGGGCATGCCGTGATCACGGATGCCAAGGGGCAGGTGATCGCGCATCCGCTGCTGGATTGGGTGGCGGCCTCGCGCGATCTGTCGGGGGTCAATGTGGTGGCCGCGATGATGCGCGGCGAAAGCAATGTCGGCCAGTTCTGGTCGCCGGCTTTTCAGGACACGATGATCGCCGGATACGCCGTCGTGCCCGAGACCCAATGGGGCGTCATGGTCCCGCAGCCGATGGGGGAGCTGTATGCCCATGCCAACCAGATCACCCAGATCGCGGCCGTGGTCGGCTCCATCGCCTTCGGTGCGGCCGCTTTATTGAGCTGGCTGCTCGCGCTTTACCTCACCAGTCCGGTTCGCGCCGTCGCCTCCACGGCGGAAGCCGTGCTCGATGGCAATGACGAAGTGTCCGTGCCGCCGTTCCGCGGCTGGGTGCCGTTCGAAGTGCGCCGCCTCGGCGGGGCGGTCAATCTGATGCTGGCCGATCTCCGGCAGAAAGCCAAAGAGACCGCCGAAGCGCTGCATCAGGCGGAGACGTCCAGTCAGGCCAAGACCCAGTTTCTCGCGAATATGAGCCATGAAATCCGCACGCCGTTGAACGGTGTGGTGGGCATGGTCGAACTGCTGCAAATGACCGAGCTGACCGTCCCCCAGCGCCGCTACATCGATCAGGCGACCCAGTCCGCCCAGACCTTGTTGCGTGTGGTTGACGATATCCTCGATCTCTCCCGCATCGAGGCCGGTGGGCTCGCGTTGGAAGAAGCGCCGTTCCATCTGGCCGGGCTGATGCAGGACGTGCGGATGCTGTTCTCCGAACAGGTCAAAACCAAGGGGCTGCGGCTGATCACATCGGTGCCGGAGAGCCTGAATGGCGTGTTCCTGGGCGACAAGCACCGGCTTTTGCAGATCCTGACCAACCTGATCGCCAATGCGATCAAATTCACCGATCAAGGACAGATCAGCGTCGGTGTCGCGCCGGTGGAGGAGCGTGGGAACTCCCTACGGTTGCGGTTTGAGGTCGCAGACACCGGCATGGGCATTCCCGCCGACAAGCAGCGGATCATCTTCCAGGCCTTTTCCCAGGCCGATGTGTCGATGACCCGCCGGTTCGGGGGAACCGGGCTGGGTCTGGCGATCGCCCGCCAGCTCTCGCATGTCATGGGCGGACAAATCGGCGTCGACAGCAAACTCGGGGTGGGCTCGACCTTCTGGTTCACGGTCCTGTTGGATCGGCATCCGGATGCGGCCGAACTGCAACTGGACCTGGACATCGACAGCCCGGCGGGTGACGCCGTGGCAGATCCCGTCCCGCCGCGGCCCGCGCTGCCCATCATGGCCGTGCCGCCGGACGAACCGGCGCCGATTCCGCCCGCCGCGGGGCCGCCCGCTTCGAGGCCGCCGGCATCGGCCGGGCGGAGCTCGGTTTCGACCGCGGCCGGTGACTTCCGTGCCATCCTGCGCGATGCCGGGCGCACCTCCTTGCGCATCATGCTGGTCGAGGACAATCCGGCGAATATGCGCGTGACCCAGGCCCTGCTGGAAATTCTCGGGGCCCATGTGACCCAGGCCCGGAACGGTCTTGAAGCCGTCGATGCCTACAAGGCGGGCACGTTCGATCTGGTGCTGATGGATTGTCAGATGCCGGAAATGGATGGCTATGACGCGACCCGGGCGATCCGGCGCCATGAAGCCGAGACGGGGCAGCGGACGCCGATCGTCGCCCTGACGGCGCATGCGAGGGCCGGGAGCCGGGAAACCAGCCTTGCCGCTGGCATGGACGACCAGTTGACCAAGCCGCTCACGATGGCGGCGCTGACGGCCAAGTTGCTGGAATGGCTGGCCCACGATCCGCCCTTGCCGCGGGCGATCGCGGCGACATCCGGGTAAACCGGGGGCTGGCCTACCGTGTTCACACATCGTGGAAACGAAAATTCGTAAGCCAAACAAAGGGACT
>CAIXEA010000193.1 GCA_903918315.1 uncultured Acetobacteraceae bacterium | reverse complement strand
TATGCCGCGACAACCACCATCGACCAGGTCGGCCAGAGGTTTACCCAAAGCGCCATCCTGATCGCCCCCGGAGATACCGTCTGGTTTCTGAATTTCGACGACGTCACGCATAATGTGAGTATCGTCGACCAGGACGACAATCAGACCGACAAGGGCCTCCAACAGCCGGGACAATCGATCGTCCAGCAGTTCGACAAAGCCGGCCGCTTCAAGATTCGGTGCAGTATCCATCCGCGGATGAAGATGGTGGTGACGGTGCGATAGGGCGGCGCGCCACGCCGCTTTTATCCCCGACGGCGGGCTTTTGGGGCGGGCACGCCCCCCAGCAGCGGCACCAGGAACCGCCCGGTATGGCTTTCCGGGTGGGCCGCGATGTCCTCCGGCGTGCCCTGCGCGACAATCCGCCCGCCGCCATCGCCGCCCTCCGGACCCAAATCCAGGATCCAGTCGGCCGTCTTGATGACCTCCAGGTTGTGCTCGATCACCACAACCGTATTGCCCTGATCGACCAGCGCGTGCAGCACTTCCAGCAGCTTGCGCACGTCCTCGAAGTGCAGGCCGGTGGTGGGTTCGTCGAGGATATACAATGTCCGTCCGGTCGCCCGCCGCGCCAGTTCCTTGGACAGCTTGATCCGCTGCGCCTCCCCGCCTGACAGGGTCGTCGCCTGCTGGCCCAGGGAGATGTAGCCCAAGCCGACCTGTTGCAGGATTTTGAGGCGATCGTGGATGCGGGTCTGGGCGCTGAAATAGGGGACGGCTTCTTCCACCGTCATCTCCAGCACCTCGGCGATGGATTTGTCGCGGAACTTGATCTCCAGCGTCTCCCGGTTGTAGCGGCGGCCCTTGCAGGTGTCGCATTTGACGTAGACATCGGGCAGGAAGTGCATCTCGATCTTCAGCACGCCGTCACCCTGGCAGGCCTCGCAGCGCCCGCCTTTGACGTTGAAGCTGAAGCGGCCGGCCTTGTAGCCGCGGGCGCGGGACTCCGGCAGTTCCGCGAACCAGTCGCGGATGGGCGCGAACAGGTCCGTATAGGTCGCGGGGTTGGAGCGTGGCGTGCGGCCAATCGGCGACTGGTCGATGTCGATGATCTTGTCGAGCTGATCCAGCCCCTCGATCCGTTCATGCGCTGAGGGCGCGGTGCCGGCGCCCATCAGCCGGCGGGCCGCGGCCTTATAGAGGGTGTCGATCACCAGCGTCGATTTGCCGCCGCCGGACACGCCCGTGACGCAGGTGAAGGTGCCCAGGGGGAAAGCCGCATCGACATTTTTGAGGTTGTTGCCGCGCGCGCCGATGACCCGGACGAACCGGTCGCCTTTCAGGTGGACGGGACGGCGCAGCGGAATCTCGATCCGCCTTCGGCCGGACATATAGTCGCCGGTCAGGGACTTGGGATTGGCCGCGACCTCGGTGGGCGTGCCCTCCGCCACGACGTAGCCGCCGTTCAACCCCGCCGCCGGTCCCATGTCGATCAGGTGATCGGCCGCGCGAATGGCGTCCTCGTCATGTTCGACCACCAGCACGGTGTTCCCGAGGTCGCGCAGCCGCCGCAGCGTGCCCAGCAGGCGTTCGTTGTCGCGCTGATGCAGGCCGATGGAGGGCTCGTCGAGCACATACAGCACGCCCGTCAGGCCGGATCCGATCTGGCTGGCGAGCCGAATGCGCTGGGATTCGCCGCCCGACAGCGTCGCCGAACCGCGGGCCAGGGTCAGATAGTCCAACCCGACATCGACCAGGAAGCGCAGGCGATCCACGATCTCCCGCAAAATCCGCCCGGCGATCTCCGCCCGCTGCGGGGTCAAAGTCGGCAGGACCTCCTGGAACCAGCCCAGCGCGCCGCGGATGGACAGGTCCGAGGCCTCGGCGATGTTTTTGCCGCCGACGCGGACGCAGAGCGCTTCTGGCTTCAGGCGTGCCCCGGCGCAGACGGCGCAATGTTTCTCGGCCTGATAGCGGGACATTTCCTCCCGCACCCAGGCGCTGTCGGTTTCCTGCCAGCGGCGCTGCAGGTTCTTCAGCACGCCCTCGAACGGCTTGGTCACGGTGTAGGCGCGGATACCGTCCTTGTAGGTGAAGGCGATCGGGGTATCGCCGGTGCCGAACATGATGCCGTCGCGCGCGGCAGGGTCGAGGTCGCGCCAGGGCGTCTTGGTGGTGATCTTGTAGTGCCGGGCGAGGCTTTGCAGCGTCTGGTCGTAATAGGGGCTTTGCGCCCCGGTCCAGGGCGCCACCGCGCCATCGGCCAGCGCCAGCCGCTCATCCGGCACCACCAGCTGCGGGTCGAAGAAGCTTTCCACCCCGAGCCCATCGCAGGCCGGGCAGGCGCCATGCGGGGAGTTGAAGCTGAACAGGCGCGGCTCGATTTCCTCGATCGTGAAGCCCGAGACCGGGCAGGCGAAGCGGGAGGAAAACACGGTGCGGTCCGACCCGTCCGCCTGTTCCGCATACACGACGCCGTCGGACATGGCCAGGGCGGTCTCGAAACTGTCGGCCAAACGTGGGGCGATGCCGTCGCGCACGACGACGCGGTCCACCACCGCCTCGATCTCGTGCTTGATCTTGCGGTTCAAAGCGGGGACGTCGCCGATTTCGTACAGGACGCCGTCCACCTTGGCGCGGGTAAAGCCGCGGCGTTGCAGCTCCGCCAGTTCCTTGCGGTATTCGCCCTTGCGGTCGCGCACCACTGGGGCGAGCAGCAGCAGGCGGGTCCCCTCGGGCATCGCCATCACCCGGTCCACCATCTGCGACACCGTCTGCGCCTCAATCGGCAGGCCGGTCGCGGGGGAATAGGGCACGCCGGCGCGGGCCCAGAGCAGGCGCATATAGTCGTGGATTTCGGTGACGGTCCCGACGGTGGAACGCGGGTTTTTCGACGTCGTCTTCTGCTCGATCGCGATGGCCGGCGACAGGCCTTCGATGCTGTCCACATCCGGCTTGCCCATCAGTTCCAGGAACTGGCGGGCATAGGCGGACAGGGACTCGACGTAGCGGCGCTGCCCCTCCGCATAGATGGTGTCGAAGGCGAGCGACGACTTCCCCGAGCCCGACAGTCCGGTGATGACCGTCAGTCGGTCACGGGGAATGGCGACATCGACATTCTTCAGATTGTGCTCGCGCGCGCCGCGCACGGTGATAAAGCCGGCCATGCCAGAGGGGACTCACCTGTTCCTGCTACGTTCTTTTTGTACTATGGGGGATTCCGGCGGTAGGGGGAAGGGGTGGGTTTCCCCCTGGTGGGGCCGATGGCTCTGGTGAACCATGCAACGCCCGCGCCTCCACGCCGGGCACTCTGAGTCCGCCCTTGGTGTTTTTCGTGATAATATACGTCCCACCACCCCGACCGGATCACTGAATTCGCATCCGATCAAACACCAGGAGTCGACATTGCGTTCTATCACCGGCGGGTGCTTCTGCGGCGCGTCGCGTTATGTGGCGGAAGGCGAGCCCATCAATGTGCGCGTCTGCCATTGCAGGATATGTCAGCGGTCGATTGGCGCGGCGTTCAATGCCCGCGTGTTGATGCCCCTGGCCGGCGTGACGATCACCGGCCCGCTGGGGCGGCTCCAATCCTCCCCTGTTCTGGTCCGCGGCTTCTGCACGGTCTGCGGCACGTCCTTGTTCACCGAGCGGGCGGGTGCGGGGGTCATTGGCCTGACCTGCGGCAGCCTGGACAGGCCGGACGATTTCCCGCCCACCGAACATATCTGGACGTCCAGCAAGCAGGCCTGGCTGACGATCGACGATGGGCTGGCGCACTATCCCGAAGGTGCCCCGGCCTGACCGTCTGTCTGATCGCGGGGCTCAGATCGTCGGTGATTCCACCGGCGGTCATCCCGCTCCAGGGCCGCGTCACCCCGCCGCCGTCATGATGGCAGGATCGCCATCGTAACCGGCGCCGCCATCACGGTTGGGTCCGCATGCATCCGCCCGAGCCAGGCCGCGAGCGTGGGTCTGCCTTCGGTCAGGTCGCCGAAACCGCGGTCTTTGACGAAGTCCAACGCCGCCGTCAGCACCAGATGCGCCATCTCCGGCGGCCCCTGCCAGGCCGGTGAGCGGACGGCATGCTCGAACATATCGCACATCCGGTTCGCCCGGGTCTGCTCGTGCGCCATGATCCCGGGGGAGCGCTCGTTCTCCGGCCGATAGGTTTCCCGGATCCACACCGCCACGCCATCGCAGAAACTGCGGGCCTGCGCCTCCATCCGGGCGCGCAACCAATCGGGGTCGGCCGCATGGAACAGCGGCTGGCCGTCGAGACTGTCGAGATAGGCGCAGATCAACTGGCTGTCCTCCATCGCGGACCCATCGTCGAGGATCAGGAACGGCACCCGGCCGGAGGGCGCGATGGCATAGTACGGGCTGGCGGCGGTGCGCGTCTTCGCGACGATCGTTTCGACCCGGCCGTGCAAGCCCTTTGCCGCGACCAGCATGCGGGCCAGGCGCGCATAAGGGGAGCCCACGGTGACATAAAGTTTCATTCCCCTGGCACTATCGTTTCGGGTGTCAACGCGGTCGGCAGGCCATCGATGCTCTTCATATTTTTGGCGCCCCAATAGGCCCGGAGTTTGTTAAGTCCGTTTTCGATCCAATATCGGCTCAGCGCCGTCCGCTCTTGTTTGTAGTCGAAGAAGGGCACCGCCATCCCGCAGGAAACCTGCACCATCTCAACCGCGAGCCGCACGATCTTTCGCGCCCCCGGCAGGTCATCGAAATGATGCAGCAACGCCGCGTATTCGGACGAACCCCGCAGGATGGTCTGGCCTTTGCCATAGAGCCGCAGAATCATCGGTGGTCCCTCGAACGCGCAGACCATGATGGTCAACCGGCGATCGGGGGAGGCGAGCAGATGCGCGCGGGTTTCGTTGCCGCTGCCCGTGCTGTCGAGATAGGCGACATCGTTGGGACCCAGGACCTTGAGCGCGCCCATGCCCTTGGGGGAGACATTAACCCGGCCCGACGGCGCGGCGGTCGCGACGAAGAATATCTTCTGGCGCTCGATAAAGGCCTGCTGGTCGAGGTCGATATGCGGAAACTGCTTGCCCATGCTGACGACCTCCGGCCCGGTTGCGTGGCGCCCGCGCGCCCGACGCCGCAGCCTAGCGGCAGGCCGGGCGGCGCGTCGAGATCCGGTGCGGCGCGCCAGCCCGCAAGGCGGGCACCGGAGGTTATCAGCGGCAGGAGCGTCCGTGATATTTTTATTCGTAAAAGTCGGCATTTCGTCGCTTGTCAGAATATTCCGACACTGCTATAATTCCGGAGCGTCATGGAGAAGCGTATTTAATAAGAAATTAAATGCATTTATCGCATGTTGTATCCGCGGCGCCCGGTGGTTCCCCCCCCCCGCCGGAATCGTCACTTGAGCCTTGGATGGAAGTCATATGGTCGTGTTTAAGAAGTCAGCCCTCGGCATCGCGATCCGGGGCGTAGCGGTTGCTGGTGTCACGTCCCTGAGCCTCATGCTGCCCATGGCCGCTTCCGCGACGACCGTGTCGATTCTGCAGGACGGCGGGTTCGAGGATCCCTCGCTTATTTTACCGTCAGCCCTGCGTCTGAGCTGGACATCGGCGGTTTACGGCAAATGGGCGGTGGGCGATCCGATGGCCGCCGTCGGGGCCGTCAATGGAATCACCCCGCTCGCCGGCACCGCGATGATGCTTTTCTCGGCTACGTCCGGGAGTTCGTCCGACGTTTACCAAATCGTCGATGTCAGCGCCTATGCCGCCCAGATCGACGCGGGACTGGTCACGGTCACCGCAACCGCATCCTATAATTCCTCCAGCGCCAACAGCGTCGGGCTGTCGATTGAACGCTACGCGTCGGCGCCGACGTCGTTCGCGGGCTACAGCGCCCTCGCCGGCGGGGTGAATTTATTCTCGGTCGACGGCGATAAGTCGACATGGCAACAATTCAGCCTGTCGAACATCGTGGTGACGGCCGGTACGCGATACCTGGAATTCGGTATGGACTCACCGACCAGCGTCCCGCAATCCTATGCCGACGAGGCCTCGCTGGTGCTCACGATCAACGATGGAAACAGCGTCCCGGAACCCGCCACTCTTGCGGTGCTGATGGCGGGTTGCATCGGTCTTCTCCGCGCACGCCGGAAATAGAGTCCGAACGATTGTTCGGCGGGTCGTGATGCCAGTAAAACCAGTCTCTCCCAGCCCTCTCCCGCTGGCACTCAAACCCGTCTAAGCTCGCGCCATCATCGCGGCAGAACGGAGGAAACCATGCGCGGCGTCGTATTCACGGGTGGGCGAGAGCTGGACATCATGACCTTTGACGACCCCACCCCGGGGCCGGGCGAAGTGGTGCTGGAGATGAAGGCCTCCGGCATGTGCGGCTCCGACCTGCATCAATATCGCCGCCCCAAGGGTGAACAGCGCGCCTCCACCGGCCTGCCGAGCAATCCCAACCCGGTGATTGGCGGGCATGAGC
Organism: uncultured Acetobacteraceae bacterium; assembly: GCA_903918315.1. Classification (GTDB taxonomy): domain Bacteria; phylum Pseudomonadota; class Alphaproteobacteria; order Acetobacterales; family Acetobacteraceae; genus Rhodopila. Next base: position 5,482 of record CAIXEA010000193.1, on the reverse strand, counting down.
CCTGCGGCGTCGTCGTCGCTGTCGGCCCCGGCGTATCCGCCGCCGCCGCCAGGATCGGCGAACGCGTGATGGTGCACCATTACACCGGCTGCACCCAGTGCGGTCATTGCCGCTCCGGCTGGCAGCAACTGTGCCAGGAAGTGCCGGTGAAGGTGTATGGCAACAATTCCCATGGCGGGCATGCGAAGTTCATGAAAGTGCCGGCCGACACGCTGGTGCCGCTGCACGAGGAACTGTCCTTCGCCGCCGGGGCCGCCATCGCCTGCGGCTCGGGCACCGCCTATGGCGCGCTGCGCCGTATGAACATCTCCGGCCGTGACACCATCGCCATCTTCGGCCAGGGCCCGGTTGGCCTCGCCGCCACCCAGTTCGCCACCGCGATGGGCGCGAGGGTGATCGCGCTGGATATCAACCCGCAACGGCTGGAACGCGCCAAGGAATTCGGCGCGGCCGAAACGATCAACCCCGGCTCCAACGACCCGGTCGAGGCGATCAAGGACCTCACGCACGGCAAATACGCCGATCTGACGCTGGATACGTCGTCGAACGCGGAGGCGCGGCTGAATGCCATTCGCAGCACCAAGGTCTGGGGCACGATGTGCTTCGTGGGCGAAGGCGGCGATGTGAAGATCGATGTCAGCCCGCATCTTCTGCGCCGCCAGATGACGCTCGTCGCGTCCTGGACCTTCTCCAACATCATCCAGGCCGAATGCGCCCAGTTCTGCGTCGATCGCAAGGTCGATGTGGACAAGCTGTTCACCCACAAATGGACCCTGGATCAGGCCGCGGAGGCCTATACGCTGTTCGACAAGCAGTCGGATGGCAAAGGCGTGTTCCTGATTTGAAGCGCTCCGAGGCCCGGGCTGCGGTCGCGGCGGCGTATCGCGGCCTCGGGCGGCGCGGGTTGATCGTCGGTAGTGCCGGCAATGTCAGCCTGCGCACCCGCAAGGGCATGCTCATCACCCCGTCCGGCGGCGACCCCGACCGGGCGGGTTCGGCTGACATGGTGTCCGTCACGCTGGATGGCGTGGTGACCAGCGACGGCACTCCCTCGTCCGAATGGGCCATGCACGCCGCGATTTACCATGCCAAGCCAGCCGTCGGCTGCGTGGTCCACACCCATGCCGATGCCTGCACCGCGCTGGCCGCGCTGAACCAGGACCTGCCGGCTTTTCATTATATGATCGCCTCGTTCGGCGGCAACGGCGTGCGGTGCGCCCCCTATGCGACCTTCGGCACGTCCAGGCTGGCCCATGACGCGGTGGAGGCACTGGCCGGCCGCAGCGCCTGCCTGCTGGCTAACCACGGCATGATCGTGCACGGCCGCGGGGTCGAGGACACGGTGGCGCGCGCGGTGCTGCTGGAAACCTTGTGCCGGCAATATCTGCTGGCCCTGTCGGCCGGCGCGCCACGCATCCTGACCAGCCAGGAAATGGCCGACGCGCACGAGCGCTTCAAAACCTATGGGCCGCGCCAGCGCCCCACCCATCCGCCTGGCTAGAGCGTGATCGGCGGAGGTGGAATCACCGGAGCCGTGAATCATGCGATTAAACAATCGGTTAGAGCATGTCAGATACGCCTGAAAGCACCAGACATGCTCTAACCGGCGCACCGCGACAGGATATCACCGTGACCTTGCAAACAGACCTCAGCCATCGCGTCGCCCTTGTCACCGGCGCCTCCCGCGGCATAGGCCGTGCCGTGGCGCTCGCGCTCGCCGAAGCCGGGGCGGACGTCGCGGTGAATTACCGCGAACGCGCCGCCGAGGCCTTGGCCGTCGTCACCGAAATTCAGGCGCTGGGTCGGCGCGCCATCGCGGTCGGTTGCGACGTGTCCGACAGCGCGGCGGTCACGGACATGGTCGCCCGCATCGCGGCGGAACTGGGGGCGATCGATCTGCTGGTGAACAACGCCGGGATCGCGATCATTCGCGGGATCGATGATCTGACCGAGACTGAATTCGACACCACCATCGCGGTCAATCTGAAATCGGCGTTCCTCTGCACCCAGGCGGTGCTGCCGCATATGCGCGCGCGGCGCTGGGGCCGGATCGTCAACGTGTCGTCCGGCGCGGCGCGTGGCGCCGGGGGCGTGGGCCTGCACTACAACGCGTCAAAGGCGGGGATGGAGGGCCTGACCCGCGGCTACGCGGCGCGCCTGGTCAAGGACGGCATCACCGTCAACGCCGTGTCGCCGTCGCTGATCGAGACGGACATGGTGAAGTCGGGGCTGGCATCCTCCCCCGCCCGCATCCCCATGGGCCGGTTCGGCACCAGTGAGGAAGTGGCCCAGGCGGTGCTGATGGTCATTGGCAACGCCTATATGACCGGTCAGACCGTGCAGCTGAACGGCGGCATGAGCTTTATCTGAACGGGAGCGGGTCCGAGGAGGGCCTGCCCCCCTCAATGCCCCGCGTTCGCGCCCGAGAAGTCCGGCGCTTCCAGACCTGACGCCTCGAGCTGCTTCACCAGCGCGGCCTTGAGCCGATCAAGTCCGGCCTCGGAGGAGGCTTCGCAGCGGGCGACCAGGACGGCCTGGGTGTTGGACGCGCGCAGCAGCCACCAGCCGTCCGCGGTCAGCACCCGCACGCCATCGGTCTCCGACACCTGGGCGCCTTCGACCTTTAGCCGGGCGGCGACTTCCTCGATGACCCTGAACTTGCGGCGATCGTCGCAGTTGAAGCGCAGTTCGGGGGTGTTGATCACCTGCGGCAGGGCCTCGCGCGCCACCGACAGTGGCGTGTCCATGCGCGCGACGATGCCGAGCGTGCGGACGGCGGCATAGAGCGCGTCGTCGAAGCCGTACCATTTATCAGCGAAGAAGATATGGCCGGACATTTCTCCGGCGAGCGGCGATCCGGTTTCGGCCATCTTGGCCTTGATCAGGGAGTGCCCGGTCTTCCACATCAGCGCCTTGCCACCGGCGCGGTTGATCTCATCGAACAGCACCTGGCTGGCTTTGACATCGGCGATGATGGTGGCGCCGGGATGGGTGCGTAGCACGTCGCGGCCGAGCAGGATCATCAGCTGGTCGCCGAACAGGATGGTGCCGGTGTTGTCGACCAGCCCGATGCGGTCCGCGTCGCCGTCAAAGGCGATGCCGATATCGGCGCCCTGGGCGTGCACCTCGGCGATCAGCTGCACGAGGTTGGCGGGCACGGTCGGGTCGGGGTGATGAGCGGGGAAATTGCCGTCGATGTCGCCGAACAGGACCGTGTGATGGCCGGGCAGCAGCTTGACCAGCTTGGCTAGCACGTCGCCGGCGGCGCCATTGCCATTGTCCCAGACGACCTTCAGCTGGCGGTCGCCGCCATCCCAGTCAGCGGCCACACGGGCGATGTATTCGTCGGAGATATCGATCGAGCGCTCACTGCCAGCCGCTTCCGGAACCACATCGCCCTCGGCGGCCATGCGGCCGATATCGCGGATCTGGGTGCCGAAGAAGGGCTTGCGGCCGAGCATCATCTTGAAGCCGTTGTAGTTCGGCGGGTTGTGGCTGCCGGTGACCATGATGCCGCCGTCGGCGCCGATGGTGCTCGCGGTGTAGTACAACATCGGCGTCGGGCCGCGGCCGATACGCACGGCTTCCATCCCGCTGGCGCGCAGGCCGCGGACCAACGCCGCTTCCATCGCCGGGCTGGACAGGCGGCCGTCATAGCCAACGGCAACGGTCTTGCCGCCGTTGCGGGCCACGATGGTGCCGAAGCAACGGCCGATAGCGAAGGCGTCGGCCTCCGTCAGGGTTTGCCCGACGATGCCGCGAATGTCGTATTCACGGAGTGAGGTCGCGTCGAAATCATGTTTGAAGGTCATACGGGCGGATCGCTTTTCAGCTGTATTTCGGCAGGAAGGCACGCACGGCGGCGGCCAGATCAGGGCGGGCGAGGGCGAAGGCGATCTGTGCTTCCAGGAAGCCTACCTTGTCACCGCAATCGAACCGCGTGCCTTCATAGCGCAAACCGTGGAACGGTTGGTTGCCAATCAGCTTCGCCATGCCATCGGTCAGCTGCACCTCGTTGCCGGCGCCGCGCTCCATCTTCGCGAGATGGCCGATGACTTCGGGCATCAGCACGTAGCGGCCGATGATCGACAGGTTGGACGGCGCGTCGGCCGGGGCGGGCTTTTCGACCAGGCCCTGGACCTCCACCAGCCGGCCGTCGTCGGCGCCGGTTTTGAGGATGCCATAGCGGTTGGTGTGCTCCCGCGGCACTTCCACCACCGCGACCACGTTGCCGCCGGTCTCGTTATAGGCGTCTGCCAATTGCTTGAGGCAGGGTGTCCGCGACAGCACGAGGTCGTCGGGCAGCAGGATGGCGAAGGGGTCGTCGCCAATAAAGGCGCGGGCGCACCAGATCGCGTGACCGAGCCCCATCGGCACCTGCTGGCGCACGGTGACCATGGAGCCGGGCTCGACGATGGTGCCCTTCAGGGCCTCCATGGCTTCGAGCCGGTTGCGCTGACGCAGCGTGGCCTCAAGCTCGAAGGCGATATCGAAATGTTCCACCAGCGCGGTTTTGCCGCGGCCGGTGACCATGCAGAACTGCTCGATCCCGGCGGCGCGCGCTTCCTCGATCGCGTATTGGATCAGGGGCTTGTCCACCACCGGAAGCATTTCCTTGGCCATGGCCTTGGTGGCGGGAAGGAAACGGGTCCCGAGGCCGGCAACCGGCAGCACGGCTTTGCGTAAGGGCTTTTTCACAAGGGGCCTCCGATGGCGTTGATGCCGTGTCCCATGACCGCTGGGCGAAATTATGGCAGCGCGTCGGGTGCGGGCGCACGCACGCGGCGGCGGAGGCCATCCTTGAGGGAGACGCTGTTGAAATTCACCAGGATCCCGATCGGGCAGGGGCTGAAGCGCAGATAGGTCAGCAACTGAGCCTCATGCAACGGGAGGATCCGCTCCACCGCCTTCAGCTCCAACAGCACCTCATCCGCCACGATCATGTCGGCCCTGTAGCCGCAATCCAGCAGCGTGCCGCGGTATCGTAAGGGGATGGGCACCTGGCGCGCGTACGGCAGTTCGCTGGCGTCGAATTCCGCGCACAGACAGCGTTCATAGGTGCTTTCGAGCATGCCAGGGCCGAGGCGGGCGTGGACCCGCATGGCGAGGCCGATGATCTGGTGGGTCAGTGCGGTGTTGTATTCGAGGGGCATGGGGGGATTGTATGGGGGGTTGGTTAATGATGGGTTAATTTTGGTGGGTTTTTTTGGGGTGAGGTTAGCAAGTGGACGCGGAGTTGCGCGGAGTTGGCGCGGAGTTTCTCGGAGGTGTGGGGGCTTCGGTCAGGGATGGTGTTAGTCGGTATTATTGCGCGGTATAATAATGATATAATCAGTCGTATTGATTAATAATAAGAGATTGATAACTGATAACTGATAACTGATAACTGATAACTGATAACTGATAACTGATAACTGATAACTGATAACTGATAACTGATAACTGATAACTGATAACTGATAAATTACTTATTATTAATTAT
>CAIXEA010000192.1 GCA_903918315.1 uncultured Acetobacteraceae bacterium | reverse complement strand
TGAATCCCGCGATCAGACAAGAGCGGGATGACCGCAGGTGGAATCACCGAAGGTCTGAATCCCGCGATCAGACAAGAGCGGGATGACCGCAGGTGGAATTACCGAAGGTCTGAATCCCGCGATCAGACAAGAGCGGGATGACCGCGTCTATCAGCGTTCATCCCTCTCTATGCCGGAGGCCGCTCGGCGTGGCAGATTGGGCGCATCGTTTGAGGGGAAATGCATCCATGGATCAGTACAAAATCGATCGCGCGGCCGCCATTCTGGTGCGCGCGCGCCGCGACATGCAGCCGCTGACCGGCCTGCCGGACGGGCTGAAGCCCATGACGGTCGATGAGGGACACGCCATTCAGGACGCCGTCAGCCAATCGCTGGGCCAGCTCATTGGCGGCTTCAAGGCCATGTCGCCACCGAATCAGCAGCCCAATCGCGGCATCATCTATGCCGGAACCATTCATGCATCCCCCTGCGACTTCCCGGCCGCCTTGGTGCCGCAATGCGGGGTGGAGGGCGAGGTCGCCTTCATCTTCCGCCAGAGCCTGCCGAACCGCGCGGTGCCCTATTCCCGCAACGAGGTCGCCGCCGTGCTCGACGCCTGCGCGGCGATCGAAGTGATCCATAGCCGCTTCGGCATCGATGCTCCCATCTCAAACCTGGAAAAACTGGCGGACTCGATCAGCAATGGCGGCCTGGTGTGCTCCGCGATGACGTCGGATTGGCGCGGGCTGGATCTGGGCAGCATCAAGGTGACGCTCACCGTGAACGGGCAGGTCGATCTGGAGAAGAACGGCGGCCACCCGCTGGGCGATCCGTTGGGCGTGGCGGTCGAAATGGCCAATATGTGGCGTTCGAAGGGCGGCGTGCGCGCCGGCCAGATCGTGACCTGCGGGTCCTATACGGGCCTGAAGTTCCTCAAGCCCGGCGATGTCTGCGGCGTGACCTTCGAAGGGCTGGGTTCGGCCACGGTCACCTTCACCGTCTGATCGGACATGCCGGACGGGACGGGGGGCTGGTTAATCGTTAACCAGTCCGCCATCGACGTTGTAGCATTGCCCGGTGATGTTGCGCGCCCCGGGTGATGCGAGGAACACCGCCATCGCCGCGATATCCTCGGGCTCATTGACCCGGTTCAGCGGGATGACTGCGGCGCGGCGGCGTTCTATCTCCTCGATCGTCAGCCCTTCATTGTGGGCGCGTACTCGCAAATTCGCGTCCGACAGCGCCGAACGGGTCACGCCCGGGCAGATCGAATTGACGTTGAGGTTGTGTTTCGCCAGCTGCTGCGACGCGGTTTTGGTCAGGCTGATCACCGCGCCCTTGCTGGCGGCATAGGCGGCGTTGGAGGCGCCGGCATAGCCACGCCCGGCGATCGAGGCGATGTTGATGATCCGCCCCTCCCGCCTTGGGATCATCTCGCGGGCCACGCGCTGCAGGCAGAAGAACACGCCCTTGGCGTTGACCCGGTGGATGCGATCCCAGTCGGCCTCGGTCAGGTCCATGATATCGGCGCGGCGGGTCACGCCGGCATTGTTGACGGCGATGTCGATGCGGCCAAATTCGGCCATGGTTTCCCGCACGATGCGGTCGATCTCACCGACATCCCCGACATCGGCGGCCAGCGCCATGCCGCGGCGCTGAAACCCCATAACCTCGGCCGCGGTTTGTTCGGCCGTGGCGGCATTGATATCGACCACGACCACATGCGCCCCGGCTTCGGCCAAAGCGATGGCGCAGGCGCGCCCGATTCCGCCCCCGGCACCGGTGACGAGGGCGACTTTATCCGTGAGCAGCATCGATGGCGTCCTTCATGCGGTGGGGAAAAAGCCGGTGAATGCCGAGGATGGCAAAGCCGAACCCATGGCGGACGCGAGATCGCCGGCGGCCAGTGATGCGGCTGCCGTCTCGACCGAGCGCAGCGCCACCCGGTAGAGCGCGGCCCCCAGGCTGACCCGGCGCACGCCCGCGGCGGCAAGCTCCGCCATCGGCACCAGGCCGGACCGCGGCCCCAGCAGCACATTCACTGGCTTCGGCGCTACGGCTTTCACCACGGCGCGGATCGCGTCCATGTCCGGCAGGCCGGGGGCATAGAGCACGTCGGCGCCCAGTTCGGCGAAAGCGACCAGCCGGCGGATCGTATCCTCCAGATCGGGGCGTCCCATGATGAAATTATCGGTCCGCCCGGTCAGCAGAATGCGGCCCTTCGCCGCCGCCACCGCGCCCCGCATCCGCGCCACCGCCGCATCGAAATCATGGATTGGCCGCGCCGCATCGGCCGTCGTGTCCTCAATGCCCAGACCCGCGAGGCCACCGGCAATCGCGGCGCGCACGGTATCGGCGCAATCGCCGGGTGAGGGGCCGTAGCCGTCTTCCAGATCGCCATTCACCGGCAGTTCGGTGATCCGTGCCATCATCGTGCCGTTCGCGACGGAATCCGCCAGGCTGACGGCATGGATGCCGTCCTGCCGCCCGAGGCCGAAGGCGATCGCGGCCGAACTGGTCGCGATCGCCTGAAACCCGGCGGCTTTCATCAGCGCGGCGGAGGCGCCGTCCCAGACATTGGGCATCATGAAACAGCCGCTGGCATGCAAGGCGCGGAAGCGTTCGTAAGCCTCAGGCTGGTTCATGAATGATCTCCGGATCAGCTGTTGACGAGCACGTTCTCCGGCCGGGCCTCGATCTCCCCGCGTTCGACGCGCAGCACCTGACGGGTGAGCATCTCATGCGTGGGGGCGGCGACGCCGACGCTGGCGCCCTGGCTGGCGATGAAGCCGTTCATGAACTCGATCTCGGTGCGGCGGCGCTTTTCCATGTCCTGCGCCATCGACGGGCGCTGATAGTCGCTGCGCTCCGCCTGGCCGGCGCCGCCATGGATCATCAGCTCGGAGACCTGGTCGTACGACGCCTTGTCGCCTTCCATCGCCTTGGCCAGCATCTCAAACGGCAGGGCGCCCACTTTGCCCAGCTTGTAGCCCAGCGCCTGACCGACGCGCACGGACTCGCCGCCGAGCTGGATGCAGATGCGCCGGACCGCATCATGCTGGTCGCGGGCATTGCCGCCCATGCCGGTCGCGGCCGACACACCGTTGCGCATGCCGTTGACGCAGAGCTTGGTCCAACGCTCCCCCCAGAGATTGTCTGTCGCCTTGGAGGCATCGACGCAGCTCATGATGTCCGCGATCTCTTCCGCGCGCTTCGTGATCAGGCCGCTGGGTTCGCCGATATAGAACGACGTGATGTCGGCCCGCTTGGCATAGCCGCGGCGGATATGGCCGGGCTCATACAGATCGACGCCGACACCGCCGGTGACGATGCAGCCGAGCGTGCGGCCCCAGCCGACCACGCTGGCGACGCGCTCTTCGTTGATGCAATTCTGCATCGACACCACGCAGCCCGAGGCGGACAGGTATTGTGCGATCATCTGCGTCGCCCAGACGGTGTCGTATGACTTCACCGAAATAAATGCGATGTCGATAGGTTTCTGCTTGGCGAGCTGCTGCACCTCGGTCAGATGGATGGCGTTGACCGTCTGGGTCATGCGCTCTTCCGGCGTCATGCCGAAGATTTCCATGCCGTGGCTTTTGAGGCGGTTGATATGCGCCGGCCAGGGATCGATCAGGGTGACGTCATGGCCCCCGGCGGCGAGGTGGGTGCCCACGTAACCACCGACGGCACCAGCGCCGACAACCGCGATTCTCTTGCCCATACGTCTCTTCCTTTGGTGTGACCTGAGGAGGAGTTTAGCGCGATTGGGGTTGCGGGCAAATCAGCGGGGTCTCTGGCGGCGGACGGGGTTCACACCCGCGGCAGCACTTTCTCCCCGAACAGGCGCATCGATTCCATCGCCGCCGACAGCGGGATATCGTTGAAATTCACCTGCAACGATGCGATATCGAAATCACCGACCTGCTTACGGTAGCTCGAAATGGTGTCGAGGATCCGGTCCGGCGTGCCAACCCAGGCGGCGCATTTGGCGACCTGGGTGTCAAAGGTTTCCCGCGACAGGGCTTCGATGACCTTGTCGTAGCCGGGGTAATCGGCCGATTGCGCGCCGGTCGTCCATTCCGATGCGGCTTCCACCAGGGAGCGCAGATAGCGGTTCAACGGCTCCCGCGCGATGGCCTCGGCTTGCTGCTGGTCCTGGTGGCACAGCATGTGGAAGGCCAGCATCACCGTGCCGGGGCCGGCATGGCCGGCGCGGGCCCGCGCCTCCCGGTAGGTGTCGAGCAGATCCTTCATCGCGCCGCCGGCCATCGGAATCGCCATGATGCCATACCCGGCGGCCCCGGCGCGTTCGAACGACTCCTTGGTGGCCAAAGCGGCGACAAAAAACGGCGGGCGCGGCTGCTGAGTCGGGCGGGGCAGGGAGGTGACGTTGCGGAAACTGTGGAACCGGCCCTCATAGGTGACGTTTTCCGCCTCCAGCAATTGGCGCACCTGTGCCACGCCTTCATCGAAGCGGGCGCGGCTGTCATCCATCGCAACGCCGAAGCGTTCAAACTCATGCGGCAGGAAGGCGCGGGCGAAGCCGGCATCCAGGCGGCCGTCGCAGAGCGCGTCCAGCATCGCCAGTTCGGCGGCGATCTTCAGGGGGGTGTTGAAGGCCGGCAGTACCGCCCCGGTGACGAGGCGCGCGCGCCGGGTGACCTGCGCGGCGGCGGCCAGGAAGATGGCGGGGTTGGGGCTATAGCCGCCATAGGGATGGAAATAGTGCTCAACCGTACGGACATGCGCGTAGCCATAGCGGTCAACCAGGCCGACGAGTTTCAGCGCGTTCTGCCAGTAGTCGCGGCCGGATTGCGTGTCCGGGCCGACATCGGGGAAGAATTGAATGCCGATCTGCATGGTCCGCTTCCTCGTCCCGCGCTTTGGCCGGTGTGCCCCGGTTGGCCAGCGCCGTCATGTGCGTAAAGAAATGGCCGGGACGAGCCCGGCCATGACGTGAAAAGGGGGGCCGAGACCCCCCTTTCGTTGCTTACGCCGCGGCGGCCATGCCGCGCAGCACGTATTGCAGGATGCCGCCGTGCTTGTAGTAGCCGACTTCATCCAGCGTATCGATGCGGCAGGTGACCGGCACGCGATCCGTGGTGCCGTTGGAACGATGGATCACCAGCGTCAGGTCCATGCGCGGGGTGATGGTGTCCAGACCTTCGATGTCGATGACCTCATCGCCCGTGATGTCCAGCGTCTTGCGATCCATGCCGTCCTTGAACGTCAAGGGCAGCACGCCCATGCCGACGAGGTTGGAGCGATGGATGCGCTCGAAGCTTTCCACGATGACCGCCTTGACGCCCAGCAGGAACGTGCCCTTCGCCGCCCAGTCGCGCGACGAGCCGGTGCCATATTCCTTGCCGCCGAAGATCACCAGCGGCACGCCCTCCGCCTTATACTTCATCGCCGCATCATAGATCGGCATCTCTTCCCCATCCGGCAGATGCTTCGTCATGCCGCCTTCGACATTCTTCAGCATCTCATTGCGGATACGGATGTTGGCGAAGGTGCCGCGCATCATGATTTCGTGGTTGCCGCGGCGGGCGCCGTAGCTGTTGAAATCCTTCTGCTGCACCTGACGTTCACCCAGGTATTCACCCGCGGGGGAGGTCTTGCGGATATTGCCGGCCGGGGAGATGTGGTCGGTCGTGATGCTGTCGCCGAGTTCCGCCAGAATGCGCGCACCGGCGATGTTGCCGACGGGCGCCGGTTCCATCGTGATGCCCTCGAAATAGGGCGGGTTCTTGACGTAGGTGGACCCATCGGACCAGCGATAGGTGGCGCTGTCGCCCTCGACCTCGATCGCCTGCCACTGCTTCGGGCCCTTGAAGACCTCGCCGTAGCGCTTGAGGAACTGGTCACGCGACAGGCTGGACGCCAGAATGTCGGAGATTTCCTTGTTCGTCGGCCAGACGTCGCGCAGGTAGACGGGGTTGCCGTCATTGCCGATGCCCAGCGGCTCGGTGGTGATGTCCTGCGTCACCTTGCCCAGCAGCGCGTAAGCGACCACCAGCGGCGGGGAGGCGAGGTAGTTCGCCCGCACGTTCGCATGCACGCGGCCTTCGAAGTTGCGGTTGCCGGAGATCACGGCGGTGCCGACGAGACGATGATCCTCGATCGCATCGACGATGGCGTCGTCGAGCGGGCCGGAGTTGCCGATGCAGGTCGTGCAGCCATAGCCAACCGTGTTGAACCCGATCGCGTCCAGATCCGCCGTCAGGCCGGATTTGTTGAGATATTCGGTCACCACCTGCGAGCCGGGCGCCAGCGAGGTCTTCACCCAGGGCTTCGGCCGCAGGCCCTTGGCATGCGCCTTACGCGCCACCAGCCCGGCCGCGACCAGCACCGACGGGTTGGAAGTGTTGGTGCAGGATGTGATCGCCGCCAACACCACGTCGCCATGGGTCAGCTCGTAGTTCTTGCCCTCGACCTTGACGGAGGTGGTCAGCTCGTTCGCCGGCACGCCCAGGCTCTTGGTGAGTTCGGTTTTGAAGCTGGAGGAAATGTCCTTCAGCAGCACCCGGTCCTGCGGGCGCTTCGGGCCGGCCATGCTCGGCAGAACCGTGGACAGGTCGAGTTCCAGCGTATCGGTGAAGACCGGATCCGGCTGGCCGGGCTCACGGAACATGCCCTGCGCCTTGAGATAGGCTTCGACCAGGGCAACCCGATGCGCGTCGCGCCCGGTCAGCATCAGATAGTCGAGCGCAACCTTATCGACCGGGAAGAAGCCGCAGGTGGCGCCGTATTCCGGGGCCATGTTGCCGATGGTGGCGCGATCCGGCAGGCCGAGGTCGTCCAGGCCCGGGCCGTAGAATTCCACGAATTTCCCGACCACGCCCTTTTTGCGCAGCATCTGGGTGACGGTCAGCACGACGTCGGTGGCGGTCACGCCCTCGGCGGTCTTGCCGGTCAGGCGGAACCCGATCACATCCGGGATCAGCATGGCGATGGGCTGGCCGAGCATGGCAGCCTCAGCCTCGATGCCGCCGACGCCCCAGCCGAGGATGCCCAGCCCGTTGACCATCGTGGTGTGGCTGTCGGTGCCGTACAGCGTGTCCGGATAGGCGAAGGTGGTGCCGCCGTTCTGCGACGTCCAGACGGTCTGGCCGAGATATTCCAGGTTCACCTGGTGGCAGATGCCGGTGCCGGGCGGCACGACGCGGAAGTTGTTGAACGCATCCTGGCCCCAGCGCAGGAAGCGATACCGCTCACCATTGCGCTCAAACTCGACATCCACGTTTTCCTGTTCGGCCGTGGCGCTGCCGAAGTGGTCCACCATCACCGAGTGGTCGATCACGAGATCGACCGGCACCAGCGGGTTCACCTTGGCGGGATTGCCGCCAAGCCGGGTCAGCCCGTCGCGCATGGCCGCCAGATCGACTACCGCCGGCACGCCGGTGAAATCCTGTAGCAGGATGCGGGCGGGCTTGAACGGCACTTCCTGGGTCGAGCTACCCTTGGCGAGCCAGCCGACAACCGCCTTGGCATCATTGACGGTGTAGCTGCGGCCATCTTCAAAGCGCAGCGTATTTTCCAGCAGCACCTTGAGGCTGACCGGCAGACGGGAGATATCCCCCAGGGTCTTCGCCGCTTCGGGCAGGGAGTAGTAATCGTAAGCCTTGCCCTCGACCGTGAGGGTCCGGCGTGTTTTGAGTGTGTCCTGCCCGATCGCTGTCATATGCCCGGTTCCGTCTGCTGGGTGCTGAAACGCGGGGGATTTAGCCTATGGGTGGCAGGTCGTCCACCTGCCAACTGTGATTAAGGAGCTATAGTGCTGAAAGCAGAGGGTCTGGCGGCATTTCGTGGGGAGCGGCTGGTCTTCCGCGACCTCAGCTTCGCCGTTTCACCGGGCCAGGCCCTGGTGCTGGCGGGGCCGAACGGTTCGGGCAAGTCCACGCTGCTGCGGCTGCTGGCGGGACTCGGGCGCGCGGCGGCGGGGCGCCTGTTGTGGGACGGCCAGGACGCACTCGCGGATCGCGGCGCGCATGCCGGGCGCGTGGCCTGTGTCGGGCATCTGGACGCCATCAAGCCAGGGCTGACGGTGGCCGAAAATCTGACCTTTGCCGCCGGGCTGGAGCCCGCTTCGCCAGGGAGCGGTCTGGTTGCGGCGGCCCTCCAGGCCCTGGGCCTGACGGATCTGGCCGATTTACCGGCGCGGATGCTGTCGGCTGGGCAGAAGCGGCGGTTGGCCCTGTCGCGCCTGGCGCTGACCACCGCGCCGCTCTGGCTGCTCGACGAGCCGACCTTGGGGCTGGACACCGCGTCCATTGGCCGGTTCGGTGGCGTGCTGGCGGCGCACCGGGACCGGGGCGGGATCGTCATCGCCGCGACCCATATCCCCTTGCCGCTGGCCGATGTGAAGGAGCTTCGGCTCGCATGACCCGCTTCCGCGCCATTCTCGTCCGCGAATTGCGGCTGTCGCTGCGTCACGGGGCCGATACGCTCGGGGCGCTGCTGTTCTTCCTCCTCGCGGCATCGCTGTTTCCGCTGGCCATCGGCCCCGCGCCCGAGACCCTGGGCCGCATCGCCCCCGGCATCATCTGGGTCTGCGCGCTGCTCGCCGCGCTCCTCCCGCTCGATCGGCTGTTCGGCGCGGATCTGGAGGACGGGTCGCTGGATCAGCTGCTGCTGTGCGGTCTGCCCGCCGCCGCCATCGCCGGCGCCAAGGCCATCGCGCATTGGCTGGTCACCGGCTTGCCGCTGCTGCTCGCCGCCGCGCCGGTCGCGGTGATGCTGCGTTTGCCGGAGGATGCGGTTCCCGCTTTGCTGCTGGGCTTGCTGCCCGGCACGCTGCTGCTGTCGCTGCTGGGCACGACCGGGGCGGCGATCGTGCTGGGGGCCCGCCGCGGCGGGGTGCTGCTGCCGCTGCTGGTGCTGCCGCTGACGACGCCGGTGCTGATCTTCGGGGTGGCGGCGGCCGATGCGGCCTCGGGCGGCCTCAGCGCCCGGCCGCATCTGCTGCTGCTGGCGGCGATGCTGGCGGCGGCGCTGCCATTATGCCCGCTGGCGGCGGGGGCCGCGCTGCGCGGAGCGGCGGAATAGCCGAGGGCGCTTCAAGCCACCCCGGCCACCGCCAGCACCGTCGCCAGTCCCGCGGCCATTCCGTTCACGCTGGCCGTTTTCTCGACATCGATCCATTCCTCCAGCGAATGCTGCCGCCCGCCGGTGCCGCCGGAGCCGATTTTGATGGCGGGGATGCCCAGGCTCATGGGGATATTGGCGTCGGTGGAGGAATATTCGAACGTCGTTGCGATCCCATGCGCGTTGAGCGCGGCCTGGGCGAAGCGCGGCAGTTCGTGCGACTCCGCCGTATGGCCCGCCGGCCGATTGCCGAGCGCGGTGATGGTGGTGGTGATGGGGCCGTCGCGGGTGGAGCGGGCGGCGTTTTCCGCGGCCACCGCGGCCTCGACCAGCGCGAAGAAGGTGGCTTCCAGACGATCCAGTGCTTCGGGTGATTCCGATCTCAGATCGAAATCGGTCCAGACGCTGTCGGGAATGGCGTTGATGGAGGTGCCGCCGCCGGTGACGCTGGCGCTGAAGGTGGTCCTGGGCTTGTCCGGCACCGGCACGTGCCCGAGGCGGGCGACGGCGTTGGCCATGGCGAACATGGGGTTCACCAGCCCGAAGGCGCCGTAGCTATGGCCGCCCGGGCCTTTGAACGTCACCCGGTACCGCTTGGAACCCACGCCACCGGTGACGATCCGGTCCATGTCGGGGCTGTCCACGGTGATGAAGGCACTGATGCGGTCTTTGTATTTCCCCTTGCTGAACAGATGCCGCATGCCCCGCAGATCGCCCAGGCCTTCCTCCCCCACATCGGCCACGAACAGAATGTCGTCGCGGGTGGAAATCCCCGCCGCGTCCAGCGCCCGCAGCCAGCCGAGGATCACCGCCAGGCTGCGCGTGTCGTCGCCGATGCCGGGGGCGAAGAGCTTCGTGCCCTCCCGCCGGACCTTCAGATTGGTGCCGGCGGGGAAGACGGTGTCCAGATGCGCGGCCACGCAGATCAGGCGGCCATTGCCGATGCCGCGGCGGATGCCGGTGACATTGCCCTCGGCGTCGATTTCAAGGTCCTGCAGGCCATGGGCGTGGGCTTCCTCGGCCCAGGCCCTGGCGCGGGTGTCTTCCTGGAAGGACGGCGCCTCCGTCTCGGTGAAGCGGATGATATCCGCCACGATGCGGTCGTGATCCGCGTCCAGGGTGGCGACGGCCTGACGGAATTTCTCATCGGCCATGATGCGGCGGATGGTGGTTTCGGCGTGGTCGGTCATGGCGGGACTCCGTTCGGCGTGAAGGGATTTTTGATCCTTGGCCGTGCCTGCGGCAATGGCGGATGTGGCTTGCATCGGCGTGATGCCAAGGAGACACAGGTGCATGACGCACAGGAAAGCTTTGCTTTTGCATCGCCAAATCGTGCATGCTCCGGGGTGGAGAAGACGCGCGTGCGGTTCCGGCCGGCGTCCTGACTTCCGCCCCTCCGGATCGCACCCGCCCCCCCCAGAACAGGAGGAGGTGTCATGACGGTCGCGGCCATTTTGAAGCATAAGGGCAATACGGTCACCACGGTGGATCCCACCGTCACCATCGCCCGGGTCACTGAAATTCTCTCCGACCATCGCATCGGCGCGGTGCTGGTGATCGACGAGTCCGCGCAATTGCTGGGTATCGTCAGTGAGCGCGACATTGTCCGTTGCCTCGCCGCCAATGGGGCCGATGGCCTGGCCATGAGCGCGGGGATGCTGATGACGCGGGCCGTGCAGGTCGCACATCCCGGCACCACCGTCAGCGAAGCGATGGCGATGATGACCGCCGGCCGCTTCCGGCATCTGCCGGTCATGGCACACGGCGCGCTGATCGGCCTCGTCAGTATCGGCGACGTGGTCAAATCCCTCATCCTGCAACGCGAGCATGAGGTCGAAAGCCTGGTCGCCTACGTCGCCGGCCACGGCTGACCGCCCTCTGTCGCTAGCTAATCAATCTGTCCGGTTTATGTAGCTCATGATCTGTCCGCTTCGTTCGTGCTTTGTGCCGGGCCATGGCCCGGCAC
>CAIXEA010000191.1 GCA_903918315.1 uncultured Acetobacteraceae bacterium | reverse complement strand
GAACGCTGCTGCCCATCTCAGCCACGAGATAAGCCCAGCGTCCGTTCGGATGAAAGGACACATGGCGCGGCCCGTCGCCGGGTGTGACATCGACACCCGGGGGGTCGTTGGATGTAACGGTGCCTGTGGTGTTATCATACCGATAAACTAGCAGCTTATCGATGCCGAGGTCAGCCACCAGCACGAAGCGGCCGGAAGGGTCTTCGATGATCGAATGCGCGAACGCATGCAGCTGGCGTATCGGATGAATGCTCGATCCGGTGTGTTGGACAAGGTCCGTCCGCGCCCCGAGCGATCCGTCGGGCAGCACGGCGTAAATGACGAAATTGCCGCTCTTGTAGTTGGCAACCAGCACATGGGTGCCCGGCCGGTCCAGCGTGATGTAGCTCGGATCCAACCCCTCGGCGGACACCGCATTGATGAAGCTCAACCCTCCGGTGCGGGCGTCCAGTGTATAGGCGCTGATGCCGCCGTTGGGCCTGCCGTGGAAACTGTCGCCGGAGTTGCAGGTATAGAGAAAGCGCTGGTCGGGAGAGATGACGAAATACGCCGGCAGCGGCGCCTCGGCCACGAGTTCCGGTGCGCTCAGCGCGCCGGTTTCGAGATTGAACCTGGCAACCGAGAACCCGATCCCCGGCCCTCCCCTGCGCGTGCCGAACAGCACCAGCAGCTCGGCCGGCGGATGTTTGCGACTTGAGCCACGATCGTTCGCCACTGGTGTCTTCCTTGCCGAGGTTGGGCTGGGTCGGTTGCCGGTCATGTCCGCAGGATCGTGCTGATCGTTGCACCGATGTTCTTCGCGGTCAGTTCGGCGCTCTGGCCGGACGTGAACGCAAGGTCAAGCTGGTCGGCGAGGCGCTGATTGATGCGACTGAAGCTGGGAAGCACGACGGTCTGCACCAGATGCGGCGGCACGGTCGTGGCCTGTTCCAGGAACACTTTCCGCGCGTCGCGACGCGAGGCGTAGGCGAGCTTGCCGTCGATCAGCGCGCTCCGCACCGGCAGGAACTGCCCATCGAGCGTGAAGTCGCGCTGTACTGTCTCGCTGGTGAGGAATTTCAGGAAGTCCATGACGGCTTCGGGATTCCTGGTCTCCCGCCAGACCGCCGTGCAGGAGCCCCCCAGGTCGGAGGCCATAGCGACGTCGCGCGGCATGTAGGTCGCATTCCACCGGACATCGGGCGAATTCTGGTCGAGATAAGGCATCTGCCAGTCGCCGCCGATATACATGCCGAGGGTTCCGTTCGCGAACAGCGCCTGCGGCTGTTCGTTGCTTTTCACCGCGGTGTTGGGCGGAACCAGTCCCTCCTTGAACCAATTCTGCGTCCAGGCAATCGTTTCGATGCCTTTGGCGCTCTCGATCTCCGGTGTCTTGAGATCGTTGCTGAGCAATTGGCCGCCGTGTTGATACAGGAACGGCAGCCAGCGATAGGCCTGGGAATTTTGCCACAGCATCGCGAAACTGTACCGCACACCGCCGCGGGCTCGCAACAGGCGGGCAATGTCCATGAACTCGGCCCAGGACCAGCTTTCGGCCAGGCCCGCTGGAATACGGATGCCCAGCCGGTTGAAGATGTCGACGTTGTAGAACACCGCCAGCGTATCGGTGTTCTGCGGGATGGCGAATGTCCGCCCGTCCAGGTTCACGGCCTGCCAGAAGGCGGCCGGGAACGCGCTGCCGAAATCGGCTGGCAGATGCGGCGTCAGATCCATGAGCGCCCGGCTCCTGGCATAGCGGCCGACGACCTGGAACTCGACCCGGAACAGGTCCGGGGCCTGCCGCCCGGCCAGTCTGGTGTCGATCTGCTGATAATACTGCCCGAACGGCGTGACCTCGAACTTGACCGCCACATCGGGGCGCACGGTCTTGTATTTCGCAATCACATTTTCATAAGCAGTGACCGAGCCTTTGTCGCCCCATATCGCCAAGGTGATCTCGGTCCTGGCCTGGCTGTTTCCCCGCACCGGCGAAAGAATGATGGGAAGGCTCAATCCGGCGCCCGCGAGGGCTCCGACGGTACGGCGCCGGCTGATGCCCGGCGGTGATCCGGTTTTGCTCATGCGAGCCTCCCATATCTGTCGTGTCGCGTTGTTATTCTGCGGCGGCGGATAGCGACTGCGTGCGGGCAATGCCCTTCGGCAGCGCCGGGCCCTGTACGTCGATCAGTTCGTCGACCATCGCGCGGATCTGCGGCAGCGTCAGCACGGCGGCCGCGTGCCGGTCGAGGATCGCGGCGCGGTACACCCTCTCCCGGTCGCCATCCAGCGCCGCGCGCACGACGAGGTCCTGGACGAAGACATGCGGCGCGCAATGGGCCGCCAGTTCCGGCGGCAAGGTGCCGACATGGCATGGGCGCAGCCCATTGCGATCGACGACGACCGGCACTTCCACGCAACACCCTTCCGGCAGGTTCTCGATCAGATGGGTGTTCATGACGTTGCCATAGATGAGCTGCGGCCGGTTGGTGACCATCGCGTGGATGATGTTCGAGCCGTATTCCATGCTGCGCTCCAGCGGCAAGGGCTCGCCCGCCAGCAACATCCGGCGGCTTTCCTGGTAGCGGGCGATCTTCTGCGCGGAGCGGTTCTTCAGGTCGCCGACGGGGATGTCGTACTCCCTGATCGCGTCGGCGTTCTTGAGGAAATACGGCACATACTCGGCGCAATGCCGGCTCGATTCACTGACGAACCACCCGAGTTGGCGCATCATCTCGAAGCGCACCTTGTCGCGGGCGAAGATGGCCGGGTTGTTCATGGCCTCGCGCAGGCGGGGGTATGCGTCTACACCATCGATCTCGAGGCGCAGGAACCACGTCATGTGGTTGATGCCGCCGCAATCATAGCTCAGCCGGCTGAGGTCGACGCCGAGATAGGATGCCAGGTCGCGCGAGGTGTATTGCACGTTGTGACACAGGCCGACGACGCGCTGTGCGGGAAACGCCTTGTAGACAGCCCAGGTCAGGATGCTCATCGGGTTGGTGTAGTTGAGCAGCAGGGCGTCCGGGCAGACCTCGCGCATATCCTGCACCATTTCCAGCATGAACGGGATGGTGCGCAAGCCGCGGAAGATGCCGCCGATCCCGACCGTGTCGGCGATGGTCTGCTTCAGGCCGTATTTCTCCGGGATGTCGAACTCGGGAACGATCGCCTCGGTGCCGCCGATCAGCACCATGTTGATGACGAAATCCGCGCCGTCGAGGCAGGCCCGGCGGTCGGCGTGTTCCTCGATGCGGGCACTGGCGCCGAACTGCGCGGCGGTCCAGCGCGCCATCATGCCGGCGGTCTCCAGGCGCTCCTTGTCGATGTCGTGCAACGCGATCGTCGCGTCGCGAAGTTCGGGAAAATCCAGGATGTCGGTGAGCAGGTTCTTGACGAAGACGACGCTCCCGGCACCGATCATCGCGATCTTGGTCATGGTCTTGGCTCCTTCGGAGAGAATGGTTGCGCGAAGCGGGTCATTTGAGGCCGGTGTTGGCGACGCCTTGGACGATGAAACGCTGGCAGGCGACGAAAATCGCCAGCATCGGCGCGATCGAGATCAACGCGAGCGACATGATGTGCGGCCAGTTCGGGTTGGGATCGCCCTTCAACAGGTTCAATCCCTGCTGGATGGTGAAGTGCTGCTGGTCGGTCAGCACCACCAGCGGCCAGGCAAAATCGTTCCAGCGCCACATGAAGGTGAACACCACCAGGACGGCGATCAGCGGCCGCGACAACGGCAGGACGATGCGCCAGAAAATCTGCAATTCGCCGGCGCCGTCGAGCCGGCCCGCCTCGATCAGTTCGTCGGGAAGGCTCAGCATGAACTGCCGTGTCATGAAGATGCCGAACGCCTCGGCACAGCGCGGCAGGATCACGCCCCAGTTGGTGTTCAGCAGCCCGAACCAGCTGACCACCAGGAACTCGGGGACGAGGATGACCTGGATCGGGATCATCAGGGCGCTGAGGATCAGGAAGAACAGCACGTCGCGGCCGGGGAAGCGGAACTTGGCGAAGGCGTAGCCACAGGCCAGATTGATCGTCACCGTGATGGCGACCGCGATGACGGCGATCGTCGCGGTGTTGGCGAGCCATTGCAGCGTGGGATACTGGGTGAAGACGGCGCCGATGTTGCTCCACACCAACCGGCTCGGCCACAGGCTGGGCTGCGCGGCGAACACCTCGGCGCGGGGCCGCAGCGCGGTCGCGAGCATCCAGTAGATCGGGCTCGCCATCACCAGGGTGCCACACGCGAGCAGCAGCCACGCCACCAGCGGGAAGGAGCGTATCCGCGCCATCAACCGCCCCCCATCGCCACTTCGGATCGCCTTCCCGCCAGCCATTGCAGGACGGTGAAGGCCAGGATGAGGGCGTAGAGCGCGATGCCCATGGCGCTCGCGTAGCCCATCTCCGAGGAGGCGAACGCCAGGTTGAAGATGTACTGCACCAGCACCGTCGTCGAAAAGCCGGGGCCGCCGCCGGTCATCACGAAAACAAGATCGAAGACGTGAAACGAGTAGATCACATTGATGATCAGCAGCAGGAAGGTCGCCGGGCGCAGCAGGGGCCAGGTGATGTGGATGAATTGCTGCAACGCCGACGCGCCGTCGATGCGCGCGGCCTCGTAATAGGTGCGCGGGATCGATTGCAGGGCGGCGAGGTAGATGATCATGCAGAAGCCGACGCGCAGCCAGAGCGTGGTGATGATCAGCGACGGCAACGCCCAGGACGGCGAGGACAGCCAGTTGACGCGCGACAGGCCGGCCCGCTCCAGCAGCGCATTGATCACGCCGTAGTTGTCGTTGAACAACCACGACGCGATCACGGCGGTGGCGACGCCGGAGACGACGACGGGCATGAAGAAGATGCTCCGCATGAAAATGCGTCCGGGCATCCGCTGGTTCAGCCCCACGGCCGCAAGCATGCCCAGGGCCAGGCTGGCCGGAACCGCACCGCCTGCATACAAAAGCGTCTGCCGCAGGGCGGTCCAGAACAAAGGGTCGGTGACCAGACGGGAATAGTTGGCGAGCCCCGCAAAGCTGGTGTCGCCGACCAGGTCCCAGTCATGCAGGCTGATGAACATTGCGTAGCAAAGCGGGAACAGCATGAACAGCGAGAACAGCAGCAGGTTCGGGGCGATGAAGATGTAGGGCACCAGGCCCTGCGGGCTACTCCGCCGGATGCGAAAGACGCGCCGCCGCAGGCCGTTCCCCGGTGATCCCGGCCGACGCGGTGCGGCGGCCATGGCTCAGGCCCCGGTGATGACGCGGATCGCGGCGTCGATGTTGCGGGCCGTGGTCTCCGCGGACTGGTCGGAGGTGAAGGCCAGGTCGAGTTGATCGGCCAGACGCTGGTTGATCCTCGACCAGATCGGCAGCCCGACGGTGCGGGCAAGGTTCTCGGGGATTGTCGTTGCTTGCTCGATGAACACCTTCATCGCGTCCGGCCGGTAGCTGTACTGCAGGTTTTCGTGCGCGAGCGAGGTCCTGATCGGCAGCAACGCGCCATCGCGGGCGAAGTCACGCATGGATTGCTCGCTGGCAAGGAACTTGAGGAAGTCCGCCGCGACCTCAGGCACCTTACAGTCGCGCGACACCGCGATGCAGTTCCCGCCCATGTCGGACGCCATTGCGACATCGCGCGGCATGTAGGTGACGTTCCAGGGCGTGGTCATGTTGTCGCGTAGGAACGACATATGCCAGTCGCCACCGAGATACATGCCCAACGTGCCGTTGGCGAACAGGTTCTGTGGCTGCTCGTTGCTCTTGATCGATGTCGAGGCGGGCGACAACCCTTCCTTGAAGAAGGACTGCGTCCAGGCGATCGTCTCGATCCCGAGCCTGGATCCGATCAGCGGCGTCTTGAAGTCGTCCTCCAGCACCCTGCCGCCGTGCTGGTAGAGGAATGGCAGCCAGCGATAGGCATTGGAAGTCTGCCAGATCATCGCGGTGGCGTAGGGCAACCCGCCATCCTTTTTGATCCGCCTGGCGATGTCGGTGTACTCGGCCCAGGTCCAGCTCTTGTCCAGGCTGGTCGGGGCAACGATGCCCAATTTTTCGAACAGCGGGACGTTGTAGAACAGCGCGATCGTGTCCGTGTGGTAAGGCATGGCGAACGCCTTGCCGGCATAGTTTACCGCCTGCCACATCGCGGGCATGAACGCGCTGCCGTAATCGGCGGGGAGGTAAGGCGAGAGGTCGACAACGGTTCGCCCGTTGGCGTAGCGCCCGACCTGCTGATACTGGATGCGAAACATGTCCGGCGCCTGGCGGCCGGCGAGCCTGGTGTCGATCTGCTGGTAGAACTGCCCGAACGGTGTGACCTCCAGCTTGATATCGACGTTCGGCTTCTGTTGCTGGTATTTAGCAATGACATTGCGGTGGGCGATT
>CAIXEA010000190.1 GCA_903918315.1 uncultured Acetobacteraceae bacterium | reverse complement strand
GTCGTCCGTCATCCGTGTCAGCATGGTCGGCTCCCTGAAACCGACCTCCTATGAGTCAGACAACAGAGCGCGCCGGAATCCCCAAAAATGGCATATCAGGGATTCCGTCCACACGGCCTAGACCGGCTGCGGCCGGTTGGCCCACACTGGTGACATTGGATAGCAGGGATGAAACCATGTCAGGACGCTTTGAAGGACGCACCGCCATCGTGACCGGAGGCGCCGCGGGGATTGGCGCCGGCGTGGCACGCCGCCTGGCGGCGGAGGGGGCGACGATCAGCCTTTGGGACATGGACGCAAAGGCTTTGGCGGCCGCGGGCGCGCCGCATACGGCGGTGGTGGATGTGTCCAACCCCGAAGCCGTGCATGCGGCCGCCGCCGCGACGGCGGCGGCGCTCGGCAAAATCGACATCCTGGTGGCCTCCGCCGGGGTCACGGGCCCCAACCATCCGACCTGGGAATACCCGGTCGCGGCCTGGGACCGGGTGATCGATATCAACCTCAAGGGCGTGTTCTACTGCAATCGCGCGGTGGTGCCGTTCATGCAGGCGAATGGCTATGGCCGGATCGTCAACATCGCCTCGATCGCGGGGAAAGAGGGGAACCCCAATGCCTCCGCCTATTCGGCCTCCAAGGCGGGGGTGATCGGCTTCACCAAGTCGCTGGGCAAAGAGCTGGCGGCGACGGAGATCCGGGTCAATTGCGTGACCCCGGCGGCGGTGAAGACCGCGATTTTCGACCAGATGACCCAGGCCCAGATCGACTGGATGCTGTCGAAAATCCCCATCGGCCGGTTTGGGGAGATCGACGAG
Source organism: uncultured Acetobacteraceae bacterium (assembly GCA_903918315.1). Classification (GTDB taxonomy): domain Bacteria; phylum Pseudomonadota; class Alphaproteobacteria; order Acetobacterales; family Acetobacteraceae; genus Rhodopila. Next base: position 15,695 of record CAIXEA010000190.1, on the reverse strand, counting down.
GTCGCGTCCCTGATCCTGTGGCTGGCGAGCGGGGAATGCAGCTTCTCCACCGGCGGCGTGTTCGATGTTTCGGGGGGCCGGGCGACCTACTGAAGCGGGCCGCGGGTCCTGGGGGGCGATGACAGCCCCCCGCGAACGAACCGATCAACGGTCCAGCCAGACATCCTCCATCCGCCAGCCATTGAAGGTGCTGTTGACCATGATGGTCAGGCCTTTGACCTCGGGCCGCCGGCAGGTGGCGCCGCGGTTGTAGAACAGCATGGGGCGGACGACGTCCTGTTGCAGCCGGCGATCGATCTCCCACACCAGTTTCTGGCGCTTTGCCTGGTCTGGTTCCGCGGACTGGCGCGCCACCATGGCGTCGATCGTCTTGTCGCAATAGCCGAGATAGGTGCGCGACCCGCAGACATAGCTTTCGAAGAAGTTCTGATCCGGGTCGTCGACCCCATTGCCCACCAGGCTGATCGCCATCTGGTATTCGCGCCGGATCAGCTTGGGTACCCAGTTCGCGGTCTCGACCGTCTCCATCTCCCCATCGATCCAGATGTCCTTGAGCTGACCCAGCACGATCACCGCCGGATCACGGTAGAGGGCCAGATTACGGGCCGACAGCTTCACCTTCAGCCGGTTGTCCGGCCCATAGCCGAGCGCGCGCATCGTCGCCCGCGCCTCGTCCAGGTTCTTGCCGTGATCCGGGTCGAATCCCGGGAGGTCCGCCATCTGCTCCGGGGTCAGGCCCCAGCGTCCGTCCGGCGGCGGCAACAATGCGCCGCCGGAACTGGCTTGCCCCTCCGTCAGGATGTCGATCAGCGCCTTGCGGTCGATCGCCTGGATGACCGCCTTGCGGATCGGCAACTGATCGAATGGCGGCGCATAATTCATCAACAGATTGACGCCGACATTGGTGGCGGTGACATCGCAGATCGCCTCCGGCATCTGGGATTTGATATCTTTTAGCAATGGGACCGTGATCTCATAGGGAAATGTCAGGTCGAACTTTCCGGCGATGAAGCTGAGCATCGCGGTGGAGCGGTTGGGAATGATCGTATATTCGACCCCGTCCAGATAGGGACGCCCGGGTTTCCAGTAATCCGGGTTGCGGGTGACCTTGATCCCCTCATTGGCCTTGAATTCCATGAATTTGAACGGCCCCGTTCCGATTGGTGCAACGCGCATGTCGCGGGGCGAAACATGGCAAGGGTAGACAGGGGAAAACCCCGAGGCCAGCAAAGTCAGCAGAGCCGGTTGCGGTTCCTTCAGATGGAAGGTTGCTTCCATCGGACCATTCGTCGTGACCTCCCGCAGGTTGAAATACCAGCCGGCGCGGCTGTTGACCTTAAAGGCCTCGTTCGCCTTCCCGGTCAGCAGGTCCCAGGTGCACTTCACGTCAGCGGAGGTGAACGGCCTGCCGTCATGCCATTTCACCCCTTCACGGAGTTTGAAGGTCAGAGTCTTCCAATCCGCGCTCCATTGCCAGCTGGTCGCCAGATCGGGCACGATCGTGTCAAGACCGTTACGAGGGATGTGCTGGTCATACAGAACGAGGTTATTGAACACGCCCATCATCGGCATGATGGCCGAGATGGTGCCGAGTTCATGGATCGACAGGCCGCCCGGGCTGTCGCGATGGTAGACCCGCAGAATACCACCCGATTTTTCCGCCCATGCCAGATCGGGCGCCACGAACACGCTCAGAACAGTCAGGATCGTCAGGACCCAACGCCGCATGGAAGCCTCCCGCCACCTGTGTCCGGTGGTTCAGGCCAGGATGCGGCCCCGTTCGGCGCGGGTCCAGGAAATTCAGCCGATGCGCTGCAGTTTGGCGCCGTCGCGTTTGAGCCAGGCCATGGCGGCGGCGGTGTGCGGCGTCAGACGGTCCACCTGAGCCCAGAATTGCGGGCCATGGTTCATGTGCAGCAGATGCGCGACCTCATGCGCCGCGACATAGTCCTGCACGAATTCCGGCGCCATCACCAGGCGCCAGCTGAACGCCAGGGTCTTGTCGGGCGCGCAACTGCCCCAGCGGCTCGAGGTGTCCTTGACGATGATCCGGCGCGGCGTCGCGCCCGCCAGCGCCGCCTTGACCGCGACCAGCGCGCCCAGGCGACGCCGGGCTTCGGCGCGCAGGAAGTCCTCGACCCGGCGGGACAGGAACGCGGGCTGACCGGTGACGTGGATCTCATTTTCATGCACCCAGGCCCCGCCGCGCGCATGCGGGACGTGGCGGATGCGGTGCGGTGCGCCGCACAACGGAATCACCGCGCCATCGGCGAAGGGCACCGGCTGCGGCAGCGCGGCCAGCCGGTTGGTGACCCAGTCCACATGGCTCATGAGCAAGGCCATGCCCGTGCCGCGCGTGGCGCGTGGCGGCAGGGTGACGACAATGGCGCCGCCGCAGGGATCGATCCGCAGACTGACCCGTCGGGCGCGCAGATTTCGCCGCCATTCCACGCGCGCGGTGCCGGAGGGGAGGGACAATGTTTCCGGGGGCGGCACAGTCATACCCCATCAGACGGTGGCCCCGGGTGATTCGTCAATGGCGGGTTGCACGCGGGCTCGCCAAAGTGCATATGTTATATTATAACAATTCATGGGTTTCCGATGCGACGCCGCCTCCTTCTCGCCGCCCCCGCTCTGCTGACCATCGCCGCGGCCGCACCCTTGAAGGCCGTTGCCAGCTTCTCACTCCTGGCCGACACGCTCCGCCAGATCGGCGGCGACCGCGTGAGCGTCACCACCCTGGTCCCGGTCGATGGCGACGCCCATGGCTACCAGCCGCGCCCCACCGACGCACGCGCCGTCACCGGGGCCGGGTTGGTGGTGCGCAACGGGCTCGGCCTCGATCCCTGGATGGAGCGGCTGGTCCAATCCACCGGCTTCGCGGGCACAACCGTGGTCGCCACCGCCGGGGTCACGCCGCGCACCATACCCGCCAGCCGCGCCACCGACCCGCATGCCTGGCAGGACCCACGCAACGGCGTGCTCTACGCGCAGGCGATCGCCGCCGGGCTGGCCGAGGCGGACCCGGCCAATGCCGCCGCCTATCGATCCGCGGCGGCGGCCTATATCCGCGCCATCCAGGACACCGACGCGTGGGTGGAGGCGCAATTCGCCGATCTGCCGGTCGCAGCGCGGCGGATTATCACCACGCATGATGCGTTCGGCTATTACGGCGCCCGCTACGGCATCGCGTTCCTCGCCGCCCAGGGCCTGAGCACGGAGGCCGAACCCTCCGCCAAGGCCATCGCCACTTTGGTTGCGCAGATCAAACGCGACAAGGTGCGCGCCGTGTTTCTCGAAAACATGACCAATCCCGGCCTGGCCAAAATGCTGGCGCGGGAGACGGGGGCCGTCCTGGGCGGCACGGTCTATTCCGACGCCCTGTCCGGGCCGAAAGGCCCGGCCGCGACCTATCTGGACATGCTGCGGCATAATACCGCGCTGTTCGCCGCCAGCATGCGGGGCTGACCCCCCGTGGGTTAGGCCTGGGGTGTTATGATTCTCCGGGCCGCTCCATCAGCGCCAGGCCTTCCATCGCCAGGCCGTAGCCCAGCAGATCCTGCATCCGCTTGCGCAGGTGTTCGGTGAACATCAGGCGGGTATAGCGCAGCAGCAGGGTCGGGCGTTTGGTCAGTTCCTCCGCCAAAGCCCAGGCGCGGGGCAGGACCTGATCCCGCGGCAGAACTTCCGATACCAGCCCCATCTCCTTGGCCTCGGTGGCCGACAAGATCTGTCCGGTCAGCAGGAAATAGCGCCCTCGGTTCATCCCCAGCAGGATCGGCATCACGATATGCATGCCATCGCCCGGCACCAGGCCGTTGGGGAAATGCGCGGAGTCCTGGAACGCGGCGGTCTCGGACGCGATGCACACATCCGACAGCAGCGGGATCTCTCCATGCCGCCAGGCTGGCCCGTTGATCGCCGCGATCACCGGCACCTCGATGGCCAGGAGATTCATGAGTAACGCCCGGCCCTCCCAGTGCACGCGATCGAACTGGGTGGCGGTGATGCCGCCGGCAATCGCGCTGGACCCGGGCGTCGCGCGCGGGCCGGACCACAGGTCGCCCGTGCCGGTCAGGATCACCACGCGGTTTTCGCGGTCGCGCGCAACCTCATTGAACGCGTCCGGCAGTTCCGCGTGCGGGCCGAGGCCCCATTGGAATGCGCCGCCATCGGTATGGAACCGCATCTCCAGGATGCCGTTCTCCCGCCGCATCGCGATGCAGGCGTATTTATTGGCGTAGTCTTTGAATGCGCTCATGGCGTCCCCCTTGTTGCCAAGGAGGATAGGCGCGCCAAAAGCCGAGGGGCAAGCAAACCGATCAGGCGGGAACGGTGAGGTCGGTGAAGGTTTGGCTGTTGGCGCAATAGTCATGCGCATGCATCGCCGCCGTCCCCAGCGCCAGATCATGCTGGCACCGTGCGGTCGACTGGCAGCGGGAACATGTCAGTTCCATATCCCGCACCAGCGCCGAACACGATCCCCGGACCTTCACCGGGTCCAGGCCGCGCGCTTCCATCATGCGGTCCATCAGATGCGAGTGGTCCTCGGTCCGTGGCAGAATGTCCCGCAGATCCGCTTCCGTGATCCCCAGATCCGTGGCCATCAGCCCCAGATCGGCGCGGGTCAGGGCCGTCAACTCGTTGTCGCGCAGGGCGCGGGCTTTGATCCAGTCGCAGAAGCGGCCCAGAAGCGTGTGGTCGGTAGCGGCGGTAACCTGATCCATCGGGACCTCCTATCGGAACATGCCGCAGGATGGTCCGATTTCGGGCGCGGCGCCTTGATGTGGATCAAGGCGCGGCCGGAATCCCGGCCGCGCCCCCGATCGGATCAGGTCAGGTCGAACCGGTCCGCGTTCATCACCTTCACCCAGGCCGCCACGAAGTCCCGCACGAACGCGGGCAGGGCGTCGTCCTGGGCATAGACCTCCGCGAGTGCGCGCAGCCGCGCATTCGACCCGAACACCAGGTCCACCCGCGTCGCGGTCCACTTCAGCGCGCCGGTGGCCCGATCGCGGCCCTCGAACAGGTCCCGTTCCGCCGATATCGGCGTCCATTGCGTGCCCATATCCACCAGATTGACGAAGAAGTCGTTGCTGAGCCTGCCCGGGCGATCGGCGAACACGCCGTGCCGCGCGCCTGCGTGATTGGCGCCCAGCACGCGCAGGCCGCCGACCAGAACCGTCATTTCCGGGGCGGTCAGTGTCAGCAACTGGGCTTTGTCGATCAGCATCGCCTCTGCCGGGGCGGCGAGGCCGGGCGTGTGGTAGTTGCGGAATCCGTCCGACAGCGGCTCCAGCACGGCGAAGGAGTCGGCGTCGGTCTGCTCCTGCGTCGCATCCGTGCGGCCCGGGGTGAAGGGCACCGTCACGGGATGGCCGGCGGCCTTCGCCGCGGCCTCGATGGCGGCACAGCCACCCAGGACGATCATATCGGCCAGCGAGACCCGTTTGTTGCCGGACGCCGCGTTGAACGACGCCTGGATCGCGGCCAGCGCCGCCAATACCTTCGCCAGTTGGTCCGGTTGGTTGACTGCCCAGTCCTTCTGCGGGGCAAGGCGGATCCGCGCACCGTTCGCGCCGCCGCGCTTGTCGGAGCCGCGGAAGGTCGCCGCCGCGGCCCAGGCCGTTGAGACCAGTTCGGACACCGACAGGCCGGAGGCGAGAATGGTCTGCTTGAGACCCGCGATGTCGCTGGCGTCGATCAGCGCGTGATCCACGGGGGGAACCGGGTCCTGCCAGATCAGAACCTCCGCCGGAACCTCCGGGCCGAGGTAGCGCGCGCGTGGCCCCATGTCGCGGTGGGTCAGCTTGAACCAGGCGCGCGCGAAGGCGTCGGCGAAGCGCCCGGGGTCACGATGAAAGCCCCGTGCGATCGGCTCATAAACCGGGTCGAACCGCAATGCGAGGTCGGCCGTCGTCATCATCGGCGCATGCCGTTTCGCGGGGTCGTGGGCGTCGACGACCCTATCCTTGTCGGCGACATCGCGGGCCTGCCACTGATGCGCGCCGGCGGGGCTCTTCACCAGCTCCCATTCGTAGCCGAACAGCGTGTCGAAATAGCCGTTGTCCCAGGTGGTCGGGTTCGGCTTCCAGGCACCCTCGATGCCGCTGGTGATCGCGTCGCCTCCCTTGCCGCCGCGGAAACGGCTGATCCAGCCCAGGCCCATGGCCTCCATCTCCGCGCCTTCCGGGGCGGGGCCGAGCAACGCCGCGTCGCCGGCGCCGTGGGCCTTGCCGAACGTATGGCCGCCGGCAATGAGGGCGACGGTTTCCTCATCATTCATGGCCATGCGGGCGAAGGTCTCCCGAATGTCGCGGCCCGAGCCCAGGGGATCGGGATTGCCGTTCGGGCCCTCGGGGTTGACGTAGATCAGGCCCATCTGCACGGCGCCGAGGGGGTTTTCCAGCACCCGGTCGCCGCTGTGGCGCGTGTCGCCGAGCCAGGTGTCCTCGTTGCCCCAATCGATATCGGCCTCGGGCGCCCAGACATCGGCCCGCCCGCCGGCGAAGCCGAGGGTCTTGAAGCCCATGGACTCTAGCGCGCAGTTGCCGGCGAGGATCATCAGGTCGGCCCAGGAGATGGCGTTGCCATACTTCTTCTTGATCGGCCACAGCAGACGGCGGGCTTTGTCGAGATTGCCGTTATCGGGCCAGCTGTTGAGCGGGGCGAAGCGCTGCGTGCCATTGCCCGCGCCGCCGCGGCCATCAGCGATGCGATAGGTGCCCGCGCTGTGCCAGGCCATGCGGATGAACAGCGGTCCATAATGACCCCAGTCAGCCGGCCACCAGTCCTGCGAGTCCGTCATCAGCGCGTGCAGGTCTGCCTTGAGGGCGGCGTAGTCGAGCGTCTTGAACGCCGCGGCATAATCGAACGCGGCGCCCAAAGGGCTCGACGCGGCCGGGTGCTGGTGGAGGATGTCGAGATTCAACTGGTTGGGCCACCAGTCCCGGTTCGAGCGGGCCGCGAATGTCGCGGCGGAACGGGTGCCATGCATCACCGGGCATTTGCCAGTGGTGGTGCCAGTGCTGGTGCCAGTGTTCGCGCTCATGACGTTGTCCTTCGAGGTTGCGTTTGAATATGGGGAGCCGATCGCTGAAGCAGGAGGCCATCAGCGAAGAACGGGACAGGCTTGGTACCGGCGGACGTCAGGAACGCCTCAAATGAGACTATGGGCGTTGCGGTTGTGTCGGTAAAATTGATAATTTTTATCAGTTTGATTGATTAAATCGATGGTTTGCGCGGTCGCCGCCTGGCCCCATGGGCGCTTCCGTCGTCAGGGCCCGCCCGGCCGCACCGCCGAACCCCTTCCCCCCGGCGCCCAATTCCGCCAAACTCCCCCGATACCGGGACCGTCAAAGGAAGCCACACCATGGGTGTCACCACCGAACTCGCCGCGTTTTCCGCCGGCATCCGTCTGGAGAAACTGCCGCCGGAGGTGGTCAATCGCGCCCGCTTCCTGGTCCTCGACCTCGTCGGCAACATCGTCCGCGCCCGCCATGACGCGGAGAGCACGGCCTCCTTCGTGAACACCGTCCGCGCCATGGGCATGGCCAACGGCAATTTCGGGGTGTTCGGCGACAGCGCCCGCTACACCGCCACCGGCGCGGCCTTCCTGAACGGGGCGCTGGCGCATTCGCTCGACTTTGATGACACCCATGCCGCTGGCTCCCTGCATCCGGGTGCGCCGGTGATCCCGGCCGCCCTGGCTGCCGGTGAAATGGTGGGCGCGTCCGGCGCCGACGTGCTGGCCGCGATCATCGCCGGCTATGAGGTCACCTGTCGCGTCGCTCTCGCCCTCCCGGCTGGGGAGCATTACGATCGCGGCTTCCACCCCACCGCCACCTGCGGCGCCTTCGGGGCCGCTGCCGCCGCCGCGCGGGTGTTCGGGCTGGACACCGACGGCGTGGCCGGGGCGATGGGCGCGGTGCTGAGCCAATGCGCCGGCAGCCTCCAATTCCTCGCCAACGGCGCCTGGACCAAGCGGTCCCAGGTCGGCTGGGCGGCGGTGAACGGGCTGATGGCCGCGACCCTGGTGCGTGAAGGCTTCAAGGGCGCGTCCGAAGCGCTGGAGGGCAAGCACGGCTTCATGCGCGCCTATGCCCCGAACCCGACCCCGGAACGCGCGGTACAGGACCTCGGCGTGGTGTTCGAACTGATGAACACGGCGGTGAAGCCCTACCCGTCCTGCCGCTACGGCCATGCCGGCATCGACGCCGCCCTGGCGCTGCGGGCGGCCAATGATCTGAAGCCGGGGGAAATCACGTCCGTGAAGCTCGGCCTGCCGAAGTCCGGCATGCTGCTTGTCGGCGCCCCGGCGGAGAAGAAGGCCAACCCGCAGAACGTGGTCGATGGCCAGTTCAGCGGCCCGTTCGTGATCTCCGCCGCGCTGGCGACGGGGGCGATGGGCTGGGATAGCTACAAGCTGCTGAACGACCCCACCATCCGCGCCATGCTGCCCAAGGTCGCCTGCGACTTCGATCCGGAGATCGAGGCCGAATTCCCCACCAACATGTCCGGCCGCCTGACGATCGAGGCCCGCGGCCAGATCTTCACCCAGAAGGTGGTGGTGCCGAAGGGCGAACCCTCCAACTTCCTGAGCGAGAACGAACTGCGCGCCAAGTTCGCCGGCCTGACCGACGCGGTGCTGGGCGAGGATCGCGCCGCCCGGCTGGCGGACGCGGTGCTGGGGATCGATACCAGCAACGACATCTCCGGCCTGGCGCATCTCTCGGCGCCGCTGGTTGTTACGCAGATGGCGGGGGAGTAACGCCCACAGGCGTCAAAACAGGGAGGCGGTAGCCTCGAAAACCGTCATCCCCGGAACAAGTCCGGGGATGACGGGGAAAAGAGGCCATCAGCCGAGGCCGCCCCGCCGCCGGAACAGGCCGACGGAGATCAGCAGCCCGCCGGTCACCAGCCCAAGCCCGATCGCTTGCAGCAGCGTCGGAACCTCCCCCGCTATCGGCCAGCCCAGCATAATCGCCGAGGCCGGCACCAAGGCCGGGAACACCGCCGCCCGGCTGGCGCCCACCAGCTGCACGGCGCGGGCAAAGGCCATGACCGCAACCACCCCGGACAACACCCCCTGCACCACAATCTGAGGCAGCAACACCGCGGCGGGGGTCGCAGCCAGCCGATCGAAGCCGACAACAAAGGCGTAGAGCGGGACATAGGCCAGGGCAGACAGCACCGATACAACCGCGGTCGCCGCTACCGGGTTCACTCCCCAGCGCTTGGACAGGATGGCGAACGCCGCCCACATCATGCCCGCCACAGCGAACATCGCATCACCAATCGGCGCCGTCTGGCCGCCGGACAACAGGCCCGGCCCGGCAATGACCGCGAGACCGCCGATAATGGCCACCATGCCGGCGATCCTGGCAGAGGACAGCCGCTCCCCGAACATCAGCCATGCCGCCAGCATGGCGCTCAATGTCAGCGCCGCCGGTTGCACCACCGCCCCATGCGCCAGCGGTGCGAAACGGTAGCCACCGGCGCCGATAAGCACGAAGAGCGGACCGGCCAGCAAGGCGAGAACACTGGCCTGCCGCCAGCCAATACCGGCGAGGTGCAGCGGACCATGGCGCAACAGCCAGGGCAGCATCACCAGCCCCGCCACGCCATAGCGGAAGACCGCGATTTCCGGCGCGCCGAGGCCGCTGCTGATCCCCGCCCGCGCCATGGCGAGGTAAGCCCCCCAGATCCCGGCAGCGGTCAGGCCAAGCGCGAGGCCCGTGGTTTCCGGCGTGAACCGCGGCAGCGGTATCGGCGCGGGGTGAGCGTGAACGAGTGTCGACATGACACGATTGCCTTCAGGTTCGGGTGATGGGGATATCAGGCTGCCGCGATCACAAGCCGTTGCAGCGCGGCAATCGCCTCGGCCGGATCGAGCCGCGTGCGGTAATCGGGATCGACGAAGGCAAGGGCGATGCGCCCGCCCTTCGCGACCACGAAGGTCGCCGGCATCGGCAGCGACCAGCGGTCATCGCCATTGCGCGCCGGCAGATCATGGCCGAATTTCTGATACAGCCCGACAATGGCCGGCGAGAGTTCGAACGCCACACCCAGCGCCTGCGCCAGACGGCCCCGATCGTCCGACAGCACCGTAAACGACAGGTCGTTCTTCTCGGCGGTGGACAAAGAATGGTCCGGCGTCTCTGGGGTGACAGCGATCAGCCGGGCACCCAAGGCCTCGATCTGCGGCAAGGCTTTCTGGTAGGCTCGCAGTTCGAGGTTGCAATACGGGCACCATCCGCCGCGGTAGAAGGTCACGACCAGCGGCCCTTCGGCGGCCAACGCGCCAAGGTCGGTGTCACGCCCCCGTTGATCCCGTAACGTCATCGCCGGGAACCGATCACCTGCTTTGGCGGCCTGGGCGGCAACGACCGAGAGGCCTTCGATATCGTCGGCGACCAGCGTGGCCGCCGCGGAGCCGACGCGCTCAAGCCAGGAAGCCTTGAACGAGTCGAGTTCTGATTGGAGAGTCATGGTTCGGGTCCTTATGCTGGGGTCAGGTTCAGGCGGCGGCGGTCATGGACTGCACGAGCGCGGCGGCGCTGGCGCCTTCCAGCGACAGGCCGTACCCAACCTCCCGCACGATCCGTTCCTTGAGCGGCTGGATGAAATGAATGCGGGTGTTGCGGCGCGTCACTTCCGGCTGCTTCAGATAGAGCGCCGCCAGTTCACGGGCCTTCGCGACCGCCTGGCCGTCGTCCACCACCGCCGTCACCACGCCCCACTCCGCCGCCTGCGCCGCGGTGATCGGTTGCGGATCGAGCAGGAAAGCCTCCGCCCGTCCGGCGCCGGCGCGGTACGACCAGGCGGTGAAAATCCCGTCCCCCGGGACGATGCCGCCGGCGAAATGCGGCAGGTCGCTGAAGGTCGCGCCACGCCCGGCGACGATCACATTGGCGAGCAGCGCATATTCGGTATGGATGAAGGCCCGGCCCTCGATCGCGGCGATGACCGGAACCCGGATATTGGCGATGTTTTCGAGGATCTGCGTCCCCTCGTCATGCACCTTGGACCAGACATTGGCATCGCCGACATTGCCGAAAGTGGCGAAGTCTATGTCGGCCATGTAGTCGCCAACGCCGGTCAGGATGACAACCTTGTTGCCTCGATCGCGGCCGATTTCGTAAAACGCATCCACGAACTGCTCATGATCAGTGGCATCAAAGCGGATCGGCCCGCCATCGGTGTGCATTTCCACCAGCAGAACGCCATTGACGTCGCGGCTCATGCGCAGATGGGCGAAGCGGGAGAAATAGTTCGGGATCATGGTGCTGACTCCAGGTTTGGTGTGGTGGGGCGGGGTGATCCCCGTTCCATGACCAGGACTGTGAACCTCGGGTTGAATTTGGATAATCAGGCCCGTTCTGATATCACTCATACATTAATCGTATGAGTGCACGATGGACCTCCTCAGCCCCATGCAGACCTTCGTTCGTGTGGTGGAAGCCGGCAGCTTCACCGCCGTCGCCAGTCAGCTGAACACGACCCAGCCCACGGTCAGCCGCCAGATCGTCACGTTGGAGGACCATCTGGGCACCCGCCTGCTGACCCGCACCACCCGCGCGCTGACGCTCACCGATGACGGACGGTCATTCTACGAACATGCCGTGCGGGTGCTGGAGACGCTCGCGGAGGCGGAAAACGCCGTCGGGCGGCGGCGCGGCAAGCCCTCTGGCCAGCTACGGCTGGCGGCGCCGGTCGTGTTTGGCCGGCTGCATGTGATGCCGCGGCTGGCGGGTTTTCTGGCCCGTTACCCGGATGTGTCCATCGACCTGACCATGACCGACAGCTTTACCGATATGGTGGAACAAGGCATCGACCTCGCGATCCGTATCGGTGAGATCACCGATCCCGGCCTGATCGCGCGAAAGATTGGCCTTGTGAGGCGGGTTACCGTCGCGTCGGCCGCTTATCTCGATCAATGCCCTGCCCCCGCGACGCCAGCGGATCTGCAGGGGCATGAGTGTATCGTCTACACCCGGCTGGCGACCGGGAACCGCTGGTTCTTCCAGGGGGCGCCCAGTGTCGAAGTCACGGGCCGCTTTCGCGCCGACAATTCGGAGGCTGTGCGCGCCGGCGTTCTGTGCGGGTTGGGAATCGCGGTCATCCCGGCCTTCGCCTTTGCCGGCGAGGTGGCATCCGGCGCCGTCCGGGTGTTGCTGCGCGATTATGAGCCGCAGCCACTGCCGATGAACGCGGTCTACCCGTCGCGGCGGTTCGTTTCATTGAAGGTCCGCGCGATGATCGACTATCTGACGCACGAATTCGCGCTCGATCCCAGGCTGTCGGATCACGCGGTGTGACCTTGCCCCACCCGGTCACCGATTTCCCGCTGGCCGAGGCATCGCTTCAGCCGAGGCCGATAGCCTCCGCCACCTGACGGCGGATCCGCGCCAGCTGGTCCGCCGTGATGCGGCTGGGGGTCGTTCGAATACGGGCCATCGAGGTGGAGGCCGCGAAAGGGGCAATCGCGAATCACAGCTTCGTGCATCCATTCCCTGCACTCGGCTCGATCGGTTCGGACAGCCCCGGGATCGCCAATGTGGCGTCCTCCGTGAGTGGCACCAGAATGACATTGGGGAAATCGGGGGCGAAAAGGACTTCATCCTGGATCACCACAGCCGGGCGCAGTTTGTTCGGCTCCTTCGGCAAGGCATCACCACGCCAATCCGCGATGACGATGTCCCCCGCCGAAAGGGGTGCCACCCTTACAACCCTGCCTGGCGCGGCGTACCCCAGTACTCCACGAAGTCCTGAGCCTCCTTATTCTCCCGGATATACTTCGCCACCACCGCGGTTTGCTCCCGGATGCGCTTGCGCCGAACCTCTCGCGCCGCATCGGTCGCGAGCTGACGGATATAGGTCGCCAGGCCGATGCCATGATCCGCGGCCTCGGCGACCAGGGTGGCGCGGACTTCGTCGTCCAAACGGATGGAAATGGGGGCGGACATGGGCGCCTCTGGCTCGATGGTTGACGTTACACAGCGTCGCGTAGCCATGTAATACAAATCCAACCCCTTCCCCAAGCCGGAAAGCCGCTTTATCCAGCGTCATCCCAATCACGATGGAACCGTCCCCATGCCCACCTTTACAGCCCACGGATTGCAAACTCTGAGCCATCTGATCGCCTCCCGCATGGGCAGCGAGGCGGTTGAGGCGGCGGAAGTCGCCGATCACCTGGTGCGCGCCAATCTGGCCGGCCACGACTCGCATGGGGTGGGCATGCTGCCGGCATATGTGCGGCTGCTGAAGGCCGGGCTGCTGGTCCCGAACCAGGTTTCGGATACGGTGCTCGACTCCGGGGCATTGCTGGTGATCGACGCCAAACGTGGCTACGGCCAGCGCGCGGCCGGCGATGCGGTGCGCCGTGGTATCGCGAAGGCCAAGGAAATGGGGGCCTGCGTGCTCGCGCTCCGCAACGCCTCCCACATCGGGCGGATCGGCACCTATGGGGAGCTTGCGATCGCCCACGGATGCGCCTTCACCGCGTTTGTGAACGTGGCCGATCACGGGGACGCCCAGGCGACCTGGGGCGCGGCGGAGGCACGGCTGGGGACCAACCCGTTCTGCACGGGTGTGCCCGGGCCGAATGGGCTGCCCGTGCTGCTGGACATGGCGACGACGACGATTGCCGCCGGCAAGGCGCGGGTGGCCTACAACAAGGGGGTGGATGTCATCGAGGGCGCGCTGATCGACGCCGAGGGCAACCCGACCAACGATCCGACCGGCTTCATGCGCGACAAGACCGGGGCGCTGCGCAGCTTCGGCACCCACAAGGGCGGCGGGCTGGCGATCATGTGCGAAATCATGGCGATGGCCGTCGCCGGCGGCCAGGGCACGGTGGACGAGCGCAAGGGCGGCACTTTGAACTCCATGCTGGCGACGATCATCGATCTGTCGAAACTGGGCGGGGCGGAGACCGTCGCGGCGCGGGCCGAGGCAACGCGGGCACACATCAAGTCGGCCCGCCCTGCTCCGGGCTTCTCCGAGGTGCTGACGCCGGGCGAGCCGGAACGCCGCTATGCCGCGAAGCGTCTGGCGGAGGGGATCGAGGTGGATGAGCAGTCCTGGGCTGACATCATCGCGGCGGCGGCGCAGGTGGGCATCACGGACGCTGAAATCGCGCGTGCGGTCGGCTCAAACGCCGCTTGAGGCGGAGGCGATCAGGGGTTAGGTTCCGGGCGCGCTGGATGGGTGGCCGAGCGGTTTAAGGCAGCGGTCTTGAAAACCGCCGTGCGTGTAAGCGTACCGTGGGTTCGAATCCCACCCCATCCGCCAACTCAGAACAGAACTGCGAACGCCGGGCGTAGCCGATTTTACGCCTGAGGCGGTGGCCAGCGGTCGGAGTAGATCGCCCTTCGATCCCATGATCCGCACTTCCTTCTCGGCCACCTCCACCCGCTGGGCCAGTGCGCGGAGGTGTTCGCGCCGGTAGCCGCCACCGTCGATCCGGGATGCGCTCGCGGGCTGTCGCGGCGAATTTCTGGACCATGGCGGGGGTGATTGCCTGCTGCACCGCGCTTTCCGCCATCGCCTGAGCGCGATCCGCGTCGGTCTGAGATTGGTCACGTATCGCCTTCAGGCCGGGAATCCGCTCCTTCAAGGCGCGCAGCACATGCTTGGCGTTTTCCTTCGGCTGGTATTCGTCGAACAGCGCCATGATTTGCCGCATCATGACGTGCATGGGATCGTCGCCCATTTCCTGGGTGATCGAGACCAGCTTGACGCCGTTTTTCGCCAGCTTGCGGACGTAGAATTCCAACTCGAAATGGTCGCGGAAGAAGCGGCTGAATGAATGGACGATCACCACATCGAATAGCGCGGGCTTGCTCGTGCCCGCCTCGATCATGCGTTGGAATTCCGGGCGGCGGTCGTTGGTGGCGGACGCGCCTGATTCGACGTAGGTCTAGGCGAGCTGGTAGCCGCGCGACTGGCAATACGCCTCGCCTTGCCGCTTCAGGTCTGGAATGGAGACATCATGCTCGGCCTGCCGCGCCGTCGAGACGCGCAGATAAAGGGCGGCGCGTTGCGGCACGGTCATGTTGGCAATCTCCTTATCTCATCGGGACGGCCCGAACAGTTCGTCGAACAGGCCGCCGAACCACGCTTTGAACACGTCCGCCTCGGCATCCGTGACCGGCACGCGCGCGGGCCAGTCGTCCACCACGCGCCAGGTCTCAACGTCCTGTTGGACGGGGCGGCCAAGGCGCGGCCAGGGGGCGGGCACGACAAAAAGATCGGCCGGCAATTGGCCGAACGTGGGGTGGTCGCGCAAAGGGGAGCGGTGCCGGGATATTGCGACAGGATCGCGCAAACAACAGCCGAGCGGAACGGCCGATCTCTTCGCCACGGCACGCCTCGCACATCGGGAGGCAAATATCGGCAATCGGCGTCAGGGCTCAAGCCGTGGCGGTCAGCGGGCGTGCCCGCTCTATGCGTTCACGCTCCCGCGGCGAATGCATCGTTTCCCACAGATCGCACCGCCGCTGCACGTTGAGCCAGAACTCCGGGCTGTTGCCGAACACCCGGGCCAGGATAAGCGCCGTTGGCGCGGTCACGGCCCTGCGCTCGTTGCATAATTCGTTGACGTGCTTGCGCGGCACGCCCATTGCCTCAGCCAGCGCGCCTTGCGTCAGGCCCATCGGCGCCATGAACTCTTCGATCAGTATCTCGCCGAC
>CAIXEA010000189.1 GCA_903918315.1 uncultured Acetobacteraceae bacterium | reverse complement strand
CGGGCCATGGCCCGGCACAAAGCACGAACGAAGCGGACAGATCATGAGCTACATAAACCGGACAGATTGATTAGCTAGCGACATCCGGCTTGTGACCGAGTCGTGTCAGCAGCCGGTGACGAAGCGTTACTTCGAGGCCTTGCTGTCATTCGCCGCGATCGGCTTCAGCACGCCGGTCACGGTGTCGCGCAGCACCAGCACCTTCACATTCGGGGCGATCTCGACCTCGATTTCAGTGCTGGGAACCTGCTTGCCGTCCTTGTCGCCGGTCATGCCCGCTTTGACCACGGTGCCGATGATGCCGCCGCCGGTGACGACCTTGTCGCCGCGCTTGACCGCGTCGATCATGGCGCGGGTCTCTTTCTGCTTTTGCTGCTGCGGGCGGATCAGCATGAACCAGAAGACGCCGAAAATCAGCACCAGTGGCATGAATTGCGAGGCGCTGCCCAGCATGGTGGAAACGTCCTGCGCGTAGGCGGGGGAGATGAACATCGGCTGGTCCTTGCGGTGAGCGAGGCGGGACCATACTTTCCGCCCCCCTCCCGTCAAGCACCAACGGACGCACGCGCATCATGGACCAGAGTCTGACCGACCTCATAACCCGCATCGCCGAGGCCTTGGAGCGTCTGGCACCGCCCGCCCCACCGCCCGTGCGCCTGGATGGGGCGGACGCCTTCGTCTGGCATCCGTCGCCCGCCCGGCTGACCCCGGTCACCCGTATCGCGCGGGTCGATATCGGCCTGTTGAAGGGCGTCGATCACCAGCGCGATATCCTGCTGGAGAACACGCTGCGCTTCGCCTGTGGGCTGCCAGCCAACAACACCATGCTTTGGGGCGCGCGCGGGATGGGCAAGTCGTCTCTCGTCAAAGCGACCCATGCCGTCGCCAACCGCGACAATCCCGGCGCCCTGGCGCTGATCGAAATCCATCGGGAGGATATCCGCACGCTGCCGGACCTCCTGAACGTCCTGCGCGGCCAGCCGCGCCGCTGTCTGATCCTGTGCGACGATCTGTCGTTCGAACGGGAGGACGCCGACTACAAGGCGTTGAAATCGGTGCTCGATGGCGGGATCGAAGGCCGCCCGGACACTGTGCTGTTCTATGCCACGTCCAACCGCCGGCATCTGATGCCGCGGGATATGATCGAAAACGAGCGCGCCACATCCATCAATCCCAATGAGGCGGTGGAAGAAAAGGTCTCCCTTTCGGATCGCTTCGGCCTGTGGCTGGGCTTCCACAACTGCGACCAGCCCACCTATTTCGCGATGGTCGAGGGCTACGCGGCGGAGATGAGCCTGCCCATTTCGACCGAGGATCTGCGGGCCGCGGCGGTGGAGTGGTCGATGACCCGGGGCGCCCGTTCAGGCCGCGTGGCGTGGCAGTGTATCCAGGACCTCGCCGGGCGGCTCGGGGTTCGCGCGGCCGGGTAGAGGCTCAGCAACCTACAGGAGTGTTTCCGCCGCATGAACTGGGTATCGGGTGTCGTCCTTTATATCATGATCTGGCTGATCAGCCTGTTCGCGGTGCTGCCGATCGGGACGCACCCGGCGGAAGGGGCGGATGCGGCGACGGGCTGGCGCGGCGCGCCGCAGGCGGCGCGGATGGGGTGGAAGGCCATGATCACCACGATCGTGACCACCATTCTCTGGCTGGCCATCTATCTGGTGATCACGTTTGATCTGCTGAGCTTCCGCCACGGCATCCTGGCGGGTTGATGGGCCTGGACGCGGTACAGCCCAGGAATCAGCACGGCCAGGACGGGGTTAAGACCCCTTTTCCTGGCCGTGAGACTGGTGTTTCCTCCCCAAACTTTGCCCTGATTGACGCCCGGGCACGGGGCTACAGCTTGGTAGCCATTCCGCCCCGCGGTGTCACGCGGAATCGTTCATATTCTCACTGTTTTACGCGATTTTCTTGCGCGGAAACATTGTGCGGCGCACAAATATTCTGGTCTGGCGGTCCCATCCGCCCGAGGGTAGGTTCGCGCATCCCTCGAGCCTGTCCGGCACGCACAGCCGCGCCGGACAGGCTCTGGCATTGTGTTTATATGCGTGATTCACGCCGCCGGTGAGTCCACCCAAGGCGATCACGCGCCAGTCAGGAATTGTCCCCAAGATGCGTCTGTCCCGCGGCTTCATCCCCACCATCAAGGAAACCCCGTCGGAGGCGCAGATCGCCTCCCATCGCCTGATGCTGCGGGCCGGTCTGGTGCGCCAGACCTCGGCCGGCATCTATGCCTGGCTGCCGCTGGGCCTGCGGGTGCTGCGCAATATCGAGCAGATCGTGCGCGAGGAACAGAACGCCGCCGGCGCCCAGGAAGTGCTGATGCCCACGATCCAGCCGGCGGAGCTGTGGAAGGAAAGCGGCCGCTACGACGATTACGGCAAGGAGATGCTGCGCATCACCGACCGCCACGACCGGGAGATGCTGTACGGCCCGACGAATGAGGAAATGATCACCGATCTGTTCCGCCAGTCGGTCAAGACCTATCGGGACCTGCCTCTGAATCTCTACCACATCCAATGGAAGTTCCGTGATGAGGTGCGGCCGCGCTTCGGCGTCATGCGCGGGCGCGAGTTCCTGATGAAGGACGCCTATTCCTTCGACGTCGATCACGCCGGCGCGGTGCGCAGCTATCGCGCGATGATGCTGGCTTATATGCGCACCTTCCAGCGCATGGGGCTGAAGGCCATCCCGATGGTCGCCGATACCGGCCCTATCGGCGGCGACCTGTCGCACGAGTTCATCATCCTCGCCCCAACTGGTGAGAGCCAAGTGTATTACGACTCTTCCTTTGAAGACGTCGACTATCTGGCCGGCAGATTCAGCCACGACAGCGACACCGATCTGGAACGGTTTTTTGGCGATATCACGTCCCGCTATGCCGCGACGGATGAAAAGCACGACACCGCGAAGTGGGCCGGCATTCCCGCCGCCAACCAGCGCGAAGGGCGCGGCATCGAAGTCGGCCACATCTTCTACTTCGGCACGAAATACACCAAGGCGATGAACGCCGCCGTCGCCGGCGCCGATGGCAAGATGTTCCACCCGGAAATGGGCAGCTACGGCATTGGTGTTTCCCGGTTGGTCGGGGCCGTCATCGAGGCGAGCCATGATGACGCCGGCATCATCTGGCCGGATGCGATCGCCCCCTTCAAGGCCGCGATCCTGAATCTGAAATCCGGCGACGCGGCGTGCGATGCCCTGTGTGAAGACCTCTACGCGAAGCTGAAAGGGGAGGCGCTGTATGATGACCGCGCCGACCGGGCAGGGGTCAAGTTCAATGACGCGGACCTGATGGGGCACCCGTGGCAGATCATCGTCGGGCCCCGCGGGGCGGCGGCCGGTAAGGTCGAGCTCAAGCGCCGCGCCACCGGCGAACGGGTGGAGGTCACGCCGGACGAAGCCCTCACCAAGGTGCTGGGGTGACGCGGTCCGGGCGGTCGTAACCTAATGTTCGGCCCTTTCGAGCGCATGGTCGCCGGCCGCTATCTCCGTGCCCGCAAGGGGGAGCGGTTCGTGTCGATCATCGCGATCTTCTCTCTGGTGGGCATCGCGCTCGGCGTGGCGACGCTGATCGTCGTGACCTCGGTCATGAGTGGATTTCAGACCGAACTCGTGTCCCGCATCCTCGGCGCCAATGGCCATGTGACGATCGAGGCCTATGCCGGGCAGAAGATCGAGGGCTATCAGCCCCTGGTCTCCCGCATTCTGGCCTTGCCGCATGTGATCGGCGCCGTGCCGGTGTTGGATGGGCAGGCCTTGCTGAGCACCAGCGCCGGTGGATCCCGCGGCGGGCTCGTGCGGGGCATGACCCCGGGCGACCTGAATGGCTTGCATCCCGTGGCGGATCACGTGCTGGCCGGCAGCCTGGATGCGTTCAAGGGGGACGATGCCATCGTCATTGGCGTCGGTCTCGCCAACAGCTTCCGGCTGCGGCTGGACGACACGCTCACCGTCATCTCCCCCCAGGGGGCGGCGACCGCGTTCGGCACCATCCCCCGGGTGCGCGCCTATAAGGTGGTGGCGATCTTCGACGCGGGGCTGAACGAGTACAACAACGCCATCGTCTTCCTGCCTTTGCCGGCGGCGCAGGCCTTCTTCCAGAAAATGGACGGGGCCACCGGCATTGAAATCCGGATGACCGATCCGGATCTGGTGGACGGCATCGCCCCGGCGCTGACCCCGCTGATCGAGGGCAAACCCGTCTGGCTCCGCGACTGGCGCCACGCCAATGATGGGCTCATCGGCGTCCTGCAGGTGCAGAAAGACACGATGTTCATCGTGCTGGGCCTGATCGTGCTGGTGGCGGCGTTCAACGTCATTTCCTCGCTGATCATGCTGGTCAAGGATAAGCGGGCCGATATCGCGGTGCTGCGCACCATCGGTGCCAGCAGCGGGGCCATCCTGCGCATTTTCCTGATGTGCGGGGCTTTCGTGGGCGTATCTGGCACCGTGATCGGGACCATCATCGGCGTGCTATTTTGCCACAATATCCATGGGATACAGCACGCCATTGAATCTCTGACCGGGGGACGGGTGTTCGATTCCTCGGTCTTCATGCTCACCGCCCTGCCGAACACCATCGACTGGGGCGACGTGGTGCGGGTGGTGGTGCTCGGGCTCATTCTGTCGCTGCTGGCGACCATCTATCCGAGCTGGCGCGCCGCCCGCACCGACCCGGTGGAGGCCTTGCGCCATGAGTGATCCGCTGGTCCTGCGCGGGGTTCAGCGCGTTTATCGTGGGGAAGGCGAGGATCTGCCCATCTTGCGGGGCGCTGATCTGACCTTGCGGGCGGGGGAAATCGTCGCCCTGGTGGCACCGTCCGGCGCCGGGAAATCGACGCTGCTGCATGTGGCCGGGTTGCTCGATCGCCCGGATGGCGGTGCGGTTCTGGTCGAGGGGCGCGACGCCGGGTCCCTGCCAGACGCCGGACGCACCGCGGTGCGCCGAGACACTATCGGCTTCGTCTATCAGTTCCACCACCTGCTGGGGGAGTTCACGGCGCTGGAGAACGTCATCCTGCCACAGATGATCGCCGGACGATCCCGCCCGCAGGCGCGGGCGCATGCCGCGGCCCTGCTGACGGATTTTGGGCTGGCCGCGCGGCTCGATCATTTGCCCGGCAAGCTGTCGGGGGGGGAGAAGCAGCGCGTCGCCATCGCGCGGGCCTTGGCGAATGGGCCGCGGGTGCTGCTGGCGGATGAACCGACCGGCAATCTGGACGTAGCGACGGCGGCGACGGTGTTCGATGAGCTGCTGGCGATCGTGCGGGGCCAGGGCCTGGCGGCCTTGATCGCGACCCATAATCCGGACCTGGCGGCGCGGATGGATCGCATCGTGACGCTGCGCGACGGCCTTGTGGTGGCGGGGTAACGCCGGCGCATTGGGCTTGTTCCCCACGGCGGATGTGCAATTCTGTCCGCCGGGATGGGAGTGTCGCGGGAATGATGAAAGAGAACAGCATCAGGCGGGCGGTGCGCGAAGGGCGGGCGGCGCTGGGCACCGGGCTCAAGGAATTCGCTTCACGCGGCGTGCCCTGGATCATCGAGGCCTCCGGCTTCGATTATTGCATGATCGATCACGAACACGGGGCATTCGATCTGGAGACGATCGCCGATCTGGCAGGGTGGTTTCAGGCGACCGATGTTTCGGCGATCGTGCGGATTCATAAGTCGTTCATCCCCATGATCCCCGCGATTCTGGATCAGGGAATCATGGGCATCCAGGTGTCCGAGGTCGATACGGTGGAGGAGGCGCAGGCGATTGTCCGCGTCGCGAAATATCCGCCGATGGGCGATCGCGGCATTTCCGGCCAGGGGATGCACACGGGCTACCGCAGCTATGGCGCCCGGCACGCGACCGAATACGCGCCCTGGGCCAATGCCAATATCATCGTTTGCGTGGCGATCGAATCGCTGGAGGGCCTGGACAATGTCGAGGCCATCGCGGCGGTGGAGGGCATCGACATGATCGCCTATGGCCACTCCGACCTCAGTGCCCGGTTGGGGGTGCATTTGCAGCTGGAGCACCCGACGTTCAAAGCGGCCGTGCGCCGCATCGCGGAGGCTTGTAACGCGCATGGCAAGCTCTGCCGGGGTTCGGCGGAGACCGAGGCGCAGATCGAGGAATACTGGCAGTTGGGGTGCAAGGTGTTGAACCTGCCGGGGACGGATGTCAGCACGTATCTGGATGGGCTGAAGACGCGGGCCGGGCGGGCGCATGCGCGGTTGAAGGCGATTGGGGTTCCGGTGCCCTGATGGGGGGGCGATCAGGTTTTCCAGGGATCGAGGACCCGGAGGCCGCCGGCCTCGAAAGGTGACATGTCCCGCGACGCGACGATGAAGCCGCGCGCGGCGGCGATCGCAGCGATGTATCCATCCGGCGTTGGAAACCCGCGGCCACTTCGCCGCGCTGCGACGGCGAGTGCGGCGTAGTGGCGGGCGGCCTCAATGTCGAATGGCAGCACGCGATCGCCGAACAGGTCGAGCATGCCGTCGAGGGCCCGCGTCAGGCCATCCTTCCGCCTGCCTGCTGGCAGCGCGGCAATTCCAAATTGAAGCTCTGCCAGGGTGATGCTGGTGATGTAGAGGGTTTCGGCGAGTTGCTCGTTGAGCCAGCCACGTACGGCGGGATTGGCCTGCGGCTTCATCGCCTCCGAGATCACATTGGTGTCGAGGACGATCATTCGAACATTATCGGCTTCGCGGGCGATTGGTCGCGTATTTGGTCAATGGCCGCGATGTCGTCGTTCGTGAGCCCGGCTTTGCGGCCGAGGGCGGCCAGTGCGTCGCCGAGGCGAACGCGCTTTGCCGGCTTCACGGCCCGTTCCAGGATGTCGCGGATCTCGGCCTCGGCGCTACGGCCGTGCTGGACGGCGAGCACGCGCAGGGCGCGATGGACGTCGTCGGGGACGTTTCTGACGGTGATTGAGGCCATGATATCGGATTGCCCGCGGTGAGTGGATTGATTGCATTATAATGAAGTGCAAGCATAGGCGTTACGGGAAAACTTGCAAAAAACACGGTAGGGTCAGGTGCCGATGAGGTCGCGGGGGACCGGCGGCTTTCTGCCGCCGCCTTGCTGGCGCCTTGCTAGGTGTTCAGCTAACGCCATCCTGAGGATGCCGCAAGCCAAGTTAATACCCAGCCAGAGCTCACGACCGGCACCTCTTCCGCATCTAACAGCCACTATCGCAAACCTCGGAGCGTCGATCGCACCACCTCGCCCAGCGAAGAGAGGGCGTCTTATTTTTTGCATTCACTCCCCATACCGAAGTACTTTGAGCCAGTCGCGCAATGCTGCGCCCACACTCAAGCAACCAGGAGCACCCCATGCGCGACGCAGCCGCACCCTGGCGGACCGATGACCTCCTCTACCTCGAACGCGAGATCAACTACTGGACCGGGCCGACCGGCTACGCCGCATGCACCAGCGCCGTGCAGACAGCCCGCGACCACGCGGCCAAACACGGCATGAACCGCGTCGCGGTCCTCCCGGCCTGGGCCGCACAATACGACGGCGTATTAAGCAAGATCGTCGCGGGGATCGACCCCGCTGGCCTCGTCACGGACTGCGACGGCGCGGAAATCGTCGTTATGCCCACGCCGGAGACCCTCGATCAATTCCTGGCCTGGTGCGGGCAGCATGTCCGCTGGGATCGCCCCGCCTGGACCATCGTCCCTGGCACAGGCTAAAAAACCAAAAACCAGAGGAGACCCCATGGCCTACGTCCCCGTTCTCAAATCCCCTGACGAACTCACCGGGGAAGCCCGGGCGATCGCGGAAAAGATCGTCGATACCCGCAAGTCGCTGGAAGGCCCCTTCTCGGTCTGGATGCACGCGCCGGAATGGGCCGCGCGCGTGGCCCATCTCGGCACGCTGGTGCGCTGGGAAGGGACGCTGGAATTGCGCACCCGCACCCTCGCCGCGCTCGTCGTCGGCCGCCATTTCCAGGCCCAATATGTCTGGGGCATCCAGGGTGTTATCGGCGCCGAACGGAACGTCCCCCGCGCCACCATCGACGCGATCCGTGACGAACGCTCCGACGGCATCCCGGCCGAGGACCTGCAGATCATTGACTTCACCCGGCAATTGCTGCGCAAGAACCGCGTCGACGCGCCGCTGGCCAAGGCCGTCATGGCACGGCTCGGCGCGGACCAGTATGTGCAGCTGACGACCTGCATCGGCTACTATGCGATGCTGGCGATGACGGTGAACGGGGTCGAGCTGGAACCGAACCCGAAGCATGAGGCGCTCACAATCTGACGGATCGCCGCGCGCCCCGGCTGAGGCGGTCCTCTCCGGATGTATGACGTAAACATCGCCGAAAGCACTGGACACATCCATGGCGCCACATCCTCAACGACTCACGGTCACACGGCGCTCCTGGGCGCTGGCCCGGCCGATTACGACGCCGCAGGGGGTTCAGACCACGGCTGAGACCATTCTGGCCGAAATTGCCGACGGCGATTCCCGCGGCCGCGGTGAATGCGTTCCGCTGGCCCGGTATGGGGAAAGCGCCGACAGCGTCGTTGCGGCTCTGAACGGGCTGAAGGACGCGATCGTGTCGGGGCTGAACCGGGACACGCTTCAAAAGGCGCTGCCACCGGGCGCGGCGCGCAATGCGCTCGACTGCGCATTCTGGGACATCGATGCGAACCGGGCCTATTGCACGGTCGCGGAGCTGGCAGGGCAGGGGGCGGGGACGCCGATCACGACGGCCTTCACGATTCCGCTTGATACGCCGGAGCACATGGCGGACCTCGCCGCGGCCAACCGTGCCCACCCGCTGCTGATCCTGAATCTGGGGGGTGACGGGGACCTGGAACGCGTGAGGGCTGTGCGGCAGGCCGTGCCGGCGTCCCGCCTGATCGTCGATGCCAATGAAAGCTGGACAGCGGCGCAGCTGGCGGCCTTCCTGCCCGCGCTGATCGAGTGCCGGGTTGAACTGATTGAACAGCCGCTGCCAGCCGGCGCGGACGACGCGCTAGCGGGATGTGCACATGCGATTCCGCTCGGCGCCGATGAATCCTGCCGCTCTGTTGCCGATATCCAAGGCCTCGCCGGACGCTACGAGGCGATCAATATCACGCTCGACAAAGTGGGCGGCCTGACGGAGGCGCTCGCGATGGCGGCGGACGCCAAACGGCGTGGCCTGCGCGTTATCCTCGGCGGTACCCTTGGCACATCGCTGGGGGTTGCGCCGGCCTTGCTCGTCGTCCCCATGGCGGAGATCGTGGTGCTCGACGGGCCGTTACGGCTGGCATCTGATCGGTATCCGGGGCTGCGCTACGAAGGCAGTACGATCCACCCGCCAGAAGGGCGGTTCTGGGGCCAGCCAGGTTAAGAAAACGGCGAAACGACAAGAAAGGAAACGATCATGGGACGGCTCGAAGGCAAAATCGCGGCGATAACCGGCGGGGCATCGGGCATTGGGGAGGCAACGGTCCGGCGCTTCGTCGCCGAGGGCGCCAGCGTGGCGTTCTGCGATCGGGATGCCGAACGCGGCCAGCGCGTGGCGGCCGAACTCCAGGCGGCCGGCGCCAGAGTCGCGTTCACCCATGCTGACGTTGGGACGGAGGCCGCGTGCCTCGGCTTCGTCAATGGCGTCGCGGAGAGGTTCGGTCGCCTCGACATCCTGGTGAACAATGCCGGCATCCGCAAATACGAGACAGTCGATGTCGCCAGCGCGGCGAGCTGGAACGAAATCCTGAGCGTCAACCTCATGAGCTACGCCTTCTGCGCCAAGGCGGCGGTGCCGCTCATGCGCCGCAACCCGGGTGGGGCCATCGTCAACATCGCCTCCGTCCGATCCGTCATTTCGGGTGGGGGCAACCTGCAATACGACACCGCCAAGGCCGCGGTCGCGGGGCTGACGCGGGGCCTCGCGGCGGATCATTCGGCGGAGGGGATTCGTGTGAACGCCGTCGGGCCGGGCCCGATCTTCACACCATTCCATCAGAACCGCATCGCTGCGGCCGGCCAGACCGTCGCGCAGTACAACGCCCGGGCCGCCGAAGGCACGATGATGAAGCGGCCAGGCCGGGCGGAGGAGGTTGCCGCCGCGATCCTGTTTTTGGCCTCCGACGACGCATCCTACGTCACCGGCGCGCTGCTGTTCGTGGACGGCGGCATGACCGCGCTTTGACGTCAGGACAGGCCGCACGGTGCCAGGCTGACGTCCGGACCGTGCGGCCTTCCGTCCCATGCGCGCAAAGGGCTCCGGGCTTGGGCTCACATCGGATCTGAAACAGGAGGGCGGATATGGTACAGGCCACCACGGCGGCGATACCGGAATTGGCCGCGATGCCGGGCGAGCGAACCCATCGTGGATTTGAGCCCCTTCGACCGATCGGGACGGCCACGGCCCGGAGCTATTCTCATATCGATCCGCGTCCGGTCGTCCCCGCGTTGGGCGCGGAGATCGCCGGTATCGACCTGCGCCGACTCAGTCCGGAGGCGCAAGGGGAACTCCGAGAGGCCCTGGCAGATCGCAAGGTCCTCGTATTTCGCGATCAGGATCTAACGCCCCATCAATATGCTGATGTCCTGAGGATCTTCGGAGTCCCCGTGAAAGAAGACATGGTGGTCGATCCCAATCACCCTCCAGAGGTCGGCGCCATCCATACCCGCCCGAATGAACAGCAGCAGATCAATTTCTGGCACATGGACCATTCGTTTCGCGAATTGCCGACCCGCGTGCTCTCGCTTTATGCGAAGCACCTGCCGCCGGTTGGTGGTGACACGTTATTTGCCAGCCTGGCGGCGGCCTACGATGCCCTGTCCGACGCGATGAAGGAGCGGATCGACGGTCTGCACTGCTACCATCGGGTGACGGCAACACAAAACACGAAGCGCCGGTATACCAAGGAAGAAGCGGAGGCGATGGAGAAGACGCCGCCGGTGGTGCACCCCCTCGTACCGCGCGATCCCGGGAACGGCCGGCGCTACCTGTTTGTGAACGTGCCGATCTATTGCCGGAGCATCGTGGAACTGCAAACCCCGGAGGGCGATGCGTTACTGCGTCAGTTGTATCGCCATGTCCAGCGGCCGGAATTCCATTTCCGCCTCACCTGGCAGCCAAATACCGTCGTCGTCTGGGAGAATAACCACACGCTGCATTACCCCGTGTCCGACTACTTCCCCTATGAGCGCAAGCTCTGGCGTGGCGTGATCGACGCGACCGAAGCCGATCGGCCCAGGCTTTAGGTATGTTTTAACAAGCTATTTCACCTGTTTGTTGATCGCTGCGCGATTCAACCGAAACCGGT
The DNA here is from genome assembly GCA_903918315.1 of uncultured Acetobacteraceae bacterium. GTDB lineage: Bacteria > Pseudomonadota > Alphaproteobacteria > Acetobacterales > Acetobacteraceae > Rhodopila. The sequence goes on along the minus strand of CAIXEA010000189.1, from coordinate 9,080 downwards.
CTGGCCCTGACATCCCCTATCCGGCCGGGATCGTCTGCAGGTGCCGGACCCGGATCGGCACCGGGGGGTGCGAATAATGCAGCAGCGCATAAAGATCGTCCGGAGTCAGCGTTGATGCGTTGTCCCGCGACAGCTTGACCAACGCGCTGATCATCGGCGCCGCACCCGCATGGCGGCAGGCGAACGCATCGGCCTGGAATTCGTTCCTGCGGGAAATCCAATTGCTGAAGGGGCGCAGGATCGGGCTCACCATGGCGCTCAGGAGCAGGCAGGCATTCAAAGCCAGGGCGTCGTCCTGGTAGGCGAAACCGAAGGACGGCAGCAACCAGGGCTGTTTGCTCAGCCAGCCGAAAGCCGCCAGCACGCCGAACGCGATCGCCGCCCCGCGCAACAGGCCGAACAGAACGTGCTTATGCCAATAATGGCCGAGTTCATGGGCGATCACGGCACCGATTTCCTCCGGCGTATTGGCCGCGATCAGCGTGTCGAACAGCACGACGCGTTTGGTATTTCCGAAGCCGATAAAATACGCGTTGCCGTGCGCCGATCGGCGCGACGCATCCATGGTGAAGAGGCCGGAGGATTTGAAGCCGCATTGAGTCATCAGCGTTTCCACCCGGCTGCGGAGGTCCCCATCCGGGAGCGGGGTGAAGGTGTTGAAGCGCGGGGCGATCAGGTAAATGTAAACCATCGGCGCGCCCAGCATCAGTGCGACGACACCGCACCAGGTCCAGAGCCACCAGAATCCGGCCAAATGGCGCATGGCCCAGAGGCAGGCGAATAGCAGCGGCACCGCGATGATCAGGCCGATGAGCCAGGATTTGAGCGTGTCGACCGCGAAAGTGGCCAGTGTGGAGCGGTTGAAGCCAAATTTTTCCTCCAGCACGAAGGTGCTGTAGAGCGAGAACGGGAGGCTCAGGATCGCCTCGATCGCCCAAAGGGCGATCATGAAGGCAACGCCAAGGGCCGGTGAGGGCAGGACGCCGGCCAGCGCGCCGAACAGGATGTTGATGCCGCCGCATACCCAAAGCAGGGACGTCGTCAGGCCCAGGACCGTTTGAAGGGCGTCCAGTTTTTCGTGGGCGACGGTGTAATCAGCGGCTTTGCGGTGCTCCGCGGGGGTCACGGTGGTGGCGAAATCGGCGGGCACCTGGTCGCGGTGGCGGCGGACGCAGGCGATCTGGCGCGCTGACAGACCGAGCTCCACCGCGGTCCAGAGCAGGGATGTCACGACGAAGGCGGTGCGCAGGATGGGCATTCGGGCACTCCAGGCACGCCCATCTGGCGTGCGGCGAGAGCGTGATCGGCGGAGGTGGAAACACCGGAGCCGTGAATCACGCGATCAAACAATCGGTTAGAGCATGTCAGGTGCGCCTGAAAGCACCAGACATGCTCTAACTGCAGGTTAACACGGTGCTCGCGGCAATGGGTTAACGCGGGCGGCGCCGCGCCCGGCCGCGGCAATCTGGACCGCTCCAGGCATGGTCACGATCGATCTGCGGTCTTCGGCCGGTGGTAACGATCCCGTCGATGGCGTGCTCCCGAAGGGCTGGGCAGCCCTGTCGGGTTGGCTCTGGCATGGATGGTGGTGTTGGAGAGGATCGGACAGTCTCGCGCCAAAAGCGCGATCTCACCCACGCTGCTATGCGAGCGTTGGATCGGGCGCCACACGGACCAGTGTCTTGCCGAAATTCTCGCCACGCAGCATCTCGGCGAAGGCAGCCGGGATCGCGTCGAACCCCTCGCGGATATACTCGCGGTAACGGACCTCCCCCGACGCGACCCAGGGCGCCATCTCGGCCAGGAACGTGTCGTGCCAATCCGCCACATAGGCGCCGACGGAGAGGTTTTGCACACCCACGCCACGGGCCTCGGCGCGGCGGCGCTCCTCGGCTTTGGCGTCCGCCTCGGGCGCGTCGCCGTAATGCGCGATCAGCCCGCAAATCGTCATCCGCGCGCCCGGGTTGAACAACGGCAGCACCGCGTCGAACACCGGCCCGCCGACATTCTCGAAATACACATCGATGCCGCTCGGGCAGGCGGCTTGCAGGTCCTGGGCGAAGGTGGGGGACAGGTGGGAGACACAGGCGTCGTAGCCGAGTTCCTCCGTCACATAGCGGCATTTTTCCTCGCGCCCGGCAATGCCGACCACGCGGCTGCCCCGCAACCGCGCGATTTGGCCGGCGATCTGACCCACGCCGCCGGACGCCGCCGACACGACCGCTGTCTCACCCGGCTTCGGCTCGCATTGCAGGGCCATGCCGGCATAGGCGGTGAGGCCAAGCATGCCGAGCACGCCGACCGCGTGGCTGATCTTGCCGCGGGCGGGATCGAGCTTGCGGGGGATCATGTAGCTGGGCCGGGCGACGCCCTCCCCCATCAGGCCGTATTCGGCCCAGCCGTTGGTGTTGAAGACGAAATCACCCGGCGCGATTCCGTCGATCCGGCTTTCCAGGACCTGCGACACGGTGCGGGCGTGGCAGGGCAACCCCTCCGGCTCTTCACCGCGGCGCTTGAGGCCCCACTGATAGGGATCGAGGGAGACGTAGATCGTTCGTGTCAGCGCCTGTCCCGGGCCGGGGGCCGGGATCGGCGCCTCCTTCAGCGCGAAGGTGGCGTCGTCGGGCCAGGGCGGCGGCGGCCGTTTGGCGAGCGTCCAGTAGCGCGTGTTCACGGGAACCTCCCTTTAAGCGTTGGTGCTTTTTCGCATTCGCGGGGGGCGGCGTCCACTGGCACAACCACGGAGACAGCGTGCGGACCGATAACACCCAGTTAAAGGCGCTGAGCGCAGGCGGGGTCCGGAGATCAATCTCTGGCCCCATGCAAATCAAGAACGGCGGGCCGTAGCCCGCCGCACATTTGGTGCGCCCGAACAGCGCTTGTTAACGCAAGGCCCCCGCTTCCCCATCGGCTAAAACAGGTAGAGGCTTGGCAACCATTTATTTGCTCGAACGGCCATCCCGTGTCAAGCTGCTTTAATGGAAACTCGTTATCGCCTCGGCGTTGATCTTGGTGCCAATTCTATCGGTTGGTGCGCATTGATGTTGGATACTTCAGGGTCGCCCTGCGGCCTCCTCGATATGGGTGTCCGGGTGTACCCGGATGGCCGAAACCCGAAAGACAATACCTCCTTAGCTGCCGCCCGGCGCGGTCCGCGCGCCATGCGCCGCAACCGAGATCGGTACCTCAGACGAAGGGGCAACTTGCTTGCTGCGCTGACTCGTTTCGGGCTGATGCCAGAAAGCGATGCAGACCGCCAGGCCGTCGCCCTGTTCGATCCCTACAACCTCCGTGCCAAAGCCTTGCACGAGAAGCTAACCGCCCACGAAATCGGTCGCGTGCTGTTCCATTTGAACCAGCACCGCGGCTTTAAATCCAACCGCAAGACTGATCGCGCCTCCAACGAGGGTGGGAAAATCAGCGAGGCGACGGCACGGACCATTGCGGCGTTGGCTGGTGCTGGCCACCCAACGATCGGCAGCTGGCTCGCCGAACGACACAGCAGAAAGGCGCCAGTGAGGGTTCGTCTCGCTGGCTCGGGCAAAAACGCGGCCTACGAATTCTACCCGTTACGCGCCATGGTCGAAGCGGAATTCGACACGGTTTGGGCAGCGCAGGCGGGCTGGAACCCGCAGCTGACCGACGCCATGCGCGATGCTTTGCGCCATATCATTTTCCTTCAGCGCGAACTCAAGCCGTCGATAGTGGGCAAGTGCTGGTTGGAGCCGGAGGAAGAACGGGCTCCCCGCGCCCTGCCAAGCGCACAACGCTTCCGGATCGCGCAAACGCTCGCCCATCTGCGTTATGCCAAACCAGGAAGCCCCGAGCAGCCGCTGACGGATGAGCATCGGGGGCCACTGGCCGATATCCTCTACCGGGGCCGCGACCTAACCTTCGATCAGATCCGCAAGCGCCTCGGGTTGCCCGGCGACACCGATTTCAATTTCCGCGACGATAAGCTGGTCGGATGTGCCACCGCCAGCCGACTCGGCAACGGCAAGAATGCCACAATCGGCGACGCCTGGCACAAGCTCGACCTGGCGACCCAGGATGCCGCGGTGAATGCCATTCTGAACGCCGAGACCGATGACGAAGGTCAGGAAATCCTGAAGACGCTTGGTATCGCCGCGGACGCCGCCACGCGGGCGGTCAGGGCCATTCTGGTAGACGGCCACGCAGCGCTGTCGGCGGTGGCAATGGGTAAAATCCTGCCTTATCTGGAGGGTGGGCAGCGTTACGATCAAGCCGTTCAGGATGCGGGCTATCATCACCACTCGGATACGAGCACGGGCGAGATTCGCACCCAACTCCCCTACTACGGCGAACTCCTGTTCGCGCGGATCGGCACAGGAACCGGCGAACCACTGGACGCCGAAGAAAAGCGCCTCGGTAAGGCACCCAACCCGACCGTGCATGTCGCGCTGAACGAACTCCGCCGCGTTGTTAACGCGATCATCGAACGCCATGGCCCGCCGACTGAGATTGTGGTCGAAACCCTGCGTGATCTTGGACGCTCCAAGAAGCAGCGGGAAGAATACCGCGACATCCAAAAGAAGAACGAAACCACCAACGACAGCCGCCGCCAACAATTGCGAGAGATGGGGCTGCCGCTCAACGCCCGTAACATGATGCGGCTCCGCCTGTGGGAGGAACAAGCCACCGACGTCAAGGACCGCCTCTGCCCATATACCGGGACCGTCATTACCGCCCGGACCGCCCTGACAGATGAGATCGAGGAAGATCACATTTTGCCCTTCGCCGTTGTCCTGGACGACAGCTCGGCCAATCGCATCCTGGTGACGCGCGAGGCAAACCGTATCAAGACCAGGCGCTCACCCTATGAAGCCTTTGGTCATACCGCGGAGTGGCCCGCCATTCTGGAACGCGCCAACCTCCTCCTGCCTCACAGCAAGCGGTGGCGGTTCCAGCCGGACGCGATGGAGAAATTCGCGCGCGAGGGCGATTTTCTGGCCCGGCATTTGACCGACAGCGCGACAATCGCGAAATGGGCGAAGGACTATCTGGAGATTTTGGCACCCGAAAAGGTCTGGTCCATTCCCGGGCGCCTGACCGCCCTTCTGCGCGACAAGCTCGGCTTGCGACCTGATGTCATTCTGGGCACGGGCGGTCCGCGCAAGAACCGCAACGACCATCGCCATCATGCCATCGATGCGGTGGTCGTGGCGCTTACTGATCGTGGCCTGTTGAAGCGAACCACCGACGCAGCCAAGCGTGCAGCCGATATCGGGGAACGGCTGGTCGTAAAGATGGAGCCACCCTGGGAGAATTTCGTCGCCGACATCGCGCGGCGGGCGAAAACCGTGGTGGTTTCGCATAAGCCCGATACCGGATGGCAGGCGGCGCTGCATAACGATACGAATTACGGGATCATAGTGGGTGCGAGATCCGAGGAACACAACGTGGTCGTACGCCGGGCGGTCGCGGACCTGCTGAAGAAGGACGGGACACTCCCATTCACGGTGCGTGATCCGGTGCTCGGGGCGAAGATCGAAGCAGCTGTCGCGGCATCCGCGGACCAAGCGACGCGCAAGGCCGCGCTGGCGGGTCTGACGCATTCCGGCGGACACGCAGTGCGGCGAGTTCGCACAACAGACCGGTTGAACGCGACACAGGACATCGCGGATCGACGGACGGGCAAGCCGTACCGCACAGTGAAGCGGGACGGCAACCACAGAATGGAACTATGGCGCATGCCAGATGGTTCCTACGTGGCACCCGTGATGTCCACGTTCGCCGCCGGGCAGCAAGCGGAGGCTAGTCGGTTGATGCGGCCAATCGCCGATACACGCCCCCATCCGGCGGCCAAACTTCTGATGCGGCTTCACAAGGACGACATGGTCACCATAGGTGAGGGGAGCGAGCGGCGCCTAATGCGGGTTGCGAAGATATCGGCAGGGCAGTTGGCGTTATCCGCCCATAACGAGGGTGGTATATTAATTGACCGACATAAAGCTGCTGACGATGCATTCAGGTATGTATTCCTGTCCAGTGGAAATACGCTCATGAATGCAAACATCAGGAAAGTGTTTGTCACACCGGACGGTCGTGTGCTGGACGGAGGCCTTAAGCGGTGACCGCGTCGCCCCTCGGCCGGATCGTCGAAATCGCGGAAGAGGGGCGATACCTCGCCAAAAGTCGTGGTTTCCTGACGGTCAGCCTGAAGGGCGAAGAAATCGGCCGGGTGCCGTTGGACGATATCGCGGCTGTGATGGCGACGGCGCTTTCGACCACGACTTCCTGCGCATTACTGGCGGAACTCGCGGAGCGGGGTATTCCGTTTGTGCTTTGTGGACGGAACTATGCGCCGGCGGCACTGATCTGGCCCATCTCTGGTCATCATGCGCAGCAACGGCGGATGGAAGCCCAACTGGGCGTGGCCAAAATACTGGGCCAACGCTTATGGGCGCTGATCGTCGCCGCCAAAATCCGCCGGCAAGGTTGGGCCTTGGCCCAAAGCGGGAAGCGGGCCGGCGCATTCCGGCGACTGGCCAGTATCGTGCAGCCCGGCGACCTCGAGAACATCGAAGCCCAGGCGGCCCGGCGGTATTGGCCGTTGTTGATGGGGGATGCGTTCCGCCGCGATGTTGACGCTGAGGGGCCGAATGCCCTGCTCAACTACGGTTATACAGTGCTGCGCGGTGCCACCGCCCGGGCGATCGTCGCAGCGGGCCTACACCCGGGGCTGGGCATCTTTCACCGCCATCCGCAGAATGCCATGCCCCTGGCGGACGATCTGATGGAACCGTTCCGTCCGCTGGTGGACCTGAGTGTCCTGGAGATTTTACAGACGGGCACCACGGCGGTCACGCCGGAAGCAAAGCGTGCCCTCGCCGCTGTCCTGTTGACCGAGCAAACGACATCGGCCGGGCGCACCCCGGTCTCGACGTGTCTGATGCGACTCGCTGCCAGCCTTGCGGACAGTTATCTGACGGGCGAGGCCTCTTTGGAATTTCCAATCCTGCCGGAGCCCCTCACTGCCTCTGTCGTTTCCGACGATGGCCCGGCTCGGTAACCCGATCCTTTCAGGATACCGGTTCATGTGGTTGCTGGTGATGTTCGACCTGCCAGTTGGAACCAAAGCTGAGCGACGGGCAGCAACCAAATTTCGTCAATGGCTAATGGATGCGGGCTATGAGATGAGCCAATTCAGCATCTACATGCGATTTTCGGTCGGGAAGGAACAAACGGACCGCCGGATCCGTGACATCGCCAAAGCCCGCCCGGACAAGGGATCGGTCCATGTACTGACCGTCACCGACCGGCAGTTCGAGCATATGACCGTTTTCCGAGGAAAGAAGCGCGGCCATGGCCGACCCGTCCCCAGCCAGCTCGAACTGTTTTAAACCGCATTATGGCGCCTGGCACTGGTCGAGAACCCTTGAGAATCAAGGGCCTCGCCAGAAGCAGTTATAGCCGATGGGGAAACGGGGGCCAAGCGCAACAGCAGAACGCAGGCTTGTTCTTGAATCCGGTTATAGCCGATGGGGAAACGGGGGCCAAGCGCAACGTATAACGTGAGTCCGTCCGGTTTTTTTTGTTATAGCCGATGGGGAAACGGGGGCCAAGCGCAACCTGGCGTTGTCAATGGGTCTGACGCATCGGTTATAGCCGATGGGGAAACGGGGGCCAAGCGCAACTGCTTGCATCGGGGCGCACGAGCACGTTGAGTTATAGCCGATGGGGAAACGGGGGCCAAGCGCAACCGTGTTCCCCGCTTCGGCGACGGGCGCCCAGTTATAGCCGATGGGGAAACGGGGGCCAAGCGCAACGTAGGGCTGATTGATATTGATCCGACTTTGTTATAGCCGATGGGGAAACGGGGGCCAAGCGCAACAAGAACGAACGCGGTATTGGAAAGTCATATGTTATAGCCGATGGGGAAACGGGGGCCAAGCGCAACTCTACCCGTTACCGCTGGCGTTACCGCTGGGTTATAGCCGATGGGGAAACGGGGGCCAAGCGCAACAGCCGCACACGTCACCGCTCGATGCCCAACGTTATAGCCGATGGGGAAACGGGGGCCAAGCGCAACCGGCGACAATGGCGATGCGCGATGGCCAAGTTATAGCCGATGGGGAAACGGGGGCCAAGCGCAACGATCGCGGTCGTCGTCATCGACATGTGAATGTTATAGCCGATGGGGAAACGGGGGCCAAGCGCAACATCCCGTTCAGGTTGCGGCGGAGGTGCTTCGTTATAGCCGATGGGGAAACGGGGGCCAAGCGCAACCGATGGCGGATTTTCGGCGGATGGCGGAGGTTATAGCCGATGGGGAAACGGGGGCCAAGCGCAACGGGCCGTGGTGCCGATACTGCAAGGCGCGGGTTATAGCCGATGGGGAAACGGGGGCCAAGCGCAACCATCGCTTAAGCAGAGTCGGTGCGGGATTGTTATAGCCGATGGGGAAACGGGGGCCAAGCGCAACACGGCGCGCAGCGAGGCGTTTCGCAGGGCGTTATAGCCGATGGGGAAACGGGGGCCAAGCGCAACCAACAACAGGGAACAAGACGATGAACGCAAGTTATAGCCGATGGGGAAACGGGGGCCAAGCGCAACGGGGAAGGAAAGGGAAAAATGCACCGGGGCGTTATAGCCGATGGGGAAACGGGGGCCACGCGTGACCTGGTGACCGCAATGAGGCGACGAAATGGGCTATGCTATCCACCGTTTTGCGACACCTTTTCGACCACGTGAGGTTCAAAATTATGGGTCGGTGATCCCGAGAGTATCGTCTTAATTTCAGATACTTGTAGGCTCCGTACCATATCCCCCAAGTCAACAGGTCCGGAGAGAATCGGCCGTCAGAGAGAGAAATCCGGCCTTCGTTCCACCCCTGGCAGTCAACAGGTGTCCCCGAAAATCCGCAGGATACCTGCGCTTTTCAGCGCAATACACCGCTGCAGAGACTGTCCACAAAAGGAAAACTGGCGGAGGGGATGAGATTCGAACTCACGGTACGGCTTGACGCCGTACGGCGGTTTAGCAAACCGCTGCCTTCAGCCACTCGGCCACCCCTCCGCCTGGAGAGTTATCCCCGGGCGAACCCGGACACAGCGTTT
>CAIXEA010000188.1 GCA_903918315.1 uncultured Acetobacteraceae bacterium | reverse complement strand
TTCTGATCGCGGAGGTCGACCTCCGCGATCAGAAAACGAAAAAAGCAACCGTCAGGAAGGTCTCCGAACACCTGTCAGGACTGTCCCCGGTCTAAACACTTGTCCGGGCCACCGCTCGCGGCACCGTGCGGGTGCCGTTGGCCCGGACAAGCCGGGCCATGTCGGGGAGAAAATACCGTTGTCCTCACCTGCCAAATTTTCGTTTCCGCGATCTGTGAACGCGGTAGGGACAAGCCGGGCCATGACGATTGAGGCGGGATCGCGCACATTCGTTTCGGCGATCTGTGAATGCGGCAGGGCCTGGCCCGTCGCAGCGGCGTGCTGTAGCCTGGCGGGATTTTGATGCGTTACGCAACAGAACGCCGGCTTCTGCAGGGTGCTGTTGCGATCGCCGGCTTGGTGCCTGTCTCCGCCGGGGCCGCGGGGGTGTTGCTCGGGGTTGCGATGATGCCCGGGGCGGCGGCGACGGCGCACGACCTGGACAGCCACCTGCGCTATTTGTCCGGGTTGCTCCTGGGGATTGGCCTCGTGTTCTGGAGTCGCGTTCCGGCCATCGAGAAAGGCCCCGGGCTGTTCCGTGTGCTGGCGGCAATCGTCGTCGTTGGCGGGCTGGCGCGCTTGCTGGGGGTCTTGCTGGCCGGGCCGCCCTCATTGCCGATGCAGCTGGCTTTGGTCATGGAACTCGTGGTCACGCCGCTGCTGGCGGTGTGGCAGGCGCGGGTCGCCGGACGCGCCGTTTTGCCGGCGAGGTAAGAGTCGGGTCTATGGCCCCGGTCTTGCAGTGCTCTGATTGAGATCATCCCACTCGACAGGAGCCTGCCTATGTCCGCCACTGTCTCCAGCCTCGCCGTGCCCGTGACCGCCCCTTCGACCCGCTGGTTGCAGCTGCTGCTCGGGTTGATCTGCATGATGGCGATTTCCTCGCCGCAATATGTGTGGACCCTGTTCACCAAGCCAATGGCAGCGGCCTATGGCGCCAGCCCGGCGGCGCTGCAGGTCACGTTTTCGCTGCTGATCGTCTTGCAGACCTTCTTTTCCCCGTTCCAGGGCAGTTTGGTGCAGAAATTTGGTCCGCGCCGGTTGATTTCGGTGGGTGCGGTGCTGAGCGGCCTGTCCTGGGTCCTGGCCTCGCAGGTATCGTCGTTGACGGGCCTGTATCTGACCTATGGCCTGTTCGGCGGGCTTGGCACCGGCATCGTTTATATCGGGGTCGTCGGCCAGATGGTGGGCTGGTTCCCTGACAGGCGGGGCTTCGCCGCCGGTGTGGTGGCGGCCGGCTATGGGATGGGGGCGATCGTGACCACCTTCCCCATCGCGGACAGTATCGCCGCTGCCGGTTTCCAAGGCACGTTGCTGAAATTCGGGGCGATTTTCGCGGTGGTCGGATTGCTCGCGGCGCTCGGCCTCAAATCCGCACCGGCGGCAGCGGAGTCGGCGGCCAGCGGTGCCGGGGCGGAAACCGCGGCGATGCTGAAAACCCCGATTTTCTGGCTCATGTTCGTGATGATGACGATGATGTCGACATCGGGGCTGATGGTGACCTCCCAGATGGCCGCCTTCGCCGGGGCGTTCGGGATCACCAAAGCCGTGGTTTGGGGCTTTGCCGCCTTGCCGCTGGCCCTGACGATCGATCGCTTCACCAACGGGTTGACCCGGCCGTTCTTCGGCTTCGTATCGGACCGGATCGGGCGGGAAAACACGATGGCCATCGCCTTCGCGCTGGAGGGGGTGGCCATGGCGCTGTGGCTGGCGACCCACGATAATCCCGTGTTGTTTGTCCTGCTGTCCGGCGTGGTGTTCTTCGGCTGGGGCGAGATTTTCTCGCTGTTTCCGTCCACTTTGACCGACACGTTCGGGGTCAAAAACGCCACCCGCAATTATGGTTGCCTCTATATGGCACAGGGTATCGGCGCCATTTTCGGTGGCCCGATGGCGAGCCTGTTGCACGAGGCGACGGGCAGCTGGACCCCGGTGTTCGGGGTGGCGATCACGGCGGATATCCTGACCGCGGTCCTTGCAATCGCGGTGTTAAAACCGATGCGGTTTCGGTACTTGGCGCGTCCGGCGTAACAGCCGGCAACGCGCGCGTGTGGATAGCGCCAGCCACTCAATCCCGGCATAAAGGCGGGGGAGGAACTGACGCGCATGAACACATCCGATAACCACGACCTGATCGTCGTCGGCGGCGGCATTGCCGGCATTGTCACAGCCACCCGCGCCGCGGAGCGTGGTCTGCGGGTCGCGGTGCTCGAAAAGGGCGAGACCCCGGACTACAAATGCAACACCCGCTGGTCCGGCGGCATCGTCCATGTCGGCTATGTCGACCCGAAAGAACCCGCCGCCAATATCGAGGCCGGGATCGCCCGCAACACCAAAGGCTTCACCGATCCGGCGCTGGCCGATTTGCTGGTGAAGGAAACGGGCAAGGTCATCGACTGGCTGCGGGCGCAGGGGATCCGGTTCATCCGCTCCGGCACGCTGTCCTACCTCGCCTGGACCATGGCGCCGCCGCGCGCGCTGGTGGCGGGCATGGACTGGAAGGGCCGCGGGCCCGACGTGATGCTGCGCACTCTGACCGATCAGCTGATCAAACGCGGCGGCAAGCTGCATCTGGGTGTCACCGCCGCGCGCCTGATCCAGGACAACGGCCGTGTGACCGGGGTCGAGGCCACTGATGGCCGGCGCTTCACCGGCGCCGCCGTGGTCATCGCCGATGGCGGCTTCCAGGCCAATATCGACCTGATCCGCGAGAAGATCATGGCCCACCCCGAAGCCGTGAAGCAGCGCGGCGCCGCCACCGGCATGGGCGATGGCATGCGCATGGCGGTGGAAGCCGGTGCGTCCCTAACCGGCCTGGACACGTTCTATGGCCATCTGCTCTCGCGCGATTCCATGACCAACGACCGGGTCTGGCCCTATCCGGAGCTCGACGGCATGGCCACCGCCGGCATCGTGGTCAATCACGCCGGCCAACGCTTCGTGAACGAAGGTCTGGGTGGCGTGAATATGGCCAACCAGATCGCCCGCAACGACGATCCGCTCTGCGCCACACTCATCCTCGACACCCCGATCTGGGAGGGCCCGGGCCGCTCCGCCCGCATTCCCGCCAACCCGGCGCTGGAGCGGGCAGGGGGCACCATCCTGCGCGCCAAGACCCTGCGCGAACTGGCGGTGCTGGCGAAGCTCGATCCGGATGGGTTGGAGGCAACGGTCGCCGCCTATAACGCCGCCTGTGCCTCCGGCGCCTTCGATAGCCTGACACCACCGCGCGCAACCGACCGGTTCAAGCCGATGCCCATCGCGCAAGGGCCCTTCCTGGCCATCCCGGCCTGCGCGGGGATCACCTATACAATGGGCGGCATTCGCGTGGATTCCGACGCGCGCGCTTTGACGGCCGATGGCGCGCCGGTGCCGGGCCTGTATGCCGCCGGGGCGGCGACAGGCGGAATCGAGGGCGGTCCGGCTATCGGCTACATTGGCGGGCTGGCAAAATCGGCGCTACTGGGCTTCCGCGCCGCGGAGCACGCGGCAAGCGCCATCGGAGAGTGGGCAAAAAAATGATCTACATGGTCGAAATGGGTCTGATCGCCACGCATCGGCGGGTCGAATGGGACGCCTGGTATCTGTCCCACATGCACAAGCTGATCTCGATCCCCGGTATCCGCGCCACCCAACGGTTCGAATCGCTCAGCGAGTCAGCATCCCCCTTCGTCGCCTTGCATCAGGTCGATGGGCCCGAGGTCTTCACCAGTGATGCCTACCGCGCCAAAGCCGGCCCCGGCGGCACGGGGGAGTGGCAGCACCTGATGAACAATTGGTATCGCAACGTGTTCGACAGCGTGGACGCAACGCCGGACGTTCCCATGGCGGGCGCGTTGATCGTGGTCGAAGAGGGCGCCGATGCCAGCGATCTGCCCCTGCGGTGGATGCGCTCGGTGGGGCTGGACCAAAGCTCTGAACGCCGCGCCATCGGATTCGTCGCCGAGATCGCCGATGCGATGCCCTTGATCGGGCGCAAAGGGGTGCGCGTCTGCAAACCGCTGACCCCGCGTCTGGTCGAGGCCGCTTAACCCATGCCCGGCGATCATTACGAGGCTCTGCCCGACCCCGACAAAGCCTATCCGGTCGTCCGCCTGCTCGTGAAGCACGGCAATGCCCTGGCGCTGGCCAGCGGCGCCGGGATCGTCCTGGCGGGTCTCGGCTGCGCCGTGGCCGGGCTGGGCTGGGGATGGCTGCCGGCCGGCTTGGCGGTTGGCGGGTTCGTGGGACTGCTGTTGCGGAGCTATGTTGAGCTGGTGCGGCTGATCACGGATATGCTGCTGCCGCGGTGAGGCTGTTGGCGACGGCCTATTCCCCGGTTACCAGCAGTTCCGTCACGCCCGCCGCCAGCACCCGCTGCAAATCCCGCAGCGCCAGGGCCACACATCCTTGCGTCGGGGCGAAGTCCGGCCGCGCGACATGCAGGAAAATCGCCGAACCGCGGCGGCGTTCGATCGGTGCGTCGTTCCATCCCAGCACGCCGATGATGTCGTAGACCCCGTCCTTCCGCCACAGTTCCTCATGCCGCCCATCATGCGGCAGGCGGATCATCCTGTTGTAGTCGCGGTGGTTCGGGTCATCGCACCACCCGTCCTCCTGGCCGATCGGCTCCAACGGTACCGCGCAGTTCGGCGGGGGCACCCGGTCGGCTCGGTACAGCACCCGGCGCAGCGGCAAGAGGCCGAGCGGGGTCGCCTCATCGCCTTCTTCCTTGTGCCGCAGCACACCGCGGGCCCCGATGGCGCAGCGGAAAATCTCTCCTCGGAGAATCAGCTGGCCATTGGGCCGCACGATGGCTTGCATGATCGCGGCCTCAGGCGGTCTTGGCGACGGTCTCGTGCGGCGGGAAGTTGCACTCCACCGCGATACCATCGGGATCGAGGTAAAAGAGCTGCGTCATGTTCATGCGCGGCAGCACCCGTTCCTCATATTTGATCCCACGCCGCTCCAGGTTGGCGCGCATATCCGCGAGGCCCTCGCAGGAGAACGCGATATGGTCCAGGCGGCCGGTGCCGGCCGGGTAGGACGGCCCGTCGGAGATCAGCTTCGCCGTGGCCTGATACCCCAGCAGATGCACGGTCGGGATCCCGCCGCAATACAGCCAGTAGCCATCGAAGCTCAGCGGCGGGCGGTCGCCGACGGTCAGGCCCACGATGTCGCAATAGAAATTCTTGGTCGCTTCCAGGTTGCGGGCCTGGATCGTGTAGTGGTTCAGAGACATGGCGGGCATGGATGATCTCCTGTTCAGAAGGCGTTTTCGGCCGGCAGACCGAGCATGAGCTGGCCGACGGTCTCATAGTGAATCTGCCGTCCCTGCGACTGCTGCGCAACGGTGTGCATGTCGCGCAGGCGGCGTTCGAACGGGTGTTCCTCGAAAATCGCGACCGAGCCGGCGGCGTGATAGAGGGTGTTTACCACATCACGCGCATTCTGGATCGCCCAGGTCGAGGCGAGGCGGATCAGGGCCTTGTGCTCCAGCGTCATGTCGCCATGCGCTTCGACATACTGACACGCCTCATTCAACGTGTTGTGCAGCATGTAGCGGGCGGAGCGGAATTTCGCCTCACACTGCGCGTATTGGGACTGGATGACGTTGTTTTCCCGCATGGTCTTGCCGGCACCGCGGGCGACCTTGTTGGCGGGCAGGTTCAGGAAATCGGCCATGATGCCGCGCGCGATCCCGAGGCCGACACCGGCGAAACCGGCGGAGTAGAGTTGGCCACTGGTGAAGCGATAGAGCAGCCCGTCCTCCCGCCGATGGCGCGGGTCGTCGCGATACAGCGCCCGTTCTTCCGGCACGAACAGGTCTTTGGCGACATATTGGTTGCTGGCGGTGCCACGCAGACCAACAGTGTGCCAGATGTCCTGCATTTCGACGCTGGCTTGCGGGAACAGGAAGGTGCGCAGTTCCCTGGTTTCGCTGACCACGATATGCGCGCCCATCCAGGTGGCGTTCTGGCTGCCGGAGGCGAAGCGCCAGGTGCCGTTCAGCTTGTAGCCGCCCTCGACCCGGACCGCGGTCGCGGTGCCGCCCCATTGCGGACCCCAGGCGAGGATGCCGTCGCGCGGGCCAAACATTTCGAACGCGACTTTGCGGTCCATATAGGCCGAGGTCATCGAGCAGCCATTGCTCTGGCAGGTCACCCAGCCGACAGAAGCATCCATCGAGGCCAGGGTTTCCGTCACCTGGGCGAAGTCCGATGGCTTCAATTCCATGCCACCGAGGAAGCCCGGCTGTAGCATCCGGAAGAACAGCCCGTCTTTCAGCGCATCCGACAGGCGCGGGGTGAGCTTGCGGATGCGGTTGATCTCGGGCCCATCCTCCCGGATCATCGGCGCCAAGGCACGGGCTTTGGCGATCTGGTCGGCGGCTGTGCTCATGATTGGGTCCCCGCGGCGGCTGGTGTGGCTTCTTCCAGCTCACTGTCGATGGCGGAGATCGACTGGCGGCCGGTTTCGAAGCCAAAGAACAGGAAGGCGCAGCCGCAGATACCCATCCAGGCCGCGAAATACATGAAGGACGGCACGATCGCGTCCAGCGTCGCCTTGGGCGTGACCACGTCGGACGCGCCGACGATCAGCGCCAGGCCGAGGGGGCCGATGATCTTGCCAATGCCGCCGAAGCCATAAGCGGCCCCCATGCCGGTGGTGCGCAAGCGGGTGGGCCACACCTCCGCCAGATAGGGGCCGATGACCGCGAAGCCGCCATCATAGAAGAAGTCGGCGATGATGATGAGCACCCAGAAGACCGAGACGGTGCCGATCATTTCGTTGTGCAGGAGACCGGCGGCAATGATGGCGGCGGTGCCGCCGAAGCCGCAGAGCATCCCGGAACGACGCCGCCCCAGGAAATCGGAGAAGAAGGCGAAGGACACCCGCCCGGCGATCCCTGCCAGCTTCACCCAGAGGAACAGATAGGCCGCCTGCGCCGGGGTGCAGTTCAGCTGCAACACAAACAATGTCGGCGCCCAGAGGCCGATGCCATAGGACGCGGTCTGCGCGCCGATGCTCGCCATCCAGGAAACGGCGAGGCTTTTCGGGTATTTGAACAGCTCCGACCAGGGCGCGACCTCCTGCCTTGGGGCATGATCGGGGAGCGGCAGGCTCTCCGGCTTGATGCGCAGCGCCCAGGCGAGGGATTTACGGGCCTCCTCCTTGCGCCCCTGGCTCATGAGCCAATGCGGGGATTCCGGCACCCAGGCGCGGACCAGAAGGGTGAAGGCGGCCGGCAGCAGGCCAACCACGAACAGGCCGCGCCAGCCGATGGAATCGGTGACGAAAGCGGCCAGCGCGGAGGAGATCATGACCCCGAGCGGGATGAACACCGTCACCAGCCCGCCGATGAAGCCGCGCATGCGGGCCGGGACGAATTCCTGCACCAGCGGCAGGTCGACGCAATACAGCCCGCCGACACCGAAGCCGACGAAGAAGCGCATCACCGAGAGATAGACCCAGCCATTATCGGGGGTGAAGGCCAGCAGGCCGCTGGCGATGGAGAAGTTCAGCACCGTCAGGATGAACACCTTGCGCCGCCCGTAGACGTCGGCGATGCGGCCCCAGATGGCGGCGCCCAGAATCGCGCCCACGCCCGACGACAGCAGGATCGTCGCCGATTCCATGAAGGTCAGGTGCCAGGGCTTGACGATGAAGGCCAGCACGAAGGCGATCAGGTAGTAGTCGAAGAATTCCAGCATATCGCCGATAATCGCGGCGGCGATGATCTTGAACTGGTTGATTGTCAGCGACTTCGCGTCGTCGAGCCGGCGGAACATGGATGTCTTCCCCTCATGTGGGGTACTTGGACCCCATCGCGTCGTTTGTTGTTGCGCTTGTCTTCTACGTCAGTCCGGCGCAGCGGGAAATCCCGTCCGGTTGCCAAAACCGGCGCCGGGACCCATGACGGCGCATAAATGCCGCTATCCCCGCAGGAGCCCTATGACAGCGATTCGTCTGACACTGCTCGCAGCCTTGCCGGTGCTGCTCGCCGCCTGCGGTGGCAGCGCACCGCCGTCGCAACCGGCGGTACCGCGTGAAGAATCCACGACCGGGACCTGGCGCGGCTCGTCCACCCGGTTTCAGGCGGAAAGCCGGAGTTGCCCGCATCCGGGCCTTGTGACGCTGCGGGTGTTGGAAGGGCATTTCCAATACCGCTGGGATGGAAAGACCTGGCTCGACGCCAGGATCGACCCCGATGGCACCATCCATGGGGAGGGCCCGGACATCAGCCTGATTGGCAAGCGTGCCGGCAAGCGGATGGAGGGCGACATCACCAACGGCGCCTGCGGCTTGCATTTCACCGTGGTCAAGCAGGACATTGACGCCAAGCCATAGGGAGAAATGCAGATGGAAACCGTCGGACTGGGCCTGTTCTACGAAGACCTGCCAATCGGCCGCCAATTCAAAACCATCGGCCGCACGGTGACCGAGGCCGACATCACCAACTTCGTCAACGCCACCGGCATGGTCGAGGTGCTGTTCACCAACATCGAATTCCTCAAAGAGGAATCCGACATCAAGCAGCGCATCGCTCCCGGTGCGTTGGGCTATTGCTTCGCCGAAGGGCTGCTGGTGCAAGCCACCATGCAACACACCGGCTTCGCCTTCCTGAACATGGAACTGGACGTGAAAGCCCCCGTCTTCGCCGGCGACACCATTCATGTCGAGTGCGAGGTGATCGAGGCGCGGCTGTCCAAAAACCGCCCCGGCCGCGGGCTGGTGCGCACCCGTAATAATGTGGTGAAGCAGGACGGCACGATCGCGCTGATCTACACGCCGCTGCGCATGATCAAATGCCGGAGCGCGGCCGGATAGCTTGCCGATCGGACCAACGCGCGCCTATCGTCTTGCGAAATGGGATGAAACAGCCAGCGGAGGCCTCCTCATGGACGATGGTGCCACGATCCTTAACACCCATCATTGGCCCGCCGGCATCAGCCGGGTGCCGTTCTGGGTGTATCAGGACCCCGCGGTTCTGCGCGCCGAGCAGAAGCGCATCTTCGAAGGTCCGGTCTGGCATTTCCTCTGTCTGGATGTCGATATCGAGAACCATGGTGACTACCGCACCACCTTCATCGGCGATATGCCTGTCGTCGTCGTGCGGGGGGAGGCCGGCGCCCTGCATGGGTTCGAAAACCGCTGCGCCCATCGCGGGGCCCTGATTGCCTTCAACGACGACGGCAATACCAAGGACTTCACCTGCGCCTACCACGCCTGGCGCTACGATCTGCAAGGCAACCTCTGCTCGGTCGCCTTCCAGCGCGGTGTCGGCGGCAAGGGGGGCATGCCCGCGGAATTTGACCTGCGTCAGCACGGCCCGCGCAAGCTGCGGGTGGACAGTATCGGCGGGCTGGTGTTCGGCACCCTCGATCCCGCGGCGCCGACGCTGGAGGCGTTCCTTTCGCCGCCCATCGTTGCCAAGATCAAGCGGGTCTTCAATCGTAAGCTGGAGGTCATCGGCCGCTTCACGCAGCATCTGCCGAATAACTGGAAGATGTATGCCGAGAATATCCGCGACACCTATCACGCGTCCTTGCTGCATCTGTTTTTCACCACCTTCAAGATCACCCGCTTCGATCAGGCCGGGGGCGTCACGATCAGCCCGGACGGGGCGCATCATGCCTCGGCCACGATTGGCAAAGGCATCGAAACCCAGTCGGTGTACAAGGATCAGGGCATCCGCTCCGACAATGAGGAATTTCTGCTGCGCGACGACAGTTTCCTCGCCTCGAACCCGGAATTCGGGGACGATATCCAGTTGCAGAACGTGGCGTTGTTTCCTGGAACGATGTTGCAACAGCTATACAACTCGCTCGCCGTCCGCCAGACGGTGCCGCGCGGCGTGGATGGCATGGACCTGCACTGGACCTTCGTCGGCTTCGCCGACGACACGCCGGAGATGCGAAAGATGCGGCTGAAACAGGCCAATCTCGCCGGACCGGCCGGCTATGTGTCCATGGAAGACGGCTGTATCGGTAACTTCGTGCAGCGCGGTGTGGCGGCGGCATCGGATGAGATCGCGATCGTGGAAATGGGCGGTTACGAATCAGAATCGCAGAATACCCGCGCCACCGAGGCCTCCGTCCGCGGCTTCTGGAAGAATTACCGCCGGTTGATGGAGATCTGATCATGCCCGGAATGGATACGCTGTATCAGGTCTCGGCATTGAACACCGCCTACGCCGCCACCATCGACGGCGATCGTCTCGAAGACTGGCCAGGATTTTTCCACGCCGATTGCCTGTACAAAATCACCACCGCCGAAAACGTCCGCCGCGGGCGCCTGGCCGGCATCATCTACGCGGACTCCCGCGGCATGCTCGAGGACCGCGTCGCCGCCATCCGCCGCGCCAATATCTTCGAGACCCATGCCTACCGGCACGTCATCGGCATGGCCTCGATCCTGAATGAAGACGCGGACGGCATTCGGGCCGAAGCGCCGTTCCTGGTGGTGCGCACCATGCGCGACGGGCAAATGACGCTGTTCGCGGCGGGGCGTTATCAGGATCTGCTGCGTCCGGATGAAACCGGCGCATTGCGCTTCGCCGAACGCGTCGTGATCTGCGACAGCCCGCGCTTCGATACGCTGGTGGCGATCCCGCTGTAACCTCTTGCCTGATCGCGGGATTCAGACCTTCGGTGATTCCACCTCCGGTCATCCCGCTTTAGGCTCGAACGGCGCGGTGATATTCCCGGTTCGGCATCATATCCGACCCATGCGCCATCCGGTTCGATAAATTAAAGAACGCCACCGTTTCGGTCAGGTCGAACAGATCCTCATTGCTGAGCCCGACAGCCCGCAACCCCTCGCGATCGGCATCGCCGATATCGTGCGGCGTTGCCGTCAGCTTCCAGGCGTAGTCCAGCATCGCCCGCTGCCGCGCATCCAGGGCCGCGACCCGGTAATTCAACGCCATCATCTCACCGAGTTCCGGATCGCCGGATAATTGCCGCACCGCCGCGCCATGCGCGACCAGGCAATAATAGCAACGATTGGCCGAGGAAACGACCACCGCGACCATCTCCCGCTCCAGCTTCGACAGGCCGGAGGGGGAGAGCATGATGTCGTTGTACATCGCCATGAAATTCCGCAACCGTTGCGGCTTCAGGCTGTAGGTGCTGAAAACATGCGGCACGAAGCCCAGCTTTTCCACGCATTTCCGCCAGAGGATCTGGAGGTCCTCATCCAGCGTCGCCGCATCGGGGACGCCAAGCTTTGAGATATGGTCCGGCTGGGGCATCGTCTTTATCCGAATACTTCGGGGTTGACCGCGTTTTCCTTCATCGGGGTGCCGTCCAGCACACTGAGAATATTGCGCGCCGTCATCACCGCCATCGCCGCCACCGCTTCCGTCGTGATACCCGCCATATGCGGGGAGGCGATCACATTCTCCAGCGTCAGCAGCCGGTTATCGTTCGGCGTCGGTTCTGATTCGAACACATCCAGACCAGCGCCGGCGATGTGGCCGGAGGTCAGCGCGTCATACAATGGCGCTTCCGCGATGATGCCGCCGCGGGCCGTGCTGACCACGAAGGCGCCCTTTTTCAGCAGCCCCAGGCGGCGGGCGTCGAACAGGCCCACGGTTTCCGGGTTCTTCGGGCAATGGATGCACAGGAAATCCACGCCTGGCAGCACAGCGTCCAGGTCGGTGACCTGGGTGAAGCCGGCATTGCTGATCTTGGCTGGATCGACATAGGGATCGTAGATCAGCACGTTCATGTCGAAGGCGGCACAACGCGGCGCGGTGCGGGTGCCGATGCGGCCGAAACCGACGATCAGCACGGTCTTGCCGGAGATTTCCATGGGCAGCGACAGGTGGCGATCATTCCATTTGCCGCCCTTCACCAGCGCGTCCATCTGATGGTTGCGTTTGGCCAGCGCGATCATCATGTGGAATGCCTGTTCGGCGACGGAGGTCGAGTTGGCGATGCCAACCACCATCAGCGGCACCCCGCGCGCCGTCAAAGCTGGGACCTCGACCGCATCGAAGCCCACGCCAATCCGCGCCACGACCTGCATCGCGGGGGAGGCGTCCATCTCCGTCTGCTTGTACGGCGTCGCCGACAGTGCGATTCCCGCGCAATCCGCCAGTTGCGGCAGCAGATCGGCTTGCGCGATGCCGGCGGGATACATCACCAGCTCGATATCATCACGGGCGCGGATGATATCAACACCTTGCTTGCCCATCACGTGGGGCAGCATCACCTTGCGTTTGTTGGTGGCCATGATCCGTTGTCCTTAAAGCGGGATGACCGGAGGTCTGAATCCCGCGATCAAAAAATTTAGAGCGTGCGTGTCAGGCTGGCGACATAGCCGCGATTATGCGTCGGGGCCAGATGCACCTCGTTCATCACGACATGCTTGGGCAGGCAGGCGATGTAGCGGATCAGGTCGCCACAATCGGCCGGCTGCACCATCCGCGCCCGCACCTCCGGCGGCACCGGATTCGGCCGCTTATCCAGGATCGGCGTCGCGACTTCCCCCGGCAGGAACACCGTGGAACGGATGCCGTTGATGCATTCCTGCATGTTCAATCCATGGCTCATCGCCACGATGCCATGCTTCGCGGTGACATAGATCGGGCCGCTCACCCCGCCAATAAAGCGCCCGGCCATCGATGCCGTGTGGATGATCAATCCATCCTGCTGCGCCCGCATGAAAGGGAGGGCGACGGTCACGCAATAGAGCGCGCCCACCAGATTGCCCTGGATCAGCGTGTCAATGCCATCGGGGGTCAGTTTGTCCCAGTGGCGGTCGACAATGTTCACCCCGGCGTTGTTGACCAGGATATCGAGGCGGTTGAACCTCTCTTTTATAAAGCGCCCGACCGCCGCCACCTGCGCCTTATCGGTCAGATCAGCGGGTGCGACATGCGCGGTGCCGGTCTGATTGATCCGGCGCGCGACATTGTCCAGCTTCTCGGGCGTGCGGCCGGTCAGGATGACGGTCGCGCCCTCGGCGGCCAGCGCCAAAGCCGCCGCCTCTCCAATGCCGCTGCCGGCACCGGTGACCCAGGCGATTTTCCCCGCGAGTTGCGGCATGGACGTTTCCTTATGGTTGGACGTCGGGATATTCAACGGCCTTGCCCAGGGCAGAGCAAGCCCCGCTAATCGCCGCGGGGCTTTCTGGTCTCTGGTCCTTATTCGGCGGCCAGCATTCCCTGCCGGAATGTGGACGGCACGCCCTCGAACTTGGACTTCGCCCGCTTTCCCAGCCAATACGCGTAAGCCGGGGGCACCTGGGTGAAGTCCGGATCTGCCCCCAACTTCTGCGCCGCATCCATTGCCCAGTTCGGATTGTAAAGGAGCTCGCGCGCGATCGCGATCAGATCGGCCTTGCCCTCCTGCAGGATGGCCTCCGCCTGATCCGCATGGACGATATGCCCGACCGCCATGGTCATCATCTCCGCCTCAGCCCGGATCTGCTCGGCATAGGGCACCTGATAGCCGTATTTCTGCGACCGCACGCCGTCCATGGGCGAGCGTTCCAGCATTCCGCCCGACGAGCAATCAATCACGTCGATCCCGCGTAGCTTCAGCTCCTTCGACAGCGCCACGCTCTGTTCCGGCCCCCAGCCGGCGTCGTCCTCACAGGACAGGCGCATGAACAGCGGCTTTTCGTCCGGCCAGTTGGCGCGCACGCACTCCGCCACTTCCAGCGCGAACCGCATCCGGTTGGCGTCCGAGCCGCCATATTCGTCATTGCGCCGGTTCGAGACCGGGGAGAGGAACTGGTGCACCAGGTAGCCATGCGCGCCATGGATTTCCAGGATCTCAAACCCGGCCTTGTTGGCGCGCGCCGCGGCCTCACCCCAATGGGCCACGACCTCCGGGATCTCATCGCGGGAGAACGCGCGTGGCGTCGGCATGCGGTCGCTATGCGCGATGGCGCTGGGGGCAACCAGTTCCCAGCCGTCCCAGTCGAACATCTCCGGATGATCCGGGGTTTGCGGCTGCTGGCCTTCCCAGGGCCGGGTCAGGCGGGCCTTGCGCCCGGAATGCCCGATCTGGATGGCGGAGACGGCGCCTTGCGCTTTGATGAAGTCGGTGATGCGCTTCAGGCCGGGGATGAATTCATCCTTCCACAGGCCGAGATCGCCGACAGTGCCGCAGCCCCGCCGCTCGACCTTCGTGGACTCGACCATCACCAGCCCGCAGCCGCCGGCGGCGAACTTTCCGGCGTTCATCAGATGCCAATCCGTGGCGAAGCCCTGATTGGACGCATATTGGTGCATCGGCGCCAGCACGATGCGGTTCTTCAAGGTCACGCCGCGGATGGTCAGCGGCTGGAACAGTTTGGGTTTGGACACGCGGCGGCCCTCCGAGGCATTGTTTGATCGCTCCCTACCCCGCTTCGTCGCGTTCGGCTACTGGGGCGGAGAGATTACGAAGGATCGACCCATGTTGCAGTCACCGCCCGCCCAGCCTGGTATGCGTGAAGACGAGATCGACACCCCCGCGTTGATCATCGACCTCGACGCCTTTGAGTATAACCTCGATCATATGGCGGCTTTGTTGCGGCCGACCGGGGTGAAGCTGCGGGCGCATGCCAAAACCCATAAATCCCCGGTCATTGCCCGATTGCAGATGGCACGCGGCGCGATCGGGCAGTGTGTGCAGAAGGTGGGGGAGGCCGAAATCCTCGCCTGGGGTGGAATCAACGACATCCTGGTCAGCAATGAGGTCGTGGGTCCGGCCAAACTCGCGCGGCTTTGCGCCCTGGCGCGTATCGCGAAAGTGGCGGTCTGCGTGGACGATGCGGCGCAGATCGAGGCCATCGAAGCAGCGGCCGCGGACGCGGATGTGCGCATGTCGGTCCTGGTGGAGATCGATGTCGGCGCCGGACGGGCCGGCGTGGCGGCCGGCCCAGAGGCCGTGGCCTTGGCCCAACGCATCGCGGATCAGAAGCATCTGACCTTCGGCGGGTTGCAAGCCTATCAGGGCAGCGCGCAGCACAAGCGCACAATCACCGAACGCCGGGCTTTGATCGGCGCCGCGATCGATGCGTCGCGCCGCACCCAGGAGCAGTTGCGCCAGCAAGGCCTGGAATGCCCCATCATTGGCGGCGCCGGGACCGGTTCCTTCCAAATTGAGGCCGCATCCGGCGTTTATACCGAGATGCAAGCCGGCAGCTATATTTTCATGGATGCCGATTATGCCCGCAATCTCGATGAGAGCGGCGCCCCCGTGAGCACGTTCCGTCACGCGTTGTTCGTATTGTCCACTGTCATGAGCGCGTCACGGCCAGGCGTTGCCGTGCTGGATGCCGGACACAAGGCCGTATCGATCGACTCTGGGATGCCAACGGTCTGGCAGCGGCCGGATGTGCACTACGTCAGCGCGTCCGACGAACATGGCAAACTGGATGTCGGCAGTGAGACGGTGGCACCCAAACTGGGTGAAAAATTGCGTCTGGTGCCTGGGCATTGCGATCCCACCGTGGATCGCTTCGATTGGTATGTGGGGGTTCGTGCCGGGCGGGTTGAGTGCCTGTGGCCGGTGGCGGCCCGCGGCGGATTTAGCTGAACGTCTTCAATCGCGAGCGTCACGGGCCCGTTTCGCCTGCGCCACGGCTTCCTGCCGGATGGCCCGCCAGTCCCCGAGTACCGTGGGGCTGCGGTCATCGGGCGGGGCTTCGGCGGCAAGCGCGTCCCGCTGTAAGTCGGCGAGACGTTCTTCATCCGCCCGAATAAGGTCGCATATATAGTCCGTGTAATCACCATAACGCCCTTTGGCGATTTGCTCATCCATGAACAGTTTCAATGTGTCTGGGAGAGTGATGTGCAATTTGTGCATGGGGCACCCCTTTGTGACCACACCTGCCATAAGGCAGGCGAAATGGCAAAACCCATCATGCGGCCACGCGGGTTTTTATGGGGGTATACACGCCACGCTCCCCCGGCATGGGGGCGAAGCGGTCAGTGATTCCCAGAACCGTTTCCGCGCCGCCAAGATACAGCGCGCCATCCGCCGGCATCTGGGCCGCGATCCCGTTCAACACGCGGTTCTTGGTCGATGGATCGAAATAGATCAGGACATTTCTGCAAAATACGACATCGAACCGGCCCAGCACCCGAGGGTCGTTGAGGAGATTGAACTCCTTGAACCGGACCATGGAGCGGATGGACTCCGATATCCGCCAGTTGGCATCTTCCTTGCGAAAATACTTCACAAGCATCTGCACCGGCAGGCCACGCTGCACCTCGAACTGGGTGTAGAGCCCGTCCCGGGCGCGGTTAAGCTGGTCGCGTGCGATGTCGGTGCCGATGATTTCGACCGGGCGCCCGCCGAGCATCGCTTTACTGTCAGCGAGGATCATGGCCAGGGAATAGGCTTCCTGTCCCGACGACGCCGCGGCAGACCAAAGGCGCAAGGGCGTACCAGCCGGGCGGGCCGCGAGGAGGCGCGGCAGCGCGTGCGTGCGAAAATGAATGAACGGCTTGTCGTCCCGAAAGAAGAAGCTTTCGTTGGTGGTCATCGCCTCTGTGATCTCCCGGGCCAATGCGTCGGCTCCGGGTTTGTTAATGGCATCAGCCAATGCGGCGAGATCCGGTAGTTTTTCGCGTTTGAGCAGCGGCGCGAGACGTGTTTCCAGCAGATAGGTTTTGTCCGGACCGATCACGAGCCCGGAGCGAGATTTCAGCAGCGCGGCAAAAGCCGAAAATGTTGCCGGCGTCATGCCCGCGTCCCTCTCAGCATCTCGCGCAGTTTACCCGCCAGCGCCGGCAGCGGCAGCACAGCGTGACATAAGCCGGCCTGGGCGATGGCACCGGGCATGCCCCAGACCACGCTGGTCGCCTCATCCTGCGCGATCGCGGTGCCGCCGGCGTCAACCACCTGCCTTGTGCCCGCCAGACCATCATGGCCCATCCCCGTCAGCATCGCGACCAGCACCCGCCCCTCGCAGGCGGACGTGGCGCTGCGCAGCATCGGATCGACCGAAGGCCGGCAGAAATTCTCTGGCGGGTCCATGGTCAGCCGCGCACGGAGCGCGCCAGGCCTGCCCTCGACCATCAGATGCCGATCACCGGGGGCCAGGTAGATTCGGCCTTTGAGCAGCGGTTCACCATCCTTGGCTTCCGCGCATCCCAGCCCGTCCAGCCGGTTGATGTGGTCTGCCAGGATCGGCGTGAATGTCGGCGGCATATGTTGGGTCAAAACAACAGGGACGTCGATCTGCCGGCCAAGTCCTTGCACCAAAGTAAACAAGGCCTGGGGCCCGCCCGTGGAACTTCCGATCGCCAGCAATCGCGCCGGCAACAGGGAAACCGGGCGTAAGGGGACTGTGGCGGTGGGCCGCGGTCCCCGCCGGCGCTGGCGGGCGAGACCTTTCACCTTCTCCAGCAATTCGCGTTGGAATCGGTCATCCGGTGTCAGGCCGGTGGACGACGGTTTCGGCAGATAGTCCGCTGCCCCTAAACGCAAGGCGCGTAAGGCAATTTCGGCCCCCCGTGTGGTCAGGGTCGACGCCATGACGACCTTCAATCCCGGGTCGGTCCGAAGGAGCAAGGGCAGCGCCTGCATGCCGTCCATCACCGGCATTTCGATGTCCAGAACGACGACATCGATGGCCATGCGCTGCAAGGCCTCGACCGCCTGTTGCCCATTGGCGGCTTTAGCGACCACCCGGACCCCCGGGTCAGCTTCCAGCATCCGCGTGATGGCACCCCGAATGACGGCCGAATCATCGCAGACCATCACGCGGGCTGGCGCCAGTGTTGTACTCACAATCCCACCTGGTTGAGCTTGCCGGACAGGATCTCATCATCGAAGGGTTTCATGATGTATTCCTGGGCGCCGGCGGCGATGGCCTGTTCGATATGCGACAGGTCATTTTCCGTGGTACAGAAAACCACGGGGGGGTCAGTGGGACCGAATTCCTGACGCAAATGGCGAAGAAATGTGATCCCGTCCATCACCGGCATGTTCCAGTCCAGTAACACGCAGTCGGGCAGCGCGAGACGGCAGGCCTCGAGCGCCCGCTGCCCATCCTCCGCCTCCGTCACCGCGAAGCCATGCGCTTCCAGAATGCGGCGGGCGACCTTACGCACGACCCGGCTGTCATCAACGACGAGGCAAGTTCCGGCCATGCCGATCAACCCTCCCCCGACAAGGCCAGGAGTTTGCTGACGTCCAGCACCACCAGCAGCCGATCTTCCAAGCGGTAGATGCCTTAGCTGAACGCCGCCCAGGCCGGTTCCAGGGTTGCCGGGTTATGCTCAAAGGCATCGGACCGGAGGCTGAGGACTTCCGAGACCTGATCGACCAGCAGCGCATATAATTCGCCGCCATGTTCAGCCACGACGGACATCGGCTTGGTTCCTTCGGGGGCCGGTGGCAGACGCAGGCGCCGGCGCAGGTCTACGGCGGTCACGATCCGGCCCCGTAAATTGAGGCTGCCCGCAATTTCCGCCGGTGCGAGGGGAATGCGGGTGATCACCTGCTCCCCCAGGATGTCGCGCACGGTTTCAACCGGAACGCCGCAAATCTGTTCGGCGACAGTAAGCATGACGAACACCCGGTCATCGGCCGTATCGACCGCGGGGCGCTCCAGGACATCGGATGGCATAGCGAGGCTCCTCAGGCTGCGACGCGTTCTGTCAGGCAGGCGCGCAGCGCGCTCACCAGCGCGTCACGGCGGGATTTGGTGACGTACTCCGTGAATCCGGCTTCGTGTCCCCGTTCGATATCCAGCGGTTCGGCGCGCGCGGTTAAGGCAACCATCGGCAATCTCGCCCACGGGCCACTCGCGCGGACCGCCCGGGCAAAGCTCAGCCCGTCCATGTCAGGCATGTCGATATCGGAGATGATGGCGTCGAACAGCGCCCCAGCGTCCCGCATCTGCAACGCGTCCGCCGCGCTGGCAGCGGCGGTGACGTGGTAGCCCGCGGCCGACAATGTCGGCACCAGCAGCTGCCGGAAGAAGGCGTTGTCATCGACGATGAGCAGGCGCCGAACCCGCACGCTCTCACCGGGAAGGGCGGCGCCGTCGAACCAGTCCCGCGCGGCCTGGGTCAGCCAGTAGCCGGTGTCGATCACATCCGTTGCTTCGCCGCGGATGACCGCGCTGCCCAACAGACCCGGCTGCGCGGCGGAGAGTTCGATCACCAGGCGGTCGTCCACGACATCCGTGATCGCGTCGACCATCAAACCCATCGTCCGGTCGCGGTCAGCGAAGACCAGCACCGGCTGGCAGGCCAGTGTCGCATCGTACACACCCGAGATCGGCACCAGCGGCATCAGCCGACCGCGATATTGTGTCACGGGTGTGCCGCAGGAGGTTTCGATGCGGTCGCGGGGAATGTCCTCCAGCCGTGCGACCAGGCCGAGCGGCACCGCCATCTTCTGCCCGGCATTGGCACGGAACAGGAGCACGGTGGTTTTGTCCTCCGATTGTACGGTTTCGGCCGGAGCAGCGGCGCCTGGTCTGCTTTCACCGCCGGCCCCGACCCCGGTTGCGCGGGCGATGCCGTTGGGGTCGAGGATCATGATGACCGACCCATCACCCAGGATCGTGTTGCCGCTGAACATCGTGACATGGCGCAGAATGGGTGCCACCGGTTTGACGACGATTTCCTCGGTATCGAAGACCCGGTCGACGATGATGCCCAGCAGGTTTGATCCGACCTGGGCAACGACGATCGTGGTACCGAGATCGCTGCTCGCCGATTTGCCCAGTGCCAGCAGGTCGGACAGTCCGACCAGCGGCAACAGGCGGTTGCGCAGCCGCAGCACCGGCGTGCCGTTGATCCGTTCGATGACGCTTTCCGAAAGCCCGTCGGCATCCCGCTGCGCGCGCACCAGCTCGACAACGCTCAGTTGCGGGATGGCGAACCGCTCCCCCCCGGCCTCAACGATCAAAGCCGATACGATGGCGAGTGTGAGGGGGATCTTGATGGTGAAGGTGGTGCCATGCCCCGGACGGTTCTTCAGATCGATCGTGCCACCGATTTTCTCGATATTGGTTTTGACGACATCCATCCCGACCCCGCGGCCGGAAACGGCGGTGATGGTGCTGGCGGTGGAAAAACCAGCCCGGAAAATGAACCGCAGAATTTGCTCGTCCGTCATTCCCGCCAGCTCAGCCTCGGTCGCGAGACCGTTGCTCACCGCCTTGGCGCGGATCCGATCAACCGCCAGGCCGCGCCCGTCATCGGCGATTTCGATAATGATATACCCGCCCTCATGCAGGGCGGTCAGCGTGACCCGCCCCGTCTCCGGCTTGCCCGCCGCGCGGCGTTCCGCCGGTGTTTCCAGTCCGTGGTCGCCGCTGTTACGCACCATATGCGTCAGCGGGTCCTTGATCAGTTCCAGGACCTGGCGATCCAGCTCGGTCTCGGCCCCGAGCATCACGAGCTCGATCTTCTTGCCCATCTCGTGCGATAGATCCCGCACCAGGCGGGGCAGCTTGTTCCAGGCGTTCCCAATCGGCTGCATCCGGGTCTTCATCACCCCTTCCTGCAGGTCGGACGTGATATGCGACAGCCGCTGCAGCGGGACCGCGAACGCGCTGTTTTCCTGAGTACGGGCGAGCTGCAACAACTGATTGCGGGTCAATACGAGCTCGCTCACCAGGGTCATCAAATCTTCCAGCACATCGACGGTGACGCGGATGGTCTGGACGGCGTTCGATGCCGAGGGAGGGTCAGCCGCCGTTTGCGGCGTCGCACGGTCTTCGATCCGCTCAGGCTCCGCGTGCTGGCCAGAAGGGATGCCAGAAGGGACGCCAGAAGGGACGCCAGTGGCGGTGGCGTTCAGCAATGCGATCAGGTCCGCGTCGTCCCCCGCTGGTTCCGTGCCAGCCGAACCCAGGTGCCCCACGATGGTCTTGATGCGGTCAAGGGCCATCAGGATCTGGCTCACGATATCGGGCGTCACGACCAAGGCTTTGTCGCGGATCTTGCCGAGCACATTCTCCCCGGCATGGGCCACGCGTTCCAGCCGCGGCAGCCCCAGGAACCCGCAGGTGCCTTTGATCGTATGAACCAGCCTGAAGATGAACGAGAGCGTGCTCTCGTCGTCCGGCGTGCGTTCGAGTGTCACCAGCGCGACATCAAGCTCCGCCAGGCTCTCATTGGTCTCGGTCAGGAAATCGACAAGCAGATCGTCCATAATGACGCCTTATGCGGGGGCTGCCTCGTGGCGGTCCCGCATTGTGCGATTCAAAATATGAAGAAAGCGTAAACAGAACGGGGTACCGTGGTATTTATTTGGCGCTGGAAAGACGCAACGGCGCCGGCCCTCCCGCTGTCGCCCCCATCAGAAGCGACAGGCGCAAGCCGCAACCCTTTGCCAACAAGGCGGTGAGCGGCAGTTGCAGCGTCTGGCTGCTGGTCGCGGCCTCCAGGACAGCATGCGGTTCGGCCGCGCAGAGTGCCAGCCCCTTCGGCCAGGCCGCGCCGGGTCCGTCGATACCGATAAAAAGGTCCGATGCATCGCCGCTGAACCCGATCCAGCCGCCGGTGGGCAAGCTCTCGGCGGCCAGCAGCAGAATATTCAACACCACCCGGGCCGTCGTGGGGGGGAAGCGCGTCCCCGCCGCCAGACCGGAGAGGTCAAGGCTCACCCGCCCGGCGTTGCGCAGACCGGCGGCCAGGGTGACGAGCGCCGAACCGTCCAAAGGGTCTGATTCTGGTCCCCATGCCGCGCGCAGCAACCGCAAGCGGGCCACCAGATCCGCGGATGCCGTTTGGGCGAGTGCCAGTGCATCCGGGTTGGCCGGGTCCGCCTGAAGCAGCGCCAGGACCTGATGCAGGGACCCGATCGGGCCGCTCAGCTCGTGGCAGAGACGGGCTGACAGCTGCTCGGCCAGGCGCAGGCTTTCGGCGATGTCTACCATCTTCGCCTCATTCGATGGGGGGCTGATCCCAGACCCGCGGCACCATAGCGATCTGTATCCGAATTGCGAGTGATCCCGGTATTGTGATGCAGATCAGCGGTGCTTGTGATGCCCTTGAACCCCGGAAGGGATGGCGCACATGATGGGGACCTGGAGTAGAAGACAGTTATGATCGACCCATTCGGCCGCGCCATCACCTACCTCCGCGTTTCGGTCACGGACCGCTGTGACCTTCGCTGTGTCTATTGCATGGCGGAGGATATGACCTTCCTGCCCAAGCGTGACCTGCTCACGCTTGAGGAACTGGATCGGCTTTGCGCCGCGTTCATCCGGTTGGGCACAACGAAAATCCGCATCACCGGCGGTGAGCCCCTGGTCCGCCGCGATATCATGCAGCTCTTCGGCAAGCTGGGCGCGCGGATTGGCGCCGAGCCAGGGCAGGGGCTGCGGGAACTCACCGTCACGACCAATGGCACCCAGCTCAGCAAGCACGCGGCAACGCTCTTCGCCGCGGGCGTGCGGCGGGTGAATGTGTCCCTCGATACGCTCGACCCCGTGAAATTCAACGACCTGACCCGCTGGGGCAAGATCGAGCCGACGCTGGACGGCATTTTCGCCGCCAAGGCCGCCGGGCTCGCCGTCAAAATCAACGCCGTGGCGATGAAGGGCGTGAACGAGGACGATTTCGACGGCATGCTCGCCTGGTGCGGTGAGCACGGTTTCGACCTCTGTCTGATCGAGACGATGCCGATGGGTGATATCAGCGGCGACCGCACCGACCAGTACCTGCCGCTGTCGATCGTGCGCGGGCGGTTACGCAAGCGCTGGACGCTGGAGGATACCGACTACCAGACCGGCGGCCCCGCCCGCTATTTCACCGTCAAGGAAACCGGGCGACGGGTCGGGTTCATCACCCCGATGACCCATAATTTCTGCGAAAGCTGCAACCGCGTGCGGCTGACCTGCACCGGTACCCTTTATATGTGTCTCGGTCAGGACGACGCGGCCGATTTCCGCGGTCTGCTGCGGGAGGGTATCAGCGATGACGGGCTGGACGCGGCGATCCGCGAGGCGATTGCCCGCAAACCCAAAGGCCATGATTTCATCATCGACCGCCGCCACGACAAGCCGGCGGTGGCCCGGCACATGAGCGTTACCGGCGGATAAGCCGGGGCCGACGCCGTTGGAACACCAGCAGCAGCGGCAGGGCCCCTAAGGCCAACGCGCCCGGTTCCGGCGCGGCCGTGCCAAAACCTTGATCGCTGGTCAGGGTCACATCCGTGGGAAGCGTGAATGTGACCGTCGCCGCGGCCGCGATGCTTCCCGGGCAACCATCATTGCCGCAGAGGTCGCTCGTGCCATACAGGCCAGCGTTCAGCGTATAGGCCCCGTTATCGAGCGTGCCGTTGGCGATCGGGAATTGCATGGAAATACTCCAGGCGCCATTGGCGAGCAGCGTCACAAGCTCCCCATTGCCGCCATTCGGCGCGGAGATGTTCCCCGCCGGCACCAGATCCGCGAAATACTGCAGAGCGTAGGAGCCGGCGACGGCGGCGGTCCCGGATATGGTCACAGTTGCCTTCTCGCCCGCGGTGACACCGGAAAACGCGAAGGTGTCCCAGATTTCGGCAAGCGCTGAGGCGTAATGTCCGAACAGCGAATCCGTCGCGGTCGCGATCGCCAGCGAACCCGCCGCCAGATCGGCCTGGGCGGAGGCAAAGGAATGGCCGGGGTCGTTCAGCGTGGCGCTGCCATTCCCAACCATGCAGGTGAGGGTGCTGGGCCCCAGGAGCGGGCAACCGGTATTATCGATAACGACATGGGTCAGTGCTCCGGACGGCGATGCCAGCGCGGAGAGCGGCGCGGCCAATAATGCCATACAAAAGAGGAGAGCTTTCACCGCGTTACGCCCCTGTTCACCGCCGGCTATCCCCGGCGGTCGAGAAATTTACGCAGGTGGTTTGTCGATTGGCAATAAAAACGGCCGAACAAACAGCCGGGCTTTCAGGCCCATTTCACCTCCGGCGGCAGGCTCATGAGAATCGCCTCCACATTGCCCCCGGTCTTCAGCCCGAACAGCGTGCCGCGGTCGTGGATGAGGTTGAATTCCACGTATCGCCCGCGCCGGATCAACTGGTGCTCGCGTTCCTCGGCCGTCCATGGTTCGGCCATGCGGCGGCGGATGATGGCGGGATAGGCGTTCAAAAAAGCCTCCCCCACGTCGCGGACGAAGGCGAAATCCTTGTCCACGTCCCCGGTGTCGAGGCGATCGAAGAAAATGCCGCCCAGGCCGCGTGGTTCATTGCGATGGGGCAGGAAGAAATAGCGGTCGCACCAGGCTTTGAAGTCCGGGTAGTACGACGGATCATGCGCGTCACAGGCGTCCTTGAACGCGGCGTGGAAGCGGGCGGCGTCTTCCACCGACTCCGGTGCATCGAGTCGCATCGGTGTCAGGTCGCCGCCGCCGCCGAACCAACCCTGTGTGGTCACCAGCATGCGGGTGTTGAAATGCGCCGCCGGCACGCGTGGGCTGCGCATATGCGCCACCAGGCTGATGCCGCTCGCCCAGAATCGCGGGTCCTCCGCCGCGCCGGGGATCTGGGCCCGAAATTCGGGGCTGAATGTGCCTTGCACGGTGGAGACATTGACCCCCACCTTTTCGAAGACCCGGCCCCGCATCACGCTCATGACTCCGCCGCCGCCATCGCTGCCGTCCTCGGTTGGGCGTTGCCAGGCGGAGCGCTCGAAGCGTCCCGCCGGCGCGGCTTCCCCGGTTTGCGCATCCTCAATGGCCTCAAACGCGGCGCATAACCGGTCGCGCAAGGCCTCAAACCAGGCACGCGCATGATCTTTAAGCGCCACATGCGGCACGGGTACGTGAGATTCGGATGATTTGGTGGACATAGAGACTTGTTCCAAGGGCTAAGGCAGGGTACCCCACGTTGATCGTGAGTGGGAGTGGTGTGTTGCGAGGGGCGCTTGCGCGCTTTAGAACATGCCCAACCACGGGCCGGGTGATCCGGTTCACGTTTTTTCATTCGCGGGCCGGCCAACCGGTCTGCCCGGGGCTAGCCGCGTGTCGCGTCTGGCCCAAACTGGACAGGACCGCCCGGCGACCGGGCGGAGCAAGAGGGGAAGATGGCACATTCGACCGCCAGCACCGATACCCATGGTCACCCCGCGGACCCCAGCAAGCGCGACATGCTCGAATTGCTTGCTGGCGCCAGCGCCGCGCTGCTAGGCGCCGGCATTGCCTGGCCGCTGGTCAGCTCGATGAACCCAGCCAAAGACGTGCTCGCACTGTCTTCGGTGGAAGTTGATCTGGCGCCGATCGCCGCTGGCCAGGGCATCGTGGTCTCTTGGCAGGGTAAGCCGATTTTCGTGCGCCACCGCACCCCGGAAGAGGTGAAAGCCGCGCAGGATGCCAAGCCGAGCGAGTTGAACGACCCGCAAAGCGACGCCGCCCGCACCAAGCCTGGTCATGAAACCTGGATGGTGCTCATCGGCATCTGCACCCATCTCGGCTGCATTCCGCTGGGTAACAAAGCGACCGACGTGCGCGGTGAGTGGGGCGGATGGTTCTGCCCCTGCCACGGCAGCCAGTACGATACCTCCGGTCGTATCCGCAAAGGGCCGGCGCCGACGAATCTCGCCGTACCGCCCTACGCTTTCGAATCCGACAGCAAGATCAAGATCGGCTGATCCAGCCGCTGCGCGCCCCAAGGGAACCCGATATGGCCGGCCTGCACAAAAGCGAATTCGCCAACCCCGTGATCAACTGGGTTGATTCCCGTCTGCCCATCTTCACGATGATGCAGAAGGAGTACGGGGTTTTCCCGACTCCGAAGAACTTCAACTATTTCTGGAATTTTGGCGCGTTGGCCATGGTCACCCTGGTGCTCATGATCGTCACCGGCATCTTTCTGGCGATGAACTACCAGCCCAATACCGAGCTGGCCTTCGGCTCCGTCCAGCACATCATGCGCGATGTCAACTTTGGCTGGCTGATCCGCTACGTGCACCAGAATGGTGCGTCCATGTTCTTCATGGTGACCTACATCCATATTTTCCGCGGCCTCTATTACGGGTCCTACAAGGCCCCGCGGGAACTGCTGTGGATGCTGGGTGTGATCATCCTGCTGCTGATGATGGCCACCGCGTTCATGGGCTACGTGCTGCCCTGGGGTCAGATGTCCTATTGGGGCGCGACCGTCATCACCAACCTGTTCTCGGCCTTCCCCGTCGTCGGGCCGAAGATCGTGACCTTGCTCTGGGGTGGCTTCAGTGTGGACAATCCCACGCTCAACCGCTTCTTCGCGCTGCATTATCTGATGCCGTTCGTGCTGGTCGGTGTGGTGTTCCTGCACGTCGCCGCGCTGCACATTACCGGGTCCAACAACCCGCTGGGTATCGATGTGAAGTCGCCGCAGGACACGGTGCCGTTCCACCCGTTCTACACGATCAAGGACAGCGTCGGGATGTGCGTCTTCCTGATGATCTGGGCCGGCTTCGTGTGCTTCGCGCCGAACCTGCTGGGGGATGCCAACAACTTCATCCCGGCCAACCCGCTGCAGACCCCCGCCGACATCGTGCCGGAGTGGTACTTCCTGCCGTACTACGGTATCCTGCGCTCGGTGCCGAACAAGCTGCTCGGCGTGTGCATGATGTTCGCCTCCATCCTGCTGCTCCTGGCGCTGCCGTGGCTGGATACGTCCAAGGTCCGCAGTGCCCGCTTCCGCCCGATCTTCCGGATCCTGGTGTTCGTCTGGTGCGCGACCTTCGTCGGCCTCGGCATCTGCGGCGCGCACAAGCCTGAAGGCATCTGGGTGATCCTCAGCCGCCTGTTCGCCTTCTACTACTTCGCCCATCTGCTGGTTGTGCTGCCGATCCTCGGGAAGCTGGAGCGTCCGCTGCCGCTGCCGGAGAGCATCAGCAACCCGGTTGTGCGGGCCGCTCTCGCACGCTCGGTCGCGGTCGCCGCGATCGTCGCTGCCTTGCTTGGCGTGCAATCCCTGTCCCCGGCGCATGCCGAGGAAGAGATCGTGCTGCCGGCCCAGAAATGGAGCTTCGCGGGGGTGTTCGGTACGGTTGACCTGGCCTCCGCCCAGCGCGGCTTCCAGATCTATTCCGAAGTCTGCGCGAACTGCCACTCCATGAAGTATCTGCATTACCGTGACCTCGCCGGGATCGGTGTGGAACCGGGGCAGATCAAGGCGATCGCCGCGGCCGTCACCGTGCCGCAGGGCACGAATGACGAAGGTGAGGCCAAGGAAGGGCCCGGCACACCGGCTGATCAGTTCCGCTCCCCCTTCGCCAACGACAAGCAGGCGCGGGCGCGGAACAACGGCGCTCTGCCGCCCGACCTGTCGCTGATGGTGAATGCCCGCGAAGATGGCGCGAACCATGTCTATGCCATCCTGACGGGGTATGCGGACGCGCCGTCGACGATGAAGATGCAGGACGGGATGAACTACAATAAATACTTCCCGGGCCACCAGATCGCCATGCCGCAACCGCTGCGGGATGGGCAGGTGACCTACGCCGACGGCACGCCCAACACGCTGGACCAGGAAGCGCGGGATGTCGTGACCTTCTTGTCCTGGGCTGCCAATCCGGAGCAGACCGAACGCAAGCAGCTTGGCATCCGTGTCATCCTGTATCTCGGCTTCATGGCCTGCGTGACCTACGCCCTGAAGCGTAAAATCTGGGCTGCCGTCCACTAAAAGGTATCGAGACATGGCCGAAGCAGTCGTTGGAATCATCGGCGGCTCCGGCCTGTACGATATCGGTGGGCTTGAGGATAAAGAATGGCGGCGGGTCGCGACCCCCTGGGGGGAACCGTCGGATCAGTTGCTGTTCGGCCGCCTGTCGGGCGTCCAATGTGTGTTCCTCCCCCGGCATGGCCGCGGGCACCCAACCTCGCCGACGCATCTGAACTATCGCGCGAATATCGATGCGCTGAAGCGGTCGGGGGTCACGGATGTGATCTCCCTCTCCGCCGTCGGCAGCCTGAAGGCCGAACTGCCGCCCGGGCATTTCGTGGTGGTGGATCAGTTCATCGACCGCAGCTTCGCCCGCGAAAAAAGCTTCTTCGGCGACGGCCTGGTCGCGCATGTTTCCATGGCACATCCGGTTTGCAACCGGCTCGGTGACGTGCTGGAGACAGCCGCACGCGCGCTGGATTTGCCGGTTACCCGCGGCGGCACCTACATGGTCATGGAGGGCCCGCAATTCTCCACCAAGGCCGAGAGCGAGCTATACCGGTCCTGGGGATGCAGCGTCATCGGCATGACCAACATGCCAGAGGCCAAGCTCGCACGGGAAGCCGAGCTTTGCTACGCCACCGTCGCGATGGTGACCGATTTCGATTGCTGGCATCCTGACCACGACCATGTGACGGTCGAGGCGGTGGTCAAAGTCCTATTGGAAAATGCGGACAAAGCGCGTGCGCTGGTGGGTGAGGTGATTGCGCCCCTGGGCGGGCCCCGGACGCACTGCCGATGCGGCTGTGACCGGGCCTTGGATAACGCTCTGATCACGGCCCCGGATAAGCGCGACCCGAACCTGGTGGCGCGGTTGGACGCCGTGGCCGGGCGGCTTCTGGGCGCTTTGTAAAGCGGCTGGGGCAAGAAGGTCACGACATCGCGGCCAGACCGGTCTATTCAGTCGGCACACTCTGATCCCGGCCAGGCTGGCCGGCGAACAATGGGGCTATGCGGCCATGCTCGATCTTTTTGGGATCATGTTCAGCTCCATCGTGATCAGCCTCGTGCTGATCCGGGCCCTGTATTTGGATCGAACCGCCCCCTGGTTCGAACCAGGCGCGACGGCTGAGACCAAACAGCCGAGACCGGACTCGAACCCCCGGTCTGCACCACAGGTGAGCGCCGTTCCCTGGCGGAACCGGCGGGGTTGATGGATTGACCAGCAGCAGGATGCCTTATCGTGCTACGTAGCCTATGGCTGACAGCGATCTACCTGTTTTTCCTGGCATGTGGGCTTTCGGCCCCGTTTATCCTGGCGCTTGGCTATGTCTGGGTCGACCTGTTCCAGCCGCAATATATTGCCTTCATCATCCTGAATGACGCACCCGTCGCCTTAATCATGGGGGCGGCCGCGGTCATCTTCTATGTCCTGCAGGACCACCGTGATCGTCCGAACCTGACAAGCGTCAATCTGCTTCAGATACTGATTGCGATTTGGGCGTCGCTCACGCTGATATGGGCCGTTTCCCCGACCTCCGCCTGGGCCAAATGGGATTGGGCATTCAAGGCGATGGCATTCGCGGCATTTCTGCCCTGGGTGATACGCTCGAAGGTGCAAATCGAGTCCTTCGTGCAAATCTATGTCGTCTCCCTCGCTGCCAACTTCGTGCCGTTCGGGCTGAAAACCCTGATCTCCGGGGGCGGGTATGGCGTTAACCTCGGTTTGGTCAACGGAAACTCGGGTCTTGGTGAAGGGGGGCAGCTCTCGACGGTTTGTCTGATGGCCGTGCCACTCGCGCTGTTTTTGGCCAAGCACAATACGCTATTGCCGAAAACCAAGTTCACGACGCCGGGATTCCTGGTGCTGGCGGGTCTGGCTCTGGTCACGGCTTTGGGCACGTTTGAGCGGAGTGCATTGATCGGACTGGTAACCCTTGGACTCTTCATGTTCGCCAAGTCGAAGCACAAAGCGGCCTTGGGCTTTGTGCTCTTGGTCATGGCAACGGTCGTCTTGTACATGACATCGGCCAGCTATCTGCAACGGATGTAGACGGTCGGTGATTATCAGAGCGATTCCTCAGCCATGATTCGGTTGGCCGTGTGGCGGTGGACCCTGGATTTCGCTTTGACGCACCCGTTCGGCGGTTCGTTCAATTCCTTCCTCGTCAACCATATCGAACTGACCGACGGGACCATCCAGTTTGGACGGGCGTTTCACAGCAGCCATTTCGAAGTCCTGGGGGAGCTCGGTTGGCCGGGATTAGCCATGTACCATGGCTGTATGCTGCTGGTTATCCTGAAGATGCGCACGGTGGAACGGGTCACGAAAGCCATTCCCAACATGCTGTGGTGCAGCGATCTGGCGAATGCGATTCAGAGCGCGATCATGGTCTTCCTGACAGCCGGCGCGTTCGTCGGCATCGCGTTCGTACCAATGGTCTGGTACATCATTGCGATGTCGGTCAGTCTCTCTGAATA
Source organism: uncultured Acetobacteraceae bacterium (assembly GCA_903918315.1). Taxonomy (GTDB): domain Bacteria; phylum Pseudomonadota; class Alphaproteobacteria; order Acetobacterales; family Acetobacteraceae; genus Rhodopila. The sequence goes on along the minus strand of CAIXEA010000188.1, from coordinate 8,829 downwards.
TGTCCGACGGGTGGAGGCGCTGAAGAACGCCAAGAGACCCTATTTCCGATCCATGGCAACCGGTCTGCCCGCGGCCGCGGCGATCCCCGCGGATTGGCGAAAACGATAGAGCGTGATCGGCGGAGGTGGAATCACCGGAGCCGTGAATCACGCGATTAAACAATCATTTAGAGCGTGATCGGCGGAGGTGGAATCACCGGAGCCGTGAATCACGCGATTAAACAATCGTTTAGAGCCTGTCCGGTGCACCTTTGTGCACCGGACAGGCTCTGGAAGGCCGGTCAGCCGGAGACGATGTCTCCGGCCTGTTGCCGATCAGCCCAGGGTTTTCGCGAAGAATTCGATCGTGCGGGTTTGCGCCAGTTCATAGTCCGGGGCGCTGAAGCTGCCGCGCTCATCGCAGCCAAAGCCATGCTGCGCACCCATGTAGACATAGGCGTCCACCGCCGGCTGCGCCGCGCGGATGGCGTCCACGTCGGTCATCGGGATCGATGCATCCTTTTCGCCAAAATGCATTTGCACCGCGCAATGGGGGCGCTCGTCCTTGGTGCCGGCGATGCCGCCGCCATACCAGCAGGACGCCGCGGCGAAGCTGGTGCTGCGGGTCGAACCCCACCAGGCCACGGTGCCGCCGAAGCAGTAACCCACGATGCCCAGCTTCTTGCCGGCCATATGCGCGGCGGCGGCTTCGATGTCGGCCATGACCTGCGGGTCGCTCAGCTTCATGCGGGTGTCGCGGCCCTTGGCGATGTCATCGGCGGTGTAGCCGAGCTCGACGTTGCGTTCCGTGCGATCGAACAAAGCCGGCGCCACGACCGCGTAGCCCAGGGCCGCGAAGCGGTCAGCCATATCGCGGATGTGGTGGTTGACGCCGAAAATCTCCTGCACCACGACGATGCCAGCCTTGGCATCCGCCGGGCCGGCGACATAGGCCGCGAAACGATGGCCATCAGCTGCCGTCAATTGAATGGTCGTGCCCATGATAGTCTCCCGAATGGTCTGCGAATGTGCAGGCCCGCAGGTATGGCGGGAAGCGCCGAGGCGTCAACCGCCCATTGATTTTACCCGATCAGCCTAACGCGCCCTGGCCGGCGGCAAAGGGTGCGAAAGACCGTGTCAGGACCTCATAGATCGGGCGCTTGAAGTCCACCGCCAATGCCGGAAGCCTATCCAGCGCGACCCAGCGCCAGGCGTCGAATTCCGGATGTGGGTCGAGATCGAGTCGAATATCGCTGTCCTCCCCCGTGAAGCGCAATGCGTACCAGCGTTGGCGTTGCCCGCGGTACCGCCCATGCAGCGCCACGCCGATGAGGTGGTCGGGCAGATCGTATGTCAGCCAGTCGGGGTGCTCGCCGATGATCTCGGCCCGGCCGGTGCCGATTTCTTCCTCCAACTCGCGCAGGACGGCGGTGCGCGGGTCTTCGTCGTCATCGATGCCGCCCTGGGGCAGTTGCCAGCCGCCGGCGGGGCCTTCCGCATTGGGAAAATGGGCGCGCCGCGCGACGAAGATCAGGCCATCGCGGTTGAACAGCACGGCCCCGACATTGGGGCGATAGGGCAGGGTGGTCATCGGGCGGTCTCCGTGCCACGGGCCGGCGGGTTCAGCAGCGCGCTGACCGGTGCCAACGCGATGCCCCGGTTCGCCAGCCCGTTGGTCCATGCGATCAGCCGCTCGATCGCGACCGGGCGCGGGGCCGTCACCAGGCCGAGTGCCGCACCGCGATCGCGGGCCAGGGCTTCCAGGCTGGCGAGTCGGGCCTCGATGTCGGTCGCTGTCGCGGGCTCATCGATCACGATATCGATCGAGCGGGTCCAGGTACCCGGCAGCGGGCCTGCCCCCGGACGCGGATCGATATAGGGCAGCCCACGCTGCCCCAACTCACGCAGGACAGGCAGGAGTTGCTCCGGCTGGTCGATGAAACGCTCGCCCCGCATGGACCCCAGGACCGCGGCGGTGCCGACATACCCGTTCAACCGGGACAGGATCCATTGCAGCCGGGGTAAGTTCTGGGCGGGGGAGAGGTTGGTCAAAAGCGCACGCGGCCCCGGATCGGTATTCGGGAAACCGGTTGGCTCCATCGGCAATGACAGGAAATACTCATGCCCCTGAAGGCGGGCGCTCGTGAGCAGGGCGTCCAGATTATGGGAATAGGGGGAAACCGCGAAGCTGACGCCGGCCGGCAGATCGGTGATCGCGCGTTTGGTGTCGAGCGGTATCTGGCCGAAGCTGGCCATCAGCACCGCGACCCTCGGCCGCAGATTGGTGGGGTCGAACCCGGCCGCATAGACATTCATGGACTTGCGACCGTCCGGCGCCATGCGTGGCAGGGTTTCCGTCGTGGATCCCGGTAGGGGCTCCAGCAGCGCGGGGTCAGGATCGTTGACCGGCCCGGGCGTATCACGGCCTGGTCGTTCGGGGGGCGGTGCGGCGGGCTCCGCGCGTTTGGCGGCCGCCCCCGGCTCTGACACCGGCATTTGCGGGGCAGCCGGGGCCTGCATCGGGCCGGTGTCGGCAGGCTGGTCTGGCGCCGCGGCGGTGCTGGTCCGAAAACCGGCCGGCGGCCCCAGCCCTTGCACGGTAAGGGCGCCCGCGATGCAAAGCGTGATCAGCGCGGCCCAGAACAGTCCGAGGCCGCGCCAACCCGCAAAGATCGCCTTAAACCCACGCATGCCGGGTCATGTCAGCGTCAGCGGGCCGACGCGCTTTTGCGCGCGGCCATCGCTTTGGCCAGGACCAGGCCCTGTTGCAGTTGGAAATCCGTCTCGGACGGCTTCGCGGGGTCGTATTTGGGGAAGCCTTCCGGCGGCTTCTTCGGGATTTCCGACACGATGGGCGGCAGGTCGTCGCGCGGCGCGATCGTATCCGCCGCCGTGCCGCCCTGGTTGGTGATGATCCGATTCAGATCGGCTTCCCGGTCCCCGCCAAAGCTGGGACGGTCCTCGTTGGATTCAGCCACATTCACATCGGGTTCGATGCCCAGCGCCTGGATCGATCGGCCGGACGGGGTGTAATAGCGTGCCGTGGTCAGGCGCATCGCGCCATTGCCGGGCAGGGGGATCACCGTCTGCACCGAGCCTTTGCCGAAGCTTTTGGTTCCCAGCAAGACCGCGCGCCGGCGATCCTGAAGCGCGCCCGCGACGATTTCCGACGCTGACGCGGACCCACCATTGATCAGCACCACCAGGGGCAGACCCTTCAGCACATCCTCGCCCCGCGCGTTCCAGCGGTTGCTTTCCTCGGCATGGCGGGCGCGGGTGGACACGACTTCGCCTTGTTCAATGAAGTCGGACGAAACCGCCACCGCCTGGTCCAACAGGCCGCCCGGGTTGTTGCGCAAATCCAGGATCAGGGCCTTGAGCTTGCCCCCCGATTTATCTTTCAGCGACTTGATCGCATCCCGCAGGCTGGGGTCTGCCTGTTCGGTGAACTGCGACAGGCGCACATACCCGACATTGTCATCCTCCAGGCGGGACTTCACGACCTTGATATGGATGGTCTCACGGATCAGCGGCACTTCGAGGGGCTTGTCGACCCCCTGGCGCTTGATGGTCAGCGTGATCTTCGCGTTGGGCGGGCCGCGCATCTTGTCGACCGCGTCGTTCAACGACAGGCCCTGCACCGTTTTGCCATCCAGCGCCGTGATCAGATCGCCCGGCTTGATCCCGGCCCGGAAGGCGGGGGTGTCATCGATCGGGGACACGACCTTGATGAAGCCACTATCCTGCGTGACCTCGATCCCGAGGCCGCCGAACTCACCCTTGGTCTGGATCTGCATGTCCTTGAACGCCTTGGCGTTCATGTAGGAGCTATGGGCATCCAGCCCGGTCAGCATGCCATTGATGGCGTTCTCGACCAGTTCGCGGTCCTTCGGCGGTTCGACGTAGTCGGCCCGCACCCGTTCGACGACGTCACTGAATTCTTTGAGCAGCTGGTACATCTCGGCATTGCCGGCTTTTTGAGCCAACGCATGGCCCAGCAGACCGGACGCGGGGGCGACGGCGATGCCTGCCACGAAGGCGGTACCGAGCAACAGGGCGCCGCGAAGGCGCCGCTGGCGGAAATCCATGTCTTAATCCTTCTGCCGCTGCCTGATCGGGGCGAGCGCACATCCACTCAGTTCGCCCAACGCGGGCGCGACCATCCTACACTATGAACCCGTCCACCGCGCCAGGGTCCAGTGTCCTTTTGGTAAGGTTAATGTGATCGGCTCGTCAGCTTTTCAGCCAGGACGCTGGATTGACCGGTTGGCCATCATGGCGAAGTTCCAAATACAGCGTCGGCCGCCGTGTGGTCGAGCCGGGCTCCCAGTCCGGCATGGTACCGACGGGCTCGCCGGCCCGGGGGGTTTGGCCAATGCGGGCGTCGAGCCGATCCAGCCCTGACAGAACGGCATGGTAGCCGCCACCGCAGTCGATGATGATCAGCTGGCCATAGCTGCGAAACCTGTCGGCGAACGCGACCCGTCCGCCGCATGGGGCGACGACACGCGCGGCAGGGGGCGGCTGGTACGACACGCCCGTCGCGGGACCCGCTTCCGTCGGCGCGCCAAAGCCCCGGGAGATCCCGCCCGTGACCGGCGTCGTGAGCTGGCCGCGGCCTTGCTGCGCCCCGGTCAGACTGCCGATGGGGCGCGCCAGGGCTGCTTCCCGCTGCCGGGCGGCCTCGGCTTCCGCCGCATGTTTCTGCCGCTCCGCCCGAACCGCCTCTTCGTGGGCCGCGGCCTCCTCGGCCTTGCGTTGCGCTTCCAGTGCCGCCAGCGCGGCGCGGAGGGTATCGGCGCGCGCCGCTTCCGTCGCGGCCCGGCGTGCGGCGGCCTCGGCTTCGGTTTCAGCGCGGTGGCGTTGCGCCTGGGTCGTCGTCAACAGGGCATCCAGCGCGGCCGCCCGCTCGGCCTGCGCCGCGCGCGCGGCCAGAAGGCGGGGGGCCTCCGCGGCCTCCGCCGTGACGGCACGATCGAGCGCGGCCTGATCGCGGCGCAGGGTTCCGGCCTCCGCTTCCAACTGGCGCGCCAGGCTTTGCAGGACCAGCACACCCCGCAGACGATCTTCGGGTGATTCCGGGATCGCCATCAAGGTCTCGGCCGGATAGAGCGATAAACGCTGAATCAACGGCAGAAGGGGCTGCATGGTTTCCGCCTGCCGGGCCAGCTTCGCGGCCGCGGCGCGCCGCTGCGTGGCCAGACTGTCCATGCGGGCCGCTGCTTCGGCGGTCGCGCTTTCCAGCGCGCGCAACTGCTCCGCGGCCGCGATCCGCTCGTCGGCGAGGCGCCGCTCCTCCGCCCCCGCCTTCAAGGCCCGGTCCGCGGCATCCTTCTGCGCCGCCAGATCCGCCGAACGGGCGCGCTCAGCGGCTTGTACGTCCCGCACGGCCGGCGTCGCCGGTTGCGCGAACCCAACCGAGGGCAGCAGCAACAGCAGTGCGTGCAGGCTACTCCGCCGCGCGCGCCGCATCGTGCAGCGTCAGAGAGCGGCCGGTCATCTCCCGCGGTTGCGGCAGGCCCATCAGCGACAGCAAAGTCGGCGCCAGATCGGCCAGGCGCCCATGCCGGATCGCCGCCACCCCGCCCCCCATCAGGAAGACCGGCACCGGATTGGTGGTGTGGGACGTGTGCGGCCCGCCGGTGTCGGGATCGCGCATCATCTCGCAATTGCCGTGATCCGCGGTCACCAGCATCGCCCCGCCTTGCGCGGCAATCGCGGCGGCGATGCGGCCGAGGCCGGTATCCACCGTCTCCACCGCCTTGATCGCCGCCGGCAGGCTGCCGGTATGACCGACCATGTCGGGATTGGCGAAATTCAGCACGATGAGGTCGAATTTGCGGGAATCAATCGCCTCCACCGCGCGGTCGGTCAGCTCAGCGGCGGACATTTCCGGCTGCAGGTCATAGGTCGCGACCTTGGGGGAGGGGACCATGATCCGCTCTTCCCCCGCATAAGGCTTTTCCCGCCCGGCATTGAGGAAATAGGTCACATGCGGGAATTTTTCGGTCTCCGCCATGCGCAGCTGGGTCCGCCCGGCATCGGCCACGACCTGGCCCAGGACGTGATCCATGGGCTCCGGCGTGAACAGCACCCCGAGGAAAGGGGCCAGCGCGTCGGAATACCGCGTCATCCCAACAGCCGGGGCCAGCTTGATCGGGCGAGGCAGCGGGAACCCATCGAAGGTCGGGTCCACGAACGCCGCCAGGATTTCCCGCACCCGGTCGGCGCGGAAGTTGAAACACAGGATGCCGTCGCCGTCCTTCATGCCCTGGTACTCGCCGACGACGGATGCCGGCACGAATTCGTCGAACTTGCCCGCGGCGTAAGCGGCCTGGATGACGGATTGGGCATCCGGGAAGCGTGGGCCCTCGGCATTGGCGATCACGCCGTAAGCCTGGCTGACCCGGTCCCAGCGCTTGTCGCGGTCCAGCGCGAAGTAGCGCCCGGTGACCGTGGCGATGGGGACATCGCCCGGCAGCGCTTCACTCAGCCGGGCGAGGTCGTCCCCGGCCGATTGCGGGGGCGTATCGCGCCCGTCGGTGAACGCATGCACGACCACCTTCACGCCGGCATCGCGCAGGAAATGCGCCAGCGCGGCGGCGTGGTCCTGATGCGAATGCACACCACCGGGGGACACCAGCCCCATCAGATGGCAGGTGCCGCCGCTGGCGCGCAGTTTCGCCACCAGATCGGTGAAAGCCGGCTCTTTGGCGATGGAGCCATCGTCCACCGCGTCCCCGATTCGCACCAGCTCCTGGGTGACCACCCGGCCGGCGCCGATATTGAGGTGCCCGACCTCGGAATTGCCCATCTGGCCGGTGGGAAGGCCAACGTCGCGCCCGGACGTATCCAGCAGCGCATGCGGGCAGGCGTTCCACAGCCGGGTAAAATGGGGGGTTTTCGCCAGGCGCACCGCGTTATCGGCGGTTTCCTCCCGCCAGCCGAACCCATCCAGGATGACCAGCATCACCGGCCGGGTCGTCTGTTCCGTCATAACCGCACGCTCCTGATCGATGCTTATCCGGGTTTGTCCCAGGCACCACGTAGCGCCCGGGACCGCCGGTTACAAGTCAGGCAGAGCGGGACTTACTTCATACCGAGTGCTTCGAGCCCGGCCTTCGCGGTGACACCATCCTGGGTGGCGATCCCGCCGCTGGCGCCGATGGCGCCGATGAGCTTGCCATCGATGACGATCGGGAAGCCGCCCTCCGATGCCGCGCCCTGGTTCAGCGCCAGCAGGCTGAGCGTGGCGGGGGAGTTGCTGTTGATCCCATCAGCGAAAACCTTGCTGGGGCGGCGGAACAGCGCGGCGGTCCGCGCCTTCGCCTGCGAGATCGCGATCGAGGCATATTGGGTGCCATCCATCGTCGCATGCGCCACCAGATTGCCGGCGGGATCGACGACCGAGATCGACATTTTCCAGTTGTGCTTCTTCGCTTCCGCCGCCGCCGCGGTCAGGGCCTTATGCGCCTGATCGAGGCCGATGGGCGTGCCGTAGGGAATGTCGAATGGCATGACTTCGGGTACGGGGGCCGGTGCGGGAGCCGCGGCGGGTGCGGGCGTGGCGGCCGGTGCCTGAGCATGGGCGGCGGGCATCGTCAGAAGCGCGGTCATAGCCGAGAGGACAAGGCTTTTTCTGATCATCGTGTGGACTTCCCTGTGGATTTGAATTGTCGTCAATGGCCGGCGCTTGGGCGCGACCCTCGACAGTCTGCCCGGTTTTGCCCAGAGTGCGCTACCATCCGATGCAAGACCAGGAAACTGGCGATCCAAGAGAGGCTGGCCCCATGTCCGCGACCCTCGCAAGCCGTCCCACCGCGACGTTTCAGGTCAATCCGCTATCCCCGCGCTTCGGAGCGGAGGTGATCGGTCTCGATCTGCGTCAACCGCTGGATGCCGCCACCAAACTGGCCGTCTACGACGCCTTCGTGCGCTATCATGTCCTCTGCTTCCGCGATCAGCACCTGGATCAGGATGAACAGGTCACCTTCAGCCTGCAATTCGGCACGCTGGAGCGGCACACGTTGCGCAATCGCGGCAAGATCAATCCGCTGGTGCATGTGGTGCATAATCTCAACGACGCCGACAAGCCCAGCGGCACGGTGAAATCAACCGGCTGGCACTCCGACAAGTCGTTCCGGCCGGAGCCGTCGCTGGCGACCATCCTGCACGCCGTGACCATGCCGCCGAACGGCGGTGATACCGTCTTCGCCAATATGATCGCGGGGTATGAGGCGCTCGCGGATGCGGAGAAGCGCGCCCTCGATGGCGTGCGCGTGGTCCATAGCTGGGAATTGTCGCGCGAAAATCGCGGCCGGGTCATGTCCGCCGAGGAAGCCGCCGACGCGCCCCCGACATCGCATCCCCTGGTGCGCACGCATCCGGACTCCGGCCGCAAATCGCTGTTCATGGGCGATCATTGCTCGCATATCGATGGCCTGCCGATCGGCGAAGGGCGGGCGCGGATCGAGGCGCTGGAGGCCTTCGCGACACAGGAACAATTCACCTACCGCCATCACTGGCGGATGGGCGATGTGCTGATGTGGGACAACCGCTGCCTGCTGCACCGCGCGGACCCGAATTTCGACGCGGCGCGATACCCGCGGGTGCTGCACCGGACCTGTTTGCGGGGCACTGTCCCGATGTGATGAATCTTCCTCCCGCACCTTCCCCAAGCGTCTCCCTTTTGCCGTCATCCCCGGGCTTGTCCCGGGGACCAATCGCGGCAAAGGCGGAAACCTTGGTCCCCGGGACAAGCCCGGGGATGACGCGGGGGAGGGGGCCGTGGCGGGAATGAACACCAACGCCTTCAATAAGGAGTCCAAACCACATGCATGACACAGTCAT
>CAIXEA010000187.1 GCA_903918315.1 uncultured Acetobacteraceae bacterium | reverse complement strand
GTCCGGGCTGTTGCCGAACACCCGGGCCAGGATAAGCGCCGTCGGCGCGGTCACGGCCCTGCGCTCGGTGCATAGTTCGTTGACGTGCTTGCGCGGCACGCCCATTGCCTCAGCCAGCGCGCCTTGCGTCAGGCCCATCGGCGCCATGAACTCTTCGATCAGTATCTCGCCGACGCTTGCCGGCTTGCGCTTCGTCGTCAACATCGTTCACCTCACAAATAGCCATGGTCGTCCAGATACAGACCTGCCGCTTCGCCTCGCGGGCCATCCCACCGAAAGATCAGCCGCCATTGCCTGGTCACGCGAATGGAATGCAAGCCTTTCAGATTGCCGCGCAACTTTTCGAAGTGGTTGCTCGGCGGCACACGCAAATCCTGATCGGTGGTCGCGTCGTCGACATCTGGAGCTTGCGGAACAGCCTGGCCTCCAGATCGGGCGGGATGCTTCGTGACCGGATGTCGCCTACGAAGAAGGCGCGTAACCACTCATCCCGGAAGCCGACAATCATTCGAGAACCCGATGTTTGATCCTGTGTACCGCTCAACGGGTCAAATGTCAAAGATCACGAAGCGCCAAACACGGTCCAACGGTACCAGCCCGCCGCCACCGGAACCGCCCCAAACCGCCTTTCTTCCCGGCAAAAAGCACCAATCCGGCGTATGGTGCCGAAAAGATAATTGAAATTATTCGATAATATGTCCTGGGTGGCTCACGCCCCGACCGGACGCCACGGAGAAAGACAAGCCCGACCATGGGCTTGGATAGCGACCGGAGAGCCGCTTTTATCTGGCCGTCCCGATCCAAGCCCTCCGACGCAACGAATTCACGAATGGTTGTGGCGGTTTGTGATCTTTAGCTTAATGAAACTGACGCTTTGCCACGAGGGGCTATCGGCGCGGGACAGGACTAAAAATGCGCTCGTTCGACATCAATGTTTTGGAGACGTACGACGACGAGTCGATCCTCTCGGAGCTTAAGCGTATCGCGTCCGCCGGTGGCCAGGACACCGTGACGAAGGCGGACATCGAACGAGCCGGCCATGTCAGCTATTCGCTCGTACGCAAACGCCTCGGCTCACTTCGCCGAGCACTTCAATTGGCTGGGTTGGTACCCCAGCGATTCATGAATGCCACCGATGAGGCGTTACTGGAAATGCTGATCGACCTCTGGGAACAGGTGCTTGAAAAGGAAGGGCGCACTCCGCAACGGAACGACTTAAAATCATACAACTTTCCTGTCTCTGGGGATACCTACGCCAGGCGATTTGGCACTTGGAAACGGGCCCTCGTGAAGGCTGTAAAATCGGTTGTTGAAGAAACCGCCGCTGCGAACGATACACCGCGCGCAGTCACCGCGGACGTTGCCCCGAGGAAGTGAGAAAATCTATCCGTCTGGCTCTTCAGATATGCCACCATCCCCGGCAGATCGAGGTCCTGGTCTGGCTTCAGCGCCACGAACGCGCAGGCCCGTTCCCCCAACCGCGGGTCGGGAAAACCGACGATCGCCACCTGCGCGATCGCCGGATGACGGTACAGCAACGATTCGATCTCGACCACCGGCACGTTTTCGCCGCCGCGAATGATCACATCCTTGCTGCGTCGGGAGATACGGACATACCCCTGGTCATCCAGCTTAGCGATGTCACCGGTATCGAACCAATCCTGTTCGTCAGTCTCGTTCCATTGGGGACGCTTGAGATAACCGCCGAAATTCGAACAGGAACGGACCAGCAATCTCCCTGTCTGTCCGGCCGGCAGGCTGTCGCCATTGAAATCGACGATCTTGAGTTCGGCGCCAGGCAAAGGCAGGCCGTCGGTGTTGAAGGAGCGTTCGTCGTCATCCGCCGGCCGGGTCAGCGTGACGGCGCCATTCTCGGTCATGCCCCAGGCCGAGACGATCTTGGTACCCAGTACCGTGCGTGCCTGTTCGACCAGCGGGGTGGGGATCGGCGCGCCAGCGCAAAGGAAGGTCCGCAATGTAGGAACCGGCAGGCCGGAGGTTTCGACCGCCTGAGTCAGATCGGTCAGGAACGGCGTGGACGCCATGGTGAAGCTGGCGCCTTCCTGGCGGATGATGGCAATGGCCCGCGCCGGTTGCCAGATGTCCTGCAGTACCGCGCCGCCCAGACCGAGGCTGGTGACGAAGCGCAGGATGGTCAGCGTCTCGATCGATCCGGCAAAGGCGGAGGCGATCGTCGCCAACCCGAAGAACGCCGTGGTCACCACCAGCACCGGTTTGCGGCCGATCCGGTCCGCCAGCGGACCGAAAATGAAAGCCCCGATCATGAGACCGAACAGGCCGGCGCCAAACAGCGGCGCCAGTTGCGCGGGCGCGAGTTTCCACAGCCCGCGCAGCGCCGGGGCGATGAAGCTGACGGCGGCGGTGTCGAACCCATCGATGGCGACGACCAGAAAGCACAGCAGCACGACCAGCTTCTGAAAGCGTGAGACAGGATGGGTACTGCGCGAGTGGCGTGACCACGATGTCCATCAAGGGAAACAAAGGCAGTGACGACAGGATCGCGTGCAGCGCGTCATGGTCCGGCACGTCGAAAATACTGACATTGGCGTAACGGCCGGCGACCCGCCACAAATGCCGCCAGGTGCCGTCACGCTGCAACGCCTCCGCCCGGGTCTTTTCCTCGGCCCTGAGTTGCGCGAACCGCGCGGGGTCCACGTCATGGGGGACCCGCACATCCATCTGAACGTGATACCACATTGGTTCAGCCCCTCGCGAAGCGGCGCAGCTTGTCGGCGTCCAGTGTGATGCCCAGTCCTGGGCCGGTTGGCAGATGGATGTGGAAATCGGCGAAGCGGAGCGGTTCGGTGACCAAATCCTCGGTCAGAATCTGGGGACCGAAATGCTCGCAGCCCCAGGGCAGGTCGGACAGGGTGGCAAAAACCTGCAAATGCGCGGCGGCGCCGACCGAACTTTCCAGCAGACAGCCGCCGTAGAGGCTGATGCCCGCCGCTTCCGCCACGGCGGCGACGGCTTTGGTGCCGATCAGTCCGCCGTGCTTGACGATTTTCAGCGACACCACCTCGGCCGCGGCCTGGCGCGCGACATCAAGCATATCGTGCGGGGTGAACACGCTTTCATCCGCCATCAGCGGCACGCTTGACCGGGCGGACACCCGGGCCATGGCCACATTATTCCATGCGGGCAACGGCTGTTCGATCAGGCTTATCCCCAGATCGGCGAGAACACGAACGCAGCGGAGCGCGGTGGTCTCATCCCAGGCCTGATTGGCATCGACGATCAACGTCGCGCGTCCCTCCAGGGCCCGCGCCAGCTTCGTCATGCGCGCCATATCCGCGGTCGGGGATTGGGCACCGATCTTGACCTTGAATGTGTTGTGCAGGCTGGCCTGGAGTTTGCGTTCGGCTTCCTCGATCTCCTGCGCCGGGTCGCCGGACGCCAGCGTCCACAGCACCGGTATCGCCGCGCGCACCGCGCCGCCGAGCAACGCCGAGGCGGGCAGGTTTAGTGTCTTCCCCACTGCGTCGAACAGCGCGCTTTCGACCGCTCCCTTGGCGGCGTTGTTGCGTTTGGCAGCGGCATTCATGCGAACACGCGCGGACTCAAAATGATCCGCTTGAGTGTCGATCAGGGCCGGGGCCAAATAGGTGTCGATGGTGGCTTTGATGCTTTCGACGCTTTCCTCGCTCCAACGGGGGCCGCCGAGGGTCGCGGCCTCACCGATGCCCTCCACGCCATTGGCCAGGCGAACCTGCACGATAACGTAATTCTGCGCGGTAACCGAAGTAGAGGAAAGCTTGTGTTGCCGCACTGTCGGCACATCGACGATCGTGGCACGGATCGTTCCGATGGTCAGGTCACGGCGCAAATCGGCGGGAATCGCGAGCAGGGTATCGGGCATGGATTGGCTCCAGAACACGCGCCGACCCGTCACAACCGCAACGATTGCGGCGGATCCGGGATGGGCACGTTATGGGATGGTATCGTCAGGCGGCTTCAGCGTGGGCGCGGTTCACGTTGGTTGCCGGGGCGGTGGCGTGATCGCGGTGCATCGCGAAGTCGAAGGTGATCTGTGCGAACGGTGCGTTCAGACCGCGCGCGTGGATGGCGGCGGGATCGGCACCCGCATCACCGGCGGGATCAGGCCGTCACGGGTGGCGAAGGCGAAGTCGTCGTGTAGATAGTCATCGCCATCAATATTGATCTGCGTCGTCAGTTTGCGGAAACCCGGCGCGGAGACAAAGAAGTGAATATGCGCCGGACGATGGCCATGCCGGCCCAGGACGTCCAGATACCGCTGCGTCTGACCGTCCGGCGGGCAGGCATAACCGTTCGGCAGCAATGACCGGAAGCGGTAACGCCCGTCCGCATCGGTTTCGATTCGGCGGCGCAGATTGAATTTCGGCTGTGATGGATCGAAGAACGAGTAGCCACCCAGCGTATTGGCATGCCAGACATCGACCACGGCGTGAGCGATCGGTGCGCCGTTCAGGTCGCGGACCTGGCCTTCCATGAACAGCACTTCCCCCTGTTCGCTACCGTCATCCAGGCGTGCCTCGGCCTTGGTGAGCGGTGCGCCGGCCACATAGAGCGGGCCTTCGATGGTGCGCGGGGTGCCGCCTTCCAGACCGGCCTGCTTTTCGGCCTCATCGGTGCGCAGGTCGAGGAAGGTTTCCAGACCCAGACCCGGTACCAGCAAACCGGCTTCATTGGCCTGACCGACCGCTGTCAGATAGCCCATGGCGGACCAGAATTCATCCGGGGAGACATCGAAATCCTCGATCACGCGAAAGATGTCGGCGACCACGCGGCGGGTGATCTGCTTTATACGCGCATCGCCCTGGTCGTTGTCCAGGCCAGCGACCTTGTTGAGCAGGTCTTGCACGAAATCTGTGTTGAGTAGTGACATGGTTGGATTCTCCTTGGAGATTTAGCCGAGATCGCCCCCGGCGACGGGCAGGGTCACGCCGGTGATGTAGGATGCGTCGTCCGACGCCAGGAACAGGATCGCGGACGCCTGCTCCGCTGCTGTGCCGTATCGTTTCATCAGGCTCGATTGTATCGTTTGATCGACGACCTGTTGGTACCAGAGCTTGTCGCGCTCACCCGGCGCTGTTTCGCCCCGCGGAATGCGGCGCGGCGGCGCCTCGGTGCCGCCGGGTGCCACGCCGCAGACCCGAATGTTGTCATCGGCGTATTCCATCGCGAGGCAGGCGGTGATCGCGTTCACCCCGCCCTTGGCGGCGGCATAGGGCACGCGATGAACGCCACGGGTCGCGACCGAGGACACATTGACGATCACCCCGGATCCCTGTTTCACCATCGCTGGCAGCACCGCGCGGCAGCACCACAATGTCGGGAACAGCGATCGGCGGATTTCCGCCTCGATCTGTGCCTCGTCATACTCCGCATAGGGCTTGGCCCAGATCGTGCCGCCAACATTGTTGATGAGGATGTCGATGCGGCCGAAATGCGTCATCGCCGCGCCGATCGCCATCGTTGCACCCTCGAACGTTTCCAGGTCGGCTTTGATCGCGAAGCCGCCGGTTTCGTCGCGCACTTCCTCCACCAGATGCGATCGGTCCACCAGCGCGACGGCGGCGCCCTCGGCGGTCAGACGCAGCGCGACCTCACGTCCGATACCTTGTGCGGCGCCGGTGACGACCGCGACTTTGCCGGCAAACCGGTTGCTCATCGGTGCCTCCGTCAGATGTGGTAGATATCGACGACGTGGTGGATGTAGTCGTTCTTCAGGACCACTTTTTTGCGCACGATCACCGGGGCACCCGCCGTGACATCCAGGGTATAGAACGACGTGCCGAAATAGGTGTCCGTCTGCTTGTAGCGAAAGCTATGAGTGACCCAGTTGAACCGCAGTTGAATGTCTTTATCGCCCTGGCTCAGGACTTCCACGTTGCTGATATTATGCGACGTCCGCGGTACCGGCAGGCTGGTGGCGCTGGAGCGATCCGTGCGAATGCGGAACACCCGGTCTTCCAGGCCGCCCCGGTGCGGGTAATAGATCAGCGAGATTTCGGTTTGCGGATCTTCAACCAACTGATCGTCGTCGTCCCAGGACGGCATCCAGAATTCTGCCTCGGGTGCGTAACAGGCCAGCCACGCGTCCCAGTCGCGATCATCCAGATAACGGGCCTCGCGATACAGAAATGCGGTGATGTCTTGCAGGGAAAGCATGGTCCGTCTCCTTATTTCTGACCAAGGGCGGTTTTCATGGCTTGCTGCCACTGCCGGTGCGGGATGACGAACAGGCCTTCATCCTCGGTTTTCAAACCGCTCAGCAACGGTTGCAGCCCAATGGACTCAGCGGCTTCGTCAGCCCCCTCGATCCAGTGTGCGGCCCCCCGGCTCATGTCGTTCCAGCGTGCGGCGCTGGCTTGATAGGACATCTGGCAGGCGCGGAATTTCTCCAGATCATCCGGTGTTGCCATGCCGGAGGCGTTGAAGAAATCCTCGTATTGGCGGATGCGGCGGGTCCGCGCTTCCGGCGCCTCGCCTTTCGGCGCGATGCAATAAATCGTGACTTCCGTTTTATCGACCGCGATCGGGCGATAGGTGCGGATCTGCGAACTGAACTGGTCCATCAGGTAGACGTTCGGATACAGGCACAGATTGCGCGACCGCTTGACCATCCAGTCGGCGCGGGCCTGGCCGAACTGCTCCGCCAACGCCTCGCGGCGTGCCCAGTTGGGCCGATCTTCAGGATTGGACCAGTTGGTCCAGAGCAGCAGGTGACCATTCTCGAACGAGTAGAACCCGCCGCCCTGCTTCGCCCAGGTGCCGGCGTCCATCGCGTGGACGGCGTCTTCGTGCACGGCTTGTTTGCGGTGGTTGGTGGTGGCTGCGTAGTTCCAATGCACCGCGCTGACATGATAACCATCGGCGCCGTTCTCGGTCTGCAACTTCCAGTTCCCGTCGTACACATAAGTCGAGGAACCGCGCAGCACTTCCAGCCCGTCCGGCGCCTGATCGACAATCAGGTCGATGATTTTCGCGGCCTCACCCAAATGCTCGGTCAGGGGCGCGACATCCGGGTTGAGGCTGCCGAACAGGAAGCCGCGGTAGGATTCGAACCGCGCCACCTTGGTCAGGTCGTGCGAGCCGTGCTTGTTGAACGCCTCCGGGTAGCCGCCGCCGCGCGGATCCTTCACCGACACCAGCTTGCCGGTATTGGCAAAGGTCCAGCCATGGAACGGGCAGGTATAGTTGGATTTGTTGCCACGCTTGTGGCGGCAGAGCATAGCGCCGCGGTGGGCGCAGGCATTGATGAAGGCGTTCAATTCACCGATCTTGCTCCGGGCGATGATGATCGGATGGCGCCCCATCGTGGTCGTGAAGTAGTCGTTCGGGTTCGGGACCTGGCTTTCATGCGCCAGATAGATCCAATTGCCCTCGAAGATGTGCTTCATCTCCAGTTCGAACAATGCGGGATCGGTGAAGATGTCGCGGCTGACGCGCCAGGCGCCGCGATCCGCGTCTTCGTCCAGGGCCGTATCCAGTATCGTGTGAACGCCGTCCGGCATGTTCGTTCTCCTGTTACGCCAGGTTTCGACCCGGCTGCTGATTTCCTTCGTGGGATTTTGATGGCGCTTTACGGACCGATCCGTCCAAGACTAAATGGGTCGGCTCCATACCCAGGAGGTATCGTCTTGGAACTGCGCCAACTGCGCTATTTCGTTGCCGTCGCACGCGAGCGGAATTTCACGCGCGCGGCCGCACTCATGCATATTGCTCAGCCGCCGCTGAGCCGGCAGATCCAGGCGTTGGAGGATGAGATGGGCGCGACGCTGATCGAGCGGGGTGCCCGGCCGATCCAGCTGACCGAGTCCGGGCAGTTGTTCTTCGACCAGGCGGTGCAGATCCTGGAACGCGTCGATAGTATGAAAGCGATGATGGGCCAACTGCAGGCCATCCAGCGGCAGCGGCTGAGCATCGGGTTTGTCGCGTCGACTTTATACGGCTATTTGCCGGAATGTGTGCGGCGGTATCGTGAGGCCCGGCCCGGCGTCGATGTTGCCTTTCATGAACTGACGACACTTGAACAGATGGCGGCTTTGAAAGAAGGCCGTATCGATGTCGGGTTCGGACGCATCGAATTTAACGATCCGGCGATCGACCGTACACTCCTACGTAACGAACGACTCAGTGCGGCACTCTATCTGTCGCATCGTGCCTCCTCGCGTCTTGGTGCGCTGAAGCTGGATGAACTCGCGGGCGACACGCTGATCGTTTATCCCAGGGCACCGCGGCCGAGCTACGCGGATCAGGTGCTGGCACTGTTTCGAGATCGGGGCCTGCTGCCGGCCGTCGTGCATGAAGTGAAGGAACTACAAACAGCGCTTGGCCTGGTCGCGGCGGAAAGCGGCGTCTGTCTGGTTCCCGCCTCGGTGGAACGGTTGCGACGTGACAATGTCGTGTATCGCGCGCTGGATGAGCCAGGCGCGGTGTCTCCGGTCATCATGAGCACGCGCAAGGGCGACCGGAATCCGGAAATATCGGTTATGCTGCGGGTGATCCGTGAGATGTACCGGAAGGCCGGGCTGGCGTTCGGCGCCTGACGCAGACCCGCTTCGACTGTGGTATCATCCCCTTCTCAATATATTCCCGTTAAGTAATAGTCGGAAAATTGGTCGTTCCGTCTGTGTTGCAACACCCGGCCGCATACGCCGTGATCGCGGATGACCCGCCCGGTCGCCGCCGACTTTGGGGATGCGCTTTACGCCCAGGCCATCGGCAAGCCCGGGTCATGACCGTTCGATGGCGTGTTCGCTCCCATCTTGGCGCCGGGGCTGACAGGGCCTAAGCCTCCGTCCATGGATGTCATCGCGGTCAACAGTCTTACCAAGCGCTACGATGCCGTGCTGGCGGTTGACGGGATCAGCTTCGCCGCGCCCGCTGGCGCGACCATCGGGCTGCTGGGCGGCAACGGGGCCGGCAAGACGACCACCATCGCCATGATGCTGGGGCTGCTGGTGCCGACGGCCGGCACGATCCGCATCCTTGGGCACGATATGGCGCGGGACCGGTTCGCAGCCCTGGCGCGGATGAACTTTTCCTCGCCCTATATCGCGCTGCCGCACCGGCTGACGGTGGCGGAAAATCTGCGGGTCTATGGGCACCTGTACAACGTCCACGGCCTGGAGCAGCGCATTGCCGAGCTGGCCGCCGAACTCGATCTGGGCGCGCTGCTGGACCGGCCCGCGGGGCAATTGTCGGCGGGGCAAAAGACCCGCGTGGCACTGGCCAAGTCGCTGATCAATCGGCCGGAGGTGCTGCTGCTGGACGAGCCGACGGCGAGCCTGGATCCGGATACGGGCGATCTGGTGCGGACCTGGCTGGAGCGCTACCGGACCCAGACCGGCTGCACCATCCTGCTCGCCAGCCACAACATGGCGGAGGTGGAGCGGCTGTGCACCGACGTGCTGATGCTGAAACAGGGCCGCATCGTCGATCGCGGCAGCCCGGCCGAACTGCTGGTGCGATATGGGCAGGCGAATCTGGAAGAGGTGTTTTTGGATATCGCCCGCGACCGCAAGCAGGGCGTCCTGGTATGAGCGCCGCTCTGCGCCGCATCTGGGGGCTGATGTACCGGCACCTGGCGCTGTACCGGCGATCCTGGCCGCGGCTGCTGGAACTGGCGTACTGGCCGGTGCTGCAGATGTGCATCTGGGGCTTCACCGCCAGCTTCCTGACCGGGCGTATCGGCGGTGCCGCGGCGACGGCGGGCGCGGCGCTGATGGGCGGGGTGCTGTTGTGGGAGGTCACGCTGCGCAGCCAGATGGGCCTGTCGATCAGCTTCCTGGAGGAGATCTGGTCCCGCAATCTCGGTCATGTCTTCGTCTCCCCCTTGCGCCCGCATGAGCTGGTGCTGGCGCTGATTGGCATGTCCTTCCTGCGCATGGCCATCGGCGTCGCGCCGGCCATCCTGCTCGCCTGGCTGCTCTATGCGTTCAATCTGTTCTCCCTCGGCCCGGCTCTGATCCTGTTTTTCATCAATATGATGGTGATGGGCTGGTGGGTGGCGCTGGGCGTGGTGTCGCTGATCCTGCGCCATGGCGCGGGGGCGGAGCCGCTGGCATGGGGCGTGCTGTTCGGGCTGGCGCCGTTCTCGGCGGTGTTCTACCCCGTGTCCGTCCTGCCGGGATTCCTGCAACCGGTTGCCCTGTCGCTGCCGGCGGCGCATGTGTTCGAGGGGATGCGCGGCATCCTGCTGGATGGGGTGGTGCGCACGGACCATCTGCTCGCCGCCGTCGGACTGAACATCCTCTGGCTGGGCGCGGCATCGCTGCTGTTCGCGCGCCAGTTCCACCAGGCCCGCGTGCGCGGCGCCCTATTGAGTATCGGCGAATGAGTGAAACCCGCTTCTGGTTGATCCGCCACGCATTGGTGGAGGAAAACGCCCGCGCCATCCTGTACGGCGTGATGGATGTCGCCTTGTGTGAAACCACGCTGCTGGAGCAGGCGCCGATGTATCGCGCTTTGGCCGAACGTCTGCCGCATCCGGCCAATTGGGTGGTGACCCCGCTGTCGCGCACCCAGCGCACCGCGGCCGCGATTTTCGATGCCGGCTACCCGCATATCCCGCCCTCGATCGAGCCGGATCTGATCGAGCAGTCGCTCGGCGAATGGCAGGGCCTGCCGCATGCCGAACTGCCGGAAAAGCTGGCCAAGCCCAAACACGCCTTCTGGCCGCTGGCCGGGAACGAAAAGCCCCCGGGCGGCGAAAGCATGGAAGAGGTCGTGGTCCGCGCCGGCGCGACCCTGGAACGCCTGGCGATCGCGCATGAAGGGGAAGACGTGGTGGTCGTCAGCCATGGCGGCACCATCCGCGCCGCCGTCGCGCATGCGCTGGGCGTTGCGCCCGACAACGCGCTGCATCTGTCGATTCAGAACCTGTCATTGACCCGCCTGGAGCGGCATCCGGAGGGCTGGCGCGTGGTCTGCGTCAACGAGCTCCCGGGGTATTGATCGACGGATTGCGCAACGCGCCCTGAATTTGCCGCGAATCGGGCTTCGATTCGCTAGAATTATCGGGGCAAATCGGATTCGCCCCAAGCGAGGAGACCCATCATGCGATCCCCCTTACTGGCCGCCGCGCTGCTGCTTCTGCCGTTGCTGCAGGCGGGATGCGCGACCTCCCGCGGGGAGGAGCAGACCCTTGTCGATCGCGCGACCCTGACCGTGCAGGAGATGGTCAACCAGACCGTCTCGAAAGAGCCGCAAATTCTGCTCCGGCGGGCCAAGGGCGTGATGGTCTGCCCGCGGGTGTTCAAAGCCGGATTCTTCTTTGGCGGGGAGGGCGGTAACTGCGTCATGCTGGCGCGGGCCGGTAACGGCACCTGGTCCTACCCGGCCTTCTACACCATCGGCAGCGGCAGCTTTGGCTTCCAGTTCGGCATCCAGGACAGCCAGCTCATCATCCTGGTCATGACCAACAAAGGACTGAGCGCCCTGATGGACAGCCAGATCAAACTGGGCGCCGACGCGTCCATCGCCGTCGCCACCATCGGTGCGGGGGTTCAGGGTTCCACCACCACCGCGGTCGGCGCCGACATCGTGGCCTTCGCCGCGGCGCGCGGCCTGTTCGGCGGCATCTCTCTGGCCGGCAGCGTGATGTCGACCAATACCGAGGCCAATCAAGGCTACTACGGCCAGCCCTATGCGGCCCGGCAGATCATCGTCAGCATGGAAGGCTCCAATCGCGGCGCGGATCCCCTGCGGGCGGTCCTGACCCGGGTTGGCAGCGGCGAAAGCCTGCCGGCCGAGGAGCCGTCGCAACCGCCCCCGGGCTACGCGCCCGCCTATCAGCCGCGCTCGGCCCCGGACTACCAGCAGCAACAGCCCGCCCCGGGCTATGCCCCGGCCCCATCGTCCGGCGGCTATCTCCAGGCCCCACCCTCCGGCGGCCGGGGGCCGATTCAAGAGCAGAGCCTGTCCCCACCCGGCCGCTGATCGGTGTGACGGCGTTGGGTCACGATCCGTGAGTCAACGCCGCTGCCGGGCGGCAAAAGACGGATGCGTTCCTGGACGGCCGATGGCACCGGTTTGTTGATCGCCGCGTGAGTCAAACGCAACCGGTATGGCTCTAGGCAGGGACCCGCCCGCCCTGTAGTTTCCGGCCGTATGGCTGCCGACAAACCCTTCTGGAAAACCAAACGGCTGGAAGACATGACCAGCGCGGAGTGGGAATCCCTCTGCGACGGATGCGGCCGCTGCTGTCTGCATAAGCTGCGCCACGATGATACCGGGGCGCTCTCGCACACCAATGTCGCTTGCCGGTTGCTCGACCTGCGGAGCTGCCAGTGCAGCGACTATGCCAAGCGCCAGCGGCGGGTCCCGGACTGCGTCAGCCTGACCAGCGAAATCGTGCGCGACATCGACTGGCTGCCGCCCTCTTGCGCCTACCGGCGGATCGCCGATGGCAAGGACCTCGCCTGGTGGCATCCGCTGGTCTCCGGCGACCCGGACACGGTGCACACTGCCGGCATATCCGTGCGTGACCGCGCCATCAGTGAGCGGAAGGCCGGGCCGTTCGAGCACCATATCGTTGACTGGCCGGGCCGCATGCCGCGCGCGCGCCGTATCCCCAAGGAGTAATCTCGATGTTGCAGAACGCGTTATACGGGGGCGTGAACGCCGCCGTGGTGACGGCGATGAACGCCGATCTGTCGATCGACCTGGATCGCATGGCGGCGCATTGCCGCTGGCTGCTGGCCAATGGCTGCAACGGCCTCGCCGTGCTGGGCACCACCGGCGAAGCCAACAGCCTCGGCGTCAGTGAGCGCATCAACCTGCTCGAAGGCCTCGTCGCGCGCGGCATCCCGGCTGCGAAGATGTTGCCGGGCACCGGCACCACGGCCATCACCGACACCGTCAAACTGACGGTCGAGGCCGAGAAACTCGGCTGCCGCGGCACCCTTTTGCTGCCGCCGTTCTACTACAAGAACCCATCCGATGACGGGTTGCTGGTCTATTTCCAGGAAGTGGCGCAGCGCGTCGCCGGCGATATCAAGCTGTATCTTTACAATTTCCCGCAGCAGTCAGCGATCCCGTTCTCGGTCGATTTCATCGGCCGCTTGCTCAAGGCCGTGCCGGGCAAGTTCCAGGGCATCAAGGACAGTTCCGGCAACTACGAAAACGGCCTGTCCTATGTCGAGAACTTTGCCCGCGATGGGTTTGAGTTCTATGCCGGCGACGACTCCCTGATGCGCCCGCTGCTGCAGAAGGGGGGCGCGGGCAGCATCACCGCCGCTTCGAACGTCAACTGTGCCGCGGGGGCGCGGGCCTATGCCGGCTGGAACACCGATGACGGTGCCGCCGCGCACGAAATCCTGGTCGCGACGCGCAAGGCCGTGACCTCGGTGCCGCTGATTCCCGGCCTGAAGTCGCTGGTGGCGCGCAACACCGGCAATCCCGCCTGGAAAAACATCCGCCCGCCGCATCTGCAACTGACCGCGGCGCAGGAAGCGGCGCTGTTCGCGGCCTTCGACGCCTCCGGCCTCGTGCTCACCCCGGCCCACTGAGGCCAGCGAGAGCGGGATGACCGTAGGTGGAATCACCGAAGGTCTGAATCCCGCGATCAAACAAAAGATCAGAGCGGGATGACCGTAGGTGGAATCACCGAAGGTCTGAATCCCGCGATCAAACAAAAGATCAGAGCGGGATGACCGTAGGTGGAATCACCGAAGGTCTGAATCCCGCGATCAAAAAATCAGCCCAGGCGGGTTCGCCCGCTACCGCTGATTTGGTCCAGCCTCCAGCAGCGCCAGGTTCTGTTCCGCCAGATCCGCCGTGGTGCTGTTGGGGTCCGTGGTCCGTGCCTTCAGCCAATCGGCCCGGGCCCCCGCGATATCGCCCATTCGCTGACGCACGATCCCGCGTTCCAGCAGCGCCTCGGCGTCGTCCGGATCCAGGGACAGCGCGTGCTCCGCGTCCGCCAGCGCGAGGTCCAGGCGGTTCTGCTGCCGCCAGGCGCCCGCGCGCATGACCAGCGCGTCCGATCGGCTGGGATTCAACGTCAACGCGCGGGTCAGGTCCTGGATCGTCGCCGGCCAGTGCTCCAGCTCCGCCGATGCCATGGCGCGGGTCAGCAACAGGTCCGTGTCATCCGGTGCCAAGGCCAGGGCCAAGGTGGCGTCGTCATAGCCGCGGCCGGCCTGTGCCGCCATCAAGCGCGCCTGCGCCGCCTGCCCGAGCACGGCCGCCCGCGCCAACGGGGGGGCGCTGCTGCCGCGCACCAAGGTCTCCAGCCGTTCCGCGCCATTCTCCGGATCGCCCGCCGCGATCAGGGCCAGGCCCTGGCAATGGGCCGCGCCGTCGCCGCCGCCGCTGGCCTCCCATCCTTCGGCGACCGCCAGGGCCCGGCTGGGATCGTCCTCCAGCGCACTGAGGCATTGTTCATAGGCCGCACCGCTGGCAATCCGCGGCGGAAAGGGGGGGATCGGCAAGGCCACCGCCGATGGATCCGTCGCCGCCTGATCCTGCGTTCGGCCCGGGCCAGCCCAGCGCCACGCGGCGGCGCAAGCGGCCAGGAGGATCAGGATCAGCACAGCGGTCGCGGTGGCCTGGCGGGCGTGCATGCGCATCAGTCTTCTGATCGGGTGAACTGCGGAAAGGCGTTCTGGCCGATATGCGCACCGGGAAGCAATGCGCCATAGGGCGGGAACCGCACGCTGCCCAGGCACCCCGTGAACACGCTGTCGTGGATCAGCACGTCGTGCCGCACGATCGGCCAGACCGTTTCCGACAGAAAATCCTGATCGATGTGATTGGTCTCCACCCGCCATCCTTTGAAGCCGCGCAGCAAGGCCGCGGGGGGCGGCAGAATGCCGCCAACACCGCCCCACATGCCCGCCAGCAGCAGGTCCGTATGGGTGAACCAATCGCGCATCGCATGGAAATGCAAGCCAGAGCGCAACCACGCGTCAACGGCCACGCGTTCCTTCACGCTGAGCAGCGCATCCGCGTCCCGGATCAGAAACCGCCGTACAGCCGGATCCGCGATCACCTCGAACCGCCACAGCAAGCGCCGATGGCCCGGCACGGCGGCGGGGAGGGTGAGGCCGCACATCCACGCCCGCCTGCCGCAACGCCTCCAGATAGGCCGCGTCCACGGTGGCGTCATGGTAGACCCGCAGGCTCCAACCCGGAAAAAGATGCGGCAGAATCCGGGCATTTTCCAGCAGCGGCACGCGATAGCGCGGCGCATCGCCCCAGAGGCAGTACGCGATGACGTTCTTCGCGGGATTGTGCGGGTTGAACGGCGGCGGCGGTGAGTCCGGCACATGCGCCATCGGGACCCCGGCACCGAACAGCCGATCTTTGGCCTCCAACGCGGATTTGCCGGCGTCGATGGCGGCTTCCTGGTCGCCGAGGCGGTTGAACGCATCAGCCAGGCAGTCGAACACATTGGCGCTGGCCGCGCCCCCGCTTTGGAAGCTCAGGCTTTGGGCGCGTTGGCACGCGGCGATCGCGGCCGCGGGCTCATTGCGGCCGAGCAGAAAGACCCCGAGATTCTCCTGCATGGCCGCATTGGCCGGGAACCGTTCGATCCCCGCGCGCAGGGTCGCGATCCCCGCATCCAGGCGCCCCGCCGCGTGCAGCATCAGGCCGAGGAACAGATAGTCATCGGCCGTGTCCGCCCCCGTCGCGCGGGCGGCATCCAGCACCTGCTGCTGGACCTCCAGCGCATCCGCCAGCGCCCCCGCCGCGTATTGGGCCCGCGCATGCCGCCGCAACGCGTCGAGCAGGGGGGATTGCGGCATCGCGCTGTCAGTAGCCCGCTGCCCGATCCACCACCTGCGCCAAGGGCTTGCCGTCGAGGAAGCGGGTCAGGTTATCGGCGAACAACTGCGCCACCACCCGGTCGCGCTGCGGATGGCCGCCGCCGATATGCGGCAGGACCATGATGTTCTCCGTGGTCCAGAACGGGTGTGCGGCGGGCAGGGGCTCCTGCCGGAACACATCCAGCACCGCGCCGGCGATCTGCTTTGCCTTGACCGCGGCGATCAGGTCCGCGTCGTTAATGAGGTGACCGCGCCCGAAATTCAGCAGCCACGCATTCGGCTTCATGTGCGACAACCGGGCGGCGTCGATGTAATTCTCCGTCGCGGGAGTCGCCGGCAGCAGCAGCAGCACGAAATCCGACTGCGCCAGCATGGCGTCGGTGCGCTCCATCGGGAATACTTCGGCCACATCCGTGACCGGCGCCTGGGTCCGCCTTGTGCCGATGACCCGCATGCCGAGCGCCGTGGCCAGATGCGCCACGCGCTGGCCGATCTCGCCCAGGCCGAGGATGCCCAGCGTCTGGCCCGACAGGGGCGTCGCCATGCGCCGCACCCATTGGCCGCGCTTCTGGTCCTCGTTCACGGCGGCATAGGGCTTCATCAGATGGAATATCGCGCCAAGGATGTTCTCGGGCATCGATTCCCGATGCGTGCCGCGGGCGCAGGTGAGCGTCAGCGCCGGCGGCAAATCCGGCAGGGCCAGCCAGGTTTCGACCCCGGCCGTGAGCGCCTGGGCCCAGCGCAGGCTTTTCATCTCCGGCAGCAGGCCCTTCGGCGCGCCCCAGGCCAGCAATGCCTCCGTATCGGCGCGCTGCGCCTGGGTTGGGGTTTCCGTGCGCGGCAATGTTTCGACCGCCACGCGATCGCTCAGCCCCGCTTTGGCGATGGCGTCGAGATAGGGGCCGGGACCATCGGTCCAGAGTAAAACGCGGGTGGGCTGTTGCATCGGAAACTCCTCCTGACCATTCGATCGGGCTGACCG
Source organism: uncultured Acetobacteraceae bacterium (assembly GCA_903918315.1). Classification (GTDB taxonomy): domain Bacteria; phylum Pseudomonadota; class Alphaproteobacteria; order Acetobacterales; family Acetobacteraceae; genus Rhodopila. The sequence goes on along the minus strand of CAIXEA010000187.1, from coordinate 10,611 downwards.
CTGACAGGCGCGATCCGCCCGATGGTACCTCTTGCCTGATCGCGGGATTCCGACCTTCGGTCATCCCGCGCTGGCCGGAACGGTAGCGTGTCCCGCGGCGTCCGCCTATGGCTGCCAGCCAAACAGGGGAAAGGCCCATCCCAGTTCGTTCAGGATCAGGTCGCTCATCGCCGGGGTGAAGGTCGCGCGCCAGCCGCCGACGATGCCGCTGCGCAAGAAGGCGCCGTCCTGGGGTGTGCCGGGCGGCCGGCCGCCGGACAAAGCGGTGAAAGCGGTGCGCGCCACGGCCTGGGCAACCGTGTCGGCGTGATCCGACACGCCGAGGAACCGGAACAACGCGGCGGCCTCCCGCTCGGGCGCGGCGCGCAGGGATTCGTAGGTCACGACCATGCAATCGGCCGGATAACGCTCCCGCAGGGCCAGGGTCTGACGTGTGCCGGCCTGCAGCGATGGCAAGGCCAGGCGGATGAATCCGGCCTTGGCGGTGTCCGGATCTTCACCGGCCGCGGGCTGATGGAAGAAATGCCAGGCCGAACTCAGCACGTCGCGCGGGTCGCGGGCGATGATGATCAGCCGCGCCGAGGGAAACAGCCGTTTCAACCGCGGGAAAAGGAAGACGTTCTCGGGGGTTTTCTCACCGATCGCCTGCACCGTCCGACCGGCGCGGGCGCGGTCGAGCGCCAGCAGGATGGCGGTGGCCAGCAGCATGTCGCTGTCGTCCTGATCCGGCAGGGGAAAACCTTCGGCCTGCCCAAAGACGGTTGTATTCTTCTCGTCCAGCCGGGCCCGCCGCTCGGTCATCATCGCATCGAGCGGTGCGGCGAGATGCTGCATGAACAGGCCCTCCCCCCGGCAGCCGATGGCGGGGTGGCTGTCCAGGAGCCGTTGCAGCCAGGTCGTGCCGGACCGCGGGGCGCCGCCGATGAAGAACAGGTTCGACCGGGCCAGTCGGGCCAGCCGCTCCTGCCGGCTGACCCAGTCTTCGGGGGATGTCACGTCAAACGATCACGCGTCAGGCAACCGCGTCGAGCCGCATATCGCCCGGCTCCAGCCTGTATTGGGCGGTCCCGGCGAGTTGGACCTGCAGGGTCAGCGGGCCGGTCAGGCCGTCGAACAGCGCCTGGGGCAGGACGGCCATGCCGTTGGTCCAGCGCAGATCGTCCTCCGGCTCATAGCCATGAAACCCCTCGCTCAGCGCGGGTTCGGCGGCGGACAGATCGCGGAGGGTCTTGCCCTTCCAGACCTCGACCGCGCGGATGGCGACACCAAGCGGTCTCGGGTCGCGCATCAGCCCCAGTTCCAGCGGCGATGCGGCGCGGGAGGCGATGGCGACCGAGCGGACCCCGGCGGGCAAGGCGAAGGCCACGCGATCGCCGGCTCAGGCCGCGATGTCGATCCGCCGCCCGTCCGCGACGATATGCAGGTCGGGTTCGGTGGTCAGGGCGGTTTCGGGGCCGGGGTCTGCCCGATCGAGCAGGCGGCGCCAGACCGCATCCACCACCGGGCCGCCAACCAGCACCGGGGCATAGGGGTCCTTGGCCGGTTGATCCCAGCCGTCATTGGAATTGCGGAACAGCCAGCGATTGCCGTCATCGCGATAGCTTTCCGCCGGGGCGCCGTTGGCGATCAGGATATCGTGCGTTTCCAGCTCGATATGATAGATCGTCACCTCCTGCCCCCGGTCGTCCCAGAGGATCGAGCGGTGGTTGATCAGATATTCAACCGGGATCAGCACGCCATCGATGAACAGGGAATGGCCGTTGGTCACATGCAGATCCGATGACGGGACGCCATCGCCGAGCGCACCGGCGCGGACGATGACCGGCGTGGCGGCATTCCGCCGCCCGCGCCCCGACAGCACCTGACCCGACCCCACCCAGACGATCGGCCGGACGGCCCCGGACGCCGTCAGCACCCTGTCGCCCGCCGCCAGGGCCTCCACCGCGATCGGCCCGTCCGGGGTTTCGATCAGCGTGCCGGTGCAGAAGCAGACGGTGTGATCCAGCGTGATCTCGGCGCCGCCATAAACGAGGTCCGGGACGACGTGGAAGAATTCGCCCGTATAGCTGCCGCTGAGCTGCTGCGCATAGGTCTGGCCGCCCACGCTGACCGTCAGGATATCGAGGGCATTGACCGTCGCTGTGCCGCTGGCCGCATAGGACAGGAATGGCAGCGCGATGGTGCCGCCGCTGAACAATGTTGTGCCGCTCGCGCCGCTGGCGCTGGTGAGCAACAGCTCGACACCGCCGGCATTGACTGTCACGCCGGCGGCGCTGCCGCCCGATGACACGATCAGCACACCGCTGGCGTTGACCGTCGCGCCCGTCTCATGGCCGCCGGATTGGACGGTTTCGATACCGCCACTGATGAGGAGTGTGTTGCTCCCGCTGCCGCCGAACGACACCGTTTCGCTGCCGCCGCTGACGAGCGCCGCCAGGGCCGTGCCGCCGCTGGAGACGGTTTCGCTGCCGCCCAGGTTCACCGTCGCGCTGACCGCGGAACCGCCGAACAGAATCACCTCGGTGCCTTGGGCGTTGAGCACGGTCTGGCTGGCGACGCCGCCGCTGAACACCGTCTGCACGCCGCCACTTTGGACCTTCGTTAGCGTCGCGGTCCCGCTGCGCAGGACATAACTATCCGCGCCGCTGCCGATGGTCAGGTTCGTCGCGCTCGGTCCCAGCGCCACCGCGCCGGCACCAGGCGTGTATTCCGCGACGCCCGTGGTCACGAGCGCCCCGCCGGCGACGACCGTGGTACTTGTTTGGGTGCCACCGGGCAGCACGATCAGGCGGCCGCCGCTGCTGACGGTGGTGTTCAGGACCGAACCACCGGACGACACGATGATGGCATCGCCGTTGCTGATCACCGAATAATTGGCGCTGCCGCCAGCGAAGACGAAGGCCACACCGCCGCTATCGACGGTCGTGCTGATGGCCGAACCGCCGGAGGATATGAACAGCAGGCCGCCGCCGCTGACCAAGGTGTCCAACGCGACGCCGCTGGAGGAAACCGTCAACACGCCGCCGCTGGCGATCTGGGCCGAGGTGGTCAGGCCGGCCGACGAGACGACCAGTTGCCCGCCGGATGAGACCGTGGCGCTGACGGCGGTCCCGCCCGAGGAAATGGACACGAGCCCGCCGCTGTCGATCGCCGCGCCCGATGTCACGCCAGCCGCGGAAACCACCACCTGGCCGCCGCCACTGACGGTGGTGTTGAGGTCCGAACCGCCGGCGGACAGGACGAGCACACCCCCGCCGTGGATATCGGTATCGACCAGGTTTCCCAGCCCCGAAGCCACCGCGGAGCCGCCGCTCAGGATGATCGTCTGGCTGGCGACCCCGCCGCCGAACACCTGCGCCAATCCACCCAGACCAACCGTGGTGGCGATGATGGTGCCGCCGCTGCTGACGGTTTCGATGCCCCCGCTGCTGATGAAGTCCGCGCTCGCGGTCCCGCCGGACCAGACCGTTTCATGGCCCCCGGCGCTGATCGAGGTGCTGATGGCGGAACCGCCGCCGGAAACGCTCTCCTGCCCGCCATTGGTGACGGATGTCGCGCTCGCGAGGCCGCCGTTGGAGATGGTTTCGAAGCCGCTGGAGGTCACGACGGTGCTGACCGTGACACCGCCTTGCGACACCAGCTGCTGGCCGCCGCTGCTCACGATGGCGTTGCTGGCCGTGCCGCCGGCGTCAACGTTCTGCACGCCGCCGCTGTTGATCGTCGTGGCGCTGGCGGTGCCGCCGAACAGATAGGCGGCGCCGCCCGTTTTCAGCGTCGTACTGATGGTTTGGCCCGACAGATAAACGAATTCGGTGCTGCTCGTGACCGTGGTGCCGGTGGTGACCCCGCCGGAGAAGACGAGTTCGGCCGCGCCGCCGGTCAGCCGGGTGTTGATCGCGGTGCCGCCGGAAAAGACGCGTTCCTGGCCCAGGCTGCTGATCGTGCTGCTGCTGACCGTGCCCGAGAGCAGCACATAATCGATCGCGCCGCTGCCGACGGTCAGGCCAAGCACGCTGTTGGCTTCGACCGTGGCGCCGGTGCCAGGCTGGTAGAGCACGACGCCGGAGGAGATGACCCCGTCAGCCGCCGCGGCACTGGTGGAATACTCGGCCGCGCCGGGCAGCACGATCAGATGCCCGCCGCTATCGACGGTGTTGCTCAGCGCGGTGGTGCCGGAATACAGGAATGCCGCGCCGCCGCTGCCGATGGAGGTAAAGACCTCCTCACCGCCGGTCAGCAGGCGTGCGACACCACCGGCGCTGAGGGTCGCGCTGATCGTGGTGCCGCCACTGTCCACGACCTGCAGTCCGCCGCTGGACACCGTGGTGTCGCTGCTGAAGGCGCCGTATTCCACGAGCTCGGACCCGAAGCGTTCCACGGTGGTCTGATCGGCCTGGCCATTCAGCAGCTCGATCAATGTGCCGCCGCTGTTGATCCGGGTCAGCGTGGCCGAACCGTTCGCCGAAACGGTCTCAGCGCCGCCGGAGTTGATGACCGTATCAACCGCTCGCCCGCCATTGGCGACCATCACCGAGCCGCCGAGGTTGACGGTCGTGCTGCTGAGCGTGCCGCTCGCCAGGCCTTGCAGAATGCCGCCGCTGTTGACGGTTTCGGAGGTGATGATGGCGTCGAAATAGGCCGTCGCGGACCCGCCCGTGGCGACGGTGCCCTGGGTGACCGTGCCGGAGGCGTAGACATTTTCGCTGCCGCTGCTCACGACCTGGGTCGCGAAGGCGGAGCCGCCGTAATACACATTCTCCATGCCGCCGGCGCCGACGGAGGTGTTGCTGGCGATGCCGCCGCTGCTGACCTCCTGATCGCCGCCAGAGGCGATCACGGCGTTCAGGGCGAGCCCGCCGGCGCTCAGCAGTTCCATGCCGCCGCTGCTGACGACGGTGAAGTTCGCCGTGCCGCCGGAGAGCACGGTTTCGCTGCCGCCAGTGCGGATGGTGGTGCTGACCGCCGAACCGCCGGAATACACAATCTCCGACCCGCCGTTGCCAACACTGGTCGTGCTGGCCGTGCCCGATGGCAGGATGAACACGGTCCCGCCGCTGCTGACGCTGAGGTGATTGGCGGTGGCGCCGTAACTGGTGACGCCCACGCCCGGCTGATAGGCGAAGACCCCGGTCGAGATAACGCTGCCCGTCGTGCCGGTCGCGGACCCGCCGGGAAGGACGATCAGTTCCCCGCCCGGGTTGACCGTCGTGTTGGCGGCGCTGCCGCCGGAATAGACGAACTCCACCCCGCCGCTGTCGATTGTCGTGCTGACCGTCGAGCCGCCGCTGAAGACGAAGGTGAGCCCGCCGCTGCTGATGGTACTGAAGCTGGTGGTGCCGCCGCCGGACACCAGTTCGACGCCGCCGCCGTCCACATGGGTCGTATCGGCGGATCCGCCGTAATTGATGGTCTGGGTTCCGCTGTTGGTGATCGCGGCGCCGAAGGCCGAACCCCCGGCCTGGATGATCTGCGTGCCGCCGGCGCTGATGGTCGTGAAGCCGGCGAAGCCCGAGGGGCCGATTTGCTCCGTGCCCGCGCGTTTGAAGATGGTGTTCTGCACGGTGCCGCCGGAGGACACCACGTCCGTCCCGCCGCTGGATACGACGGTGTTGCTGGCGACACCGGTCGAATAAACATATTCGCCGCCGCCGCTGCTGACAGTGGCCGACAGGGCGGTGCCCCCCGCGCCGACCCACAGCGCGCCGGTGCTGACCACGGTAAAACTGGCGGTTCCGCCGATCACCAGCTGTTCGCTGTAATTGATGATCCGGGTATTCGATGTGCGTCCGCCGCTGTGGACAATCTGCAGTCCGCTCGAATCCGTGACGGTCCCCGATGCAACGCCACCGGAATAAACTGCTTCGACCCCTCCGGACCCGACCGTTGTGGCATGGGTTACGCCGCTCGGCAGTATGGCCAGTATGCCGCCGCTGCCAACCGAGATCGTGCTGCCGATGGCCCCTTCGTTGATGAAGCCCTGGCTGGGCGAGTACAGGACCACCCCGGCCGAGACGGCGGTGCCGGTCGTATGTGACGCCACCCCGCCGGGCAGCAGCACCAGGCCGCCGCCAGGGCTGACGGTGGTGCTGTCCGCGAAGCCGCCGGAATAGACGAAGAGAGCAGCGCCGCTGCTGACGGTGGTGCTGATGGCGGACCCGCCGCTGAAGACGCCGGCCTCCCCGGCGCTGACGACGACGGTGCGGAGGGCAGAGCCGCCGGATACCACCTCATAACCGCCGCTTTCTACGCGCGTGTTGGATGCGATGCCGCCGGATTCCACATACTGCGTGCCGCCGCTTGACAGGTCCGCGCTGATCGTGGTGCCGCCGCTGTAAACGAATTGGATACCACCGGCACTGACCGTTGTGGACAGCGCGGTCCCGGATACGGACACTTGCTCGATGCCGCCGCTCATGACCGTGGTGGCGGTGGCGGTGCCGCCGGACTGGATAGACTCCTGCCCGCCGCCGCTGACGAGGGTGGAGGTCGTTCGCCCGCCCGCATAAATCGCGTCATAGCCCGCGCCGGTCACGATCGTGGCCGAGGCGCTGCCGCCGTCGACGAACAGATTGCCGTTGCTGACCGTGGTCGAAAGGGCCGCGCCACCCGCCAGAATTTGATCACCGCCCCCGATGAGCGTGGTGCTGACGGCGGAACCGCCGGCGAAAATCACCTCCAACCCGGCGGCGCCGACGGTGGTGGCGGAGGCGAGGCCGCCGGATTCGACGCTATCCTGCGCCAGACCACCCACCACGCTCGTGCTGATGATGACGCCGCCGGACTGGACGTCGATATTGCCGTGTGCCTGGACCATGGCGCCGCTGGCGATGCCGCCGTCATAGACGATTTCCAGCCCGCCGCTGCTGATCGTGGTGCTGACGGTGAGGCCGGAGGCATTGACCGTCTCCAACCCGCCATTGCTGATGGTGGTGAAATGGGTGACGCCGCCGGAAGAGACGTATTGGTAGCCGCCCTGTGACACGGTCGTGTCATCGGCGGTGCCGCCGCTGACGATTTCGAAGCCATTGGCTTCGACGATGCTGCCGATGGCGCTGCCGCCGGCCTGGATGAACGCGTTGCCGTTGCTGACCACGGTGTCGCTCGCCGTGCCGCCCGAACTGACGGTGAGGTACCCGGCGCCGCCGACGGTCGTGCTGATCGCCACACCGCCGGCGTCGATGAACGCATTGCCGCCATTCAGCGTGGTCGCGACGGCCGTGCCGCCTTGCAGGACCTGGCCGCCGAGGCTGTCGACGGTGGCGTTGCTGGCGGTGCCGCCGCTGAACACGAACTGGGAACCGCCGGAACTGACGGTGGTGAAATACGCCGTCGCGCCGGAGCTGACGTTCTGGTAACCGGCACTGTCCACCACGGTGTCGAAGGCCATGCCGCCGACGGCGAGGTTTTCCACACCGCCGGAGCTGACGGTGGTCGTGAGCGCCTCCCCACCCGCGCTGATCGTTTCGATACCGCCGCTGCTGACGGTGGTGCTGACCGCGCTGCCGCCGGCGGAGACGTTTTCGAAGTCACCATTGTTCAGAACGAGGTTCGTGCTCGACTGGCCGGCGCTGATATTGGTGGTGGTCATTGGCTCATGCTCCGCGCGGGCGATGCGCCGGGAGGGGTATCAGATAAAGCGGCGAATTCCGGCACCCGGCTGATGGCGTCGATCACCTGCTGGGCGGTGATCAGGCGCGTGCATTCGAATTGCCGGGGCGTATTGGCGTGGCGGGGGCACCACAGGAAGTCCTTGTGGTCGAACAGTTCGCGGGGGTCGTTCCAGCAGGAGTTGCAGGCGTGCCAGTTGATCACCCGGTAGGGGGTGGCGAACTCGTTGGTCGGGTGGGTGAAGCCGCTGATCATCACCACCGGCGCGCCGGCCGCCCAGGCCAGCCAGGACAGGCCGCTGCTCAGGCCCACGAAGAACGCGGCATGGCGCAGCCAGCGGGCGCGTTCGGCCAGCGGGCGGTCGCCGGTTTCGTCCTCCGCCCCGTGCGGGATGTGGTTCCAGACGATGCCGCCGCCATGCACCGGCTTCTGGTCGATGCAGATGACCCGGAAGCCCCGCGCTTTGATCGCCGCGATCACGTCATGCCAGCCGCGCGGGTTGTTCCAGTATTTGCACTGCGTTGAGCTTTGCACCGCGATACAGACATAAGGCTCCGCGATCGGCCAGGTCTCATCTTCGAGGTGGAGCCGCGGCGGCTCTTCGGCCGGATCGACGCCCAGGATATAGGCCGCGGTGCGATGCAGCCCGACATGGCGGAAATCCGTCGGCTGATGGACATTGTCGCGGTCCGTGAAGAACAGGCCCACCGCGTAGGTGGCATAGGCCTGTTCGGCGATTTTCTGCTCGATCACCTCTTCGTGCGTGACGAAGCGGATATGCGGGTAAGCGTCGCGGAGCAGCGGGATGATCAGGCCCGACATCGCGCAGATGACCCGCGCGTGGCGCACCGCGGCGAAGCGCGCGACATAGGGGAACCAGCCCATGGTATCGCCGACGGTGCCGACGGGGAGTTGGATCAGCACGTCCTGGCCGGCGGCATTGTAATCGTGGGACAGCACCTCGGTCGCGGCGCCGGCATCATTCAGCGCCCAGACCTCGATCCCGATCCGCACATAGTACCGTTTGGATGACGATACATAGGCGCCCTGGTTTTCACTCTGGAACAGGATATTGCCGGTATCCAGGTCGCGCAGCCTGACCCGCCATTTGCCTTCGGTGCGCGGCGGCAGCGCGACCCGGGCCCCATTGTTGAAATCAAATCGAATGCCGTCCGGACCTTGCTGGGTCGGGCGTTCGGCGGGCGGCGGATAGGGCGATTTGTTGGCCACCGGCGCGGCGGGAGGGGACGGATCAGCCGCCGCACGCTCGGGCGTCAGGGTAGGGGCGAGGCTGTCCATTCAGCGCGTTCCGGCCTTTCCATCTGGGGACACCGTGCCCCACACACGGTTTTCACCGCGGCGGCACCCATCCGAACCATGCCATGCGGGCCCTTGTTTGACCAGCGCCCGCATGGCCTTTCCGCCCGATTCCAGGGCCGCGGGGCCAGATCGGGCACCCCGCGTCAAACCGCCCGGCTGAACCGCTTCAGCCGATAAGGGGAGGGGTCCACGATCGGCCGATCACCGGCGACGATATCGGCCATGAGGCGGCCAGCGCCGGGGCCGATGCCGAACCCATGGCCGGAAAATCCCGTTGCGATGTGGAACCCGGGGATGCGATCGACCCGGTCGATGACGGGCACCGCGTCCGGGGTCACATCCATCAGGCCGGCCCAGCTTTGCACGATCTCCATGTCCTTGAAGACGGGGAACATGCGCGACAGCGTATGCTCGGCATCGAACAAGGTGCGGGCATTGGGCTCGGGGTCGAGGATGCGGGTCGCTTCAAAAGGGGTGACGTCATCCATCGACCAATGCCGGCGGGTGCGGATCTCCTCCCAGGTGCGCCGTCCCAGCCGGAGCCGGATCTCCCCGCGGCTCGACCATAATTTGGGCAGAAAATCGGACAGCAGGCGAAAGTGATCGGGCGTCAGCGTGGCTTCGTTGGCATTGCGCCGGGCGATCGTGTAGCCGCCATCGAGCCGCTTGCGTAGTGCGAACACCGAGCCGGCGGCGGTGATATCCGGCCCGCCCACCAGCGGGGCGGTCCGGAAGACCGAGCCCAGGACTTTCAGTTGCGGCAGGTCGAAACCCTCATTGCCGCAGAACAGCCGCGACCAGGCCCCGCCCGCCAGCACCACCGCGCCGCAGGCGATGCAGCCGCGTTCGGTCACCACCCCGGCGACCACGCCGCCCTGCATGTCCAGGCCGCGGACGGCGCAATTGGTCAGGATGGTCACGCCCAGCGCCCGTGCGGCTTCCGCGATCGCGGGCGCCGCTTTCTCCGGCTCCGCCCGCCCATCCGTCGGTGTGTAAAGCCCGCCTTTGAACCGCGCCGAGGCCCCCGGCAGGATCGCGTCCAGCGCCGCCCCGCGGAGCACGCGCGACCGGACCTGGAACTGGCTGGCCTGTTCGAGCCAGGATTCCTGGGCCGCGATTTCGCGATCATTTTGGCAAAGATACATGATCCCGGCCTGGCGGTAGCCGGTCTCCCGGTTCAGGCGCAGATTGAGGGTCCGCCAGATCTTCAGGCTTTCCAGCGCCAGCGGCACTTCCTTGATGTCGCGCCCCATGGTGCGGCACCAGCCCCAGTTGCGGCTCGATTGCTCGGCACCGATCTCGCCCTTTTCGCACAGCGCGACCTTCAGTCCCTTTTCCGCGAGGAACAGCGCGGTCGACACACCGATGATCCCGCCCCCGATGATCACGACATCGGTATGGCCTGGCAGGCTGCGGTCGGTCCGGACGGGGTCGACAGGCGGGGACATGCGCTTATTTGACCCACGCGCGCGGCTTGATCAACTGATCTTGTACGACGCAGCCCACCATCCCGGCCACACCATGACGCCGCCCGCGGGATCGGCTAGTACCCACTATCGCTGGAACCTGAGTCATGATTCGTAGGGGGTATGAAAGCGATTCCCCTGGCGACCGTGATCGTCCTGAGCGTGGAGGAGCGTAAGGCCCTCGAAGCGCTCGCTGGTTCCCGCAAGAGCGAGGCGC
>CAIXEA010000186.1 GCA_903918315.1 uncultured Acetobacteraceae bacterium | reverse complement strand
GATGGCTGCCTCGCGGTATTCTGGGGCCCGCACCGGCTGGCAAGCTATGGCGCGGATGGCACCCTCACCGAGACGGAAAGACAGGCCGCATGACACGCTTCCATCGCAGCCGCTTTGTGGCGGGCCCTGGGCCGGCACAAAGCACGAACGAAGCGGACAGATCATGAGCTACATAAACCGGACAGATTGATTAGCTAGCGACAGCAAACTCCGTTTGCCGCAGATCCGGCGGGGTCGCTTCGGCCTTCAGGCGCGCGATCGCTTCGTCCAGCGGCACGATCTCCTGCGCCGTCGAACCGAGCCGGCGCAGCGCCACGGTGCGGTTGGCGGCTTCGTTGCGCCCGACCACCGCCAGCACCGGCACATGCGCCAGGCTGTGTTCGCGCACCTTGGCGTTGATCTTCTGGTTCGACAGGTCGGTCCGCGCTTCCAGCCCGGCTTTGCGGAAGGCGGCCGCGACCTCATCCGCATACCCGTCGGCATCGGACACGATCGTCGCCACGACCGCCTGCACCGGCGCGAGCCAGAGCGGGAAGCGGCCGGCATAGTTCTCGATCAGAATGCCAAGGAAGCGTTCGAACGAACCCAGGATCGCGCGATGCAGCATCACTGGCCGATGCCGGGCCCCGTCTTCGCCGACATATTCGGCGTCGAGTCGCTCCGGCAGCACGAAATCGACCTGCAATGTGCCGCACTGCCAATCGCGGCCGATGGCGTCGCGCAGCACGAATTCCAGCTTCGGGCCGTAAAAGGCGCCCTCCCCAGGGTTCAGCTCGTAATCGACGCCGGCGGTGGCGCAGGCTTCCTTCAGCGCGCCTTCCGCCCGGTCCCAGACATCATCCGAACCCGCCCGTGCCACCGGCCGATCGGAGAACTTCACCCGGAAGCTCTCGAACCCGAAGTCGCGATAGATGGAGGCGAGCAGTTCCACGAACCGCACGGTTTCCGAAGCGATCTGCGATTCGGTGCAGAAAATATGCGCATCGTCCTGCGTGAACGCTCGCACCCGCATGATGCCATGCAACGCGCCGGAGGGTTCATAGCGATGGCAGGCGCCGAATTCGGCCATGCGCAGCGGCAATTCGCGGTAGGATCGCAGCCCCTGGCGGAAAATCTGCACATGGCAGGGGCAGTTCATCGGCTTGACCGCGAGGGTTTTGTCCTCATCCTCGACACGGGCGATGAACATATGTTCGCGGTAATTGGCCCAGTGGCCCGAACGCTCCCACAGAACGCGATCCACCAGTTGCGGGGTCTTCACCTCCTGATAGCCCGTGGCGTCGAGGCGGCGGCGCATATAGTCCTCCGCCGTGCGATACAGCTTCCAGCCCTTGGGATGCCAGAAAACCGAGCCGGTGGCTTCTTCCTGGATATGGAACAGGCCCATATCCTTGCCGATACGGCGATGGTCGCGCTTTTCGGCTTCTTCGATCTGCAGTAGATGCGCGTCGAGTTCCTTCTGATCGCGCCAGGCGGTGCCGTAGATGCGTTGCAGCACCGCGTTGCGATGATCGCCCCGCCAATAGGCCCCGGCGACCCGCATCAGCTTGAACGCGGTGCCAACGTCGGACGTGGTGCGCAAATGCGGGCCGCGGCAGAGGTCGACCCACTCACCCTGGCTGTACAGGCTGATGGTCTCGGATTTCGACAGGTCCTGGATCAGCTCGGCTTTGTATTTCTCGCCCTTGGCCTGGAAGAAGGCGATGGCTTCCTCGCGGTCCATTTCCTGACGCACGAATTTCGCGCCCGAGGCCACGATTTCCTTCATCTTTGCTTCGATTGCCGGAAAATCTTCGGGGGTGAAGGGCGTGTCGCGGGCGAAATCGTAGTAAAAGCCGTTCTCGATCGATGGGCCGATGGTGACCTGGGTGCCGGGGTAAAGCGCCTGCACGGCTTCGGCCAGGATATGCGCGGCGTCGTGGCGGATGAGTTCCAGCGCATCGGCGTCCCGCCGGGTGATGAACACCAGGTTGACATCGCGGTCGATCAGCGTGGACATATCGGCGTCCTTGCCGTCGATCTTCATCGCCAGCGCGGCGCGGGCCAGGCCGGGGCCGATGGCTTCCGCTACCATGGTGCCCGTCACCGGCGCATCGAACTGGCGCACGGAACCGTCGGGCAGGGTAATGGCGGGCATCGGTTTAGGTCCTTCTATCGCTGCGGCGTCTCTATGGCCGGGGATGAAATTGGCTGCAAGCGCGCAAGAGTGCCGACTGCGTTGCGCCTAGCGCCCCGCGCCCGGCCCGCCCCTTAACACGGCCTCGTACACATCCAGGGTCGCATCCTGCATCGATCGTACGGTCGGCACCGACGCCCGGGCGCGCTCACCCAGGGCCAGTCGTGCATCCGCGTCCAGTGACAACGCATGCGCGATCGCGCCGGCCAGCGCCTCCGGGTTTCCCGGTGGCACGCGCCACCCCGTCACCTCATGCTCCACCGTTTCCACCGGCCCGCCCAAATCCGCTGCCACAACGGGGCGGCCCATGGCCTGCGCCTCGATGACAACCCGGCCGAAGGCTTCCGCCTTGGTGGAGGCATGCACGACCACGTCCGACAACATCATCGCCGCCGGCATATCGTCGCAATGGCCGACCAACCGCACCTGCTCGGCGATGCCGAGTGTGGCCGCCTGCGCCAGCAGCGATTTGGTATAGGCCGTGCGTCCCTGGTCGGAGCCGACAAAAACGCAGCAGACATCCGGTCGCTGCAAGCGGGCCATGGCTTCCAGCAACACCGCATGGCCCTTCCAGGACGTCAGCCGCCCCGGCAGCACCACCGTCGGGGCCCCGTCCGGCAGGCGCCATGCGCGGGCCATGCGGAACAGCCGATCAGGAACGATGATGGCGGGATCGTAGATCGCGGTATCGACCCCGCGTGGGATCACCCGGATGCGATCTTCCGCCACCCCATGTTGCGCCTTCATCAGATCGGCGATGAACCGGCTGGCGGCGATAACGATCTCACCCCGCGCCATGACGGCATTGTACCGCCGCTTGAGGGGCAAATCCTCCGAATAAGTGCCATGATAGGTGGTGACGAAATGCGCCCCCGTCCGCTGGCATGCGAGCCAGGCAGACCAGGCTGGGGCGCGGGAACGCGCGTGGACCAGCTTCACGTTTTGGGAGCGGATCAGGGTTTCCAGCCGCGCGGCATTGCGCCAGATGGCGACCGGGTTTTTGGTATTGAGCGGCAAGGTGAAATGCCGCCCGCCAGCCCGTTCCACCGACGCGGATAGTGGGCCCCCCGCGCTGGCGACCAAAGCGGTGCCATCGGCCTGGACGATCGCCTGGGCGATTTCGATGGTGCCGCGTTCCACCCCGCCGGTGACCAAGGAGGGCAGCACTTGCAGAATAACCGGCGACTCGGGAACATCAGACATTCGGCGATGTTACCATGTCGCTCTGTGACCACGAGTAGGGGCGGATAGACGATGGCGGCAAGCGGACGTTTGGATCGCGGCGACGGGACGCGGCTCGCCTGGATCATGCATCCTGGGCGGGGGCCCACGATCGTGTTTCTGCCGGGCTTTCATAGCGACATGACCGGTGACAAGGCCACTGGCCTGGCTGCCTACGCGGCCCGGCACGGCCATGCCATGCTGCGGTTCGACTATTCCGGCCATGGGGCCAGCGATGGTGCGTTCCTGGATGGCAGCATTGGCACCTGGGCGGCCGATGCGCTCGCCGTCATCGATGCGCTGACCACGGGTCAGATCATTCTGGTCGGGTCGTCCATGGGGGGCTGGATCGCGCTGCTGACCGCGATCGCGCGGCCGGAGCGGGTGGCCGCCCTGGTGGGGATCGCCGCCGCGCCGGATTTCACCGAGCGCCTGATGTGGGATGCGATGGCGCCGCCGGAGCGGGCGACGCTGCTGCGCGACGGCGTGTTGTGGGTGCCCAGCCAGTATGGCGATCCGACGCCGATCACCCGGCGCCTGATCGAGGACGGGCGTGCGCGGCGGGTTCTGGATGCGCCCATCCCCTTCACGGGCCCGGTCCGTTTGCTGCACGGGCAGGCGGATCCGGATGTGCCCTGGGAACTGGCGTTGACGATCGCCAGCACGGTGACGTCCACCGACGTGGCGGTGACACTGGTCAAGGATGGGGATCACCGCCTCTCGCGCCCCCAGGACCTCGCGCTACTCTACCGGACGATCGGCGGCCTCCTCGGCGAGGATGGCGCGTAGGCCCTCGCGATAGGTGGGATAGCGCCATGCGAGGCTGAGCGCGGCCTTGGTCTTGGTGCAGGCGACCTTGCGGTTCTCCGCCCAGAAGCCGCGCGCCATGGGGCTCATGGACGCGGCGGCTTGTTCGAACGGAACGGCTGGAGGAGGGGACATGCCCAGCAATGCCGCGGCTTCGCGGATCACCGCCGCGCTTTCGGATGGCTCGTCGTCCGACAGGTTGAATACGCGCCGGCCTGGGGGCGGGTTCTGCCGCATCGCGGCCACGACCGCGCGGGCGATGTCATCGCGATGGATGCGCCCGAATTGGTGCCCGGGCTTGATGGTCTGCCGGGCCCGCCCGGTCCGCAGGTCGTCGAAAGCCGAACGGCCGGGCCCGTAGATGCCGGCCAGGCGGAAGAGGTCGACCGCGGCTTTGCCGGCGAGGGCGGCCCAGGCTTGTTCGGCCGCGACGCGCCGTGCCCCGCGCTCCTGGGTTGGGGCCGGGGGCGTGTCCTCGTCAACCCAGCCGCCATCGCGGTTGCCGTAGACCACCGTGCTGGACAGATAGCCGAACCAGCGGGCGCCGGAGGCCGCGATCTCCGCCCCGTATCGTGCCAGCACCGGGTCGCCGGCCGCGTCCGGGGCAGCGGTGGTCAGGATATGGGTCGCGCGCAGGATTACCGGCGCCGCGGCATCGAACGGGATGCAGGCGGGCGCGCCGGAGCGCGTGGTGGCGCTGACCGAGAACCCGGCGGCGCGGGCCTGGGCCGCGATGGCGGTGCCGCTGAAGCCGAGGCCGAAGATCAGCAGGTGGTTCATGTGTCGCCCCAGCGGCGCAAGACCCGCCGCCCGAACGCGCCAAGCCCATGGTTGATCGTGATCCCCGCCAGCGCCAGCAGCACCAGCGCCGCGAACATGCGCGGCATTTCCAGCCGGAAGCTGGCCTCCAGGATGCGGTATGCGAGGCCGGAGGTGAAGCCGCCCGATCCCGCCACCAACTCCGCTACGACCGCGCCCACCAGAGCCAACCCGCCAGAGATGCGCAGGCCCGACAGAAAATAGGGCAAGGCGGCGGGCAGGCGCAGCAACAGCATCGTTTTCCAGCGCCCGGCGCCATACAACTGGAACAGATCCCGCAACTCCGGCGGCGGGGAGGCGAGGCCGGTCGCGGTATTGGCGAACAATGGGAAGAACGCGACGATGGTCGCACATACCACCAATGAAGTGAACGGATCGCCCACCCAAATGATGATCAGCGGCGCGATAGCCGGCAGCGGGGTCACTTGCAGCGCCACCGCCCAGGGTTGGATCGCGGCCTGCGCCATGCGGCTGCTCGCCATCGCGATCGCCATCGATGCACCCAGGATCGCCGCCACGAGCAACGCCACGAAGGTGACCGTCAAAGTCGATGCCAGCGACACCAGCAGCCCGGCCGGATCGGCGGCGAAAGCGCCCAGGACCGCCAGGGGGCCCGGAATGATATAGACCGGCACGTCCGCCAGCCGAACCGTGAGTTCCCATCCCACCAAAGCCAGTAGCCCGAACAACCAGGGGGCGACGCGAAGGATCATTGCAGCGCGGCCTCCATGGCCTGGGAGATCGCCGCGACAAGCGTCGCATAGGCCGGGTCGAGCCGTGTGTCCTGGCCGTGGGTGAGGGGCGACGTCATCTCCCGCGCGATGCGCCCAGGTCGCGGCGTCATCAGCACGATCCGCCGTGCCAGGAAGGCGGCTTCGTAGATGGAGTGGGTGACGAACACCACCGTGCAACCCAGATCCGCCTGCATCGCCACCAGATCGGCTTGCAATCGATGCCGGGTGAATTCGTCGAGCGCGGCGAATGGCTCATCCATCAGCAGCAGGCGGGGTTTCGTGACGAGGCCGCGGGCGATCGAAACCCGCATGCGCATCCCGCCCGAGAGCTGCCGGGGCCTGGCATTCTCGAATCCCGTCAGGCCGACCCGTGCGAGGGCTTCGGCGATGGCGGGTTGGGCCTGGTCGCGGGACAGGCCGCGCAGCCGCAAGGGCAGGAACACATTCTCCGCCGCCGTGGCCCAGGGCAGCAAGGTTGCATCCTGAAAGACGTAGCCGGTGTCGCCGGGATCGGGCGGTTGTCCGGCGTCCCAGATCAGGGCGCCGCTATCGGGGCGATCGAGGCCCGCGATCAGGCGCAGAAGCGTCGATTTGCCGCAGCCCGATGGTCCGAGCAGGGCCACGAAGTCGCCGGTTTCCAGGCGCAACGACGCGTCGCGCAGGGCCTCGGTCCCGGTCGGGAAGCGGCGGCCGACATGGGCGATGGTCAGCATCGGCGCCGCGCGCGGGTCCGGGTATGGTCGCGGCTCAGTGCCCCATCCCCACCTTCTTGTTCACGAAGGCGAGCGTATAGGCCTTCGTCACATCCATCCCCTTGGGATACAGGCCCTGGTTGGCGACGGCGGCGTAAAAAGCCGCCCAGCGGGCCGTGGACATCGCACCGATCCCGTCGGTCGCCGCATTGCCGGACGCCAGGATGCCGTGCTTGTTCATGGACTCCCGCCCATAGGCCAGCAAGGCGTCGGTCATTTCCGGATTGTCCTTCTTGATCAGTGCATTGCCGGGGGCAGGGTCGCCATTGAGGTAGGAATACCAGCCCTCCAGCGACGCATCGATGAAGCGCTGCACCTGATCCGGCTGTTCCTTGATCCGCTTGTCGGACGTCGCGATCAGGCTGCCATAGCCGGTGAAGCCGGCATCGGCGACCAGCATGACGACCGGTTCCTCATGCGTGGCTTCCTTGATCGAAAAAGGCTCCGATCCCAGGAAGCCCTGTTGGATGGCCTTCTTGTCCGACAGAAAGGGGGCGAGGTTGAAGGTGTACGGGCGGATCTGGGCATCGGTGTAGCCGAAGCGCGCTTTGAGGAAGTTCCACCAGCCGATCCGCGTGTCGGCGCTGATCATGATGGGCTTGCCCTTCAGCGCCTCAAACGTGTCATTCCCTTGGCCCGGATGGGCGATCAGCACGGACGGGTCCTTTTGGAACATCGCGGCGATCGTGCGGAACGGGATGTTTTCTTTGACGAAATTCAGCGCCAGGAAGGAGTTGGAGCAGATGTTGTAGTCCAGCCGCCCAGCCAGCAGAAGTTGGGTGTGGTTCACCTGCGGGCCACCCTGTTGAACCGTTACCTCGAGCCCGTGTTTGGCATAAATGCCGGTCGCGACGGCCTGATAGTAGCCGCCGTACTCAGCCTCGGCCTTCCAATCCAGGCCAAAGCTGATCTTGTCGGCAGCGGCTGCCGGAGCGGCGAGCGAAAGCAGAGCCAAAAGGGCGGCGAGGCGGCGCATGATGGATTCCTCGGGATGGTTGGTTCGCGGGCTACGCTGACAATGGCATTCCCTTGGCACGGGTTCAAACCCCACCGGAAACAACCTATCGGGAACGATGGAAGATGACTTCCCCCCGTGGTACACTCTGCCCACTCAGGCGGGGAATGTTCCATGCAGGCGATGCTGATGGCGTTGCTGTCCAACCGGCAAGGGTCGATCGCGATCGTCGGATGCCTCTGTGCGCTGATCGGATTTCGGCTGTTGGGGCGAACGTTGGTGCATCGGGTTGCTGGCCTGGCGGTTTTTGGGGCCGCCGGTGCGGCCGGGGCGTTTTTGGGTCTCCCCGGGTCAGGGTTCCTTCCGGCCTCAACGATCCCGGCGCTCCCCGGCGTGATTCAACCGGCGGCATCCGGCGGGCCATCGGCCGGACCCGGCGGGTTTTCGTTCGCGCCGGGCGTGCAATCCCACGCGGACAACGCCCAGGCCAGCTTCGCCAAGGTGACCGCGGCGCTCAATGGCGGCGGGTCGGGCACGGAGGCGCGGCCTGGTCCGGATGGCCAAACCGACCTGATGGACCGTAATCAGATCAAAATGCCCGGGGCCGGGCCGGGCGCCAAGGTCACGGTGCAGTCTCCGCCGCAACCATACCTCGTGCCGATGCGGCCCGCCGCATCGCGTTGACGCAGGCGCGGCCATCGCATCGGCGGGCTGACCGGCTGAAGTCCCACAGTCCTCTCGACCGGGATGCTGGCTGCCTGCACACTCCGCCGACTGGAGGTCCCTTGCCATGATGCCCAACCTGAATTTCGGCCTGTCCGGCCGCCGAGCCATCGTCACAGGTCATCGCGGCGGGATCGGCGGCGCCATTGCCCGGGTCCTCACGCGCGACGGGGTTGAGGTTATCGGCCTCGATCTGCCGGATTTCGACCTCGCGGACACAGCGACACTGGAGGCGCGTCTGGCCGCGCTGATCGCCGAACGCGGGCCGGTGGACATCCTCGTGAACAATGCCGGCGTCACCGTGCTCGGAACGGTGCTGGAAACCCCGCTGGCTGAGGTGGAGCGGGTCTTTCAGGTCAATTTCCTCGCGGCCTACGCTACCATGCGCGCGGTGCTGCCGGGGATGGTGGCCCAGGGCAAAGGCGCGATCGTGAATATTTCTTCCGATCAAGCATTGATTGGCAAGCAGGTGAGTGCCGCTTACGGCGCGTCCAAAGGGGCGATCGCGCAGCTGTCCCGGTCCGCCGCGCTGGACTGGGCGCGGCACGGCATTCGGGTGAACTGCGTCGCGCCGGGCAGCACGGATACCGCCATGCTGGCGGCCGTGATTGGCGATCTGGCGGCGCAATATCCGGATCGGTTTTCTGCTTCATCCGCCGACGTCTACAAAGCCGGGGTTCCGCTGGGCCGGTTCGCTGATCCGGAGGAGATCGCGCATGCGGTCGCCTTCCTCGCCTCCGATGCGGCCTCCTTCATCACGGGCGTCATTCTGCCCGTCGATGGCGGTGGGACCGCGCAGTGAAGGTCGCTGTCGTCACCGGGGCGACCCGGGGCATCGGCCGAGCGGTGGCCGAACGCCTTGCCGCGGAGGGTTACCACGTGGTGGCGACCGCCCGCCATGCGCCGCCGGATGCCGATTCTGACTTCATCCCATGCGATGTCGCCGATGCGGCTTCGGTGGCCAGCCTGTTCCAGGCCGTTGGCCGCCGGTTCGGGCGGGTCGACGCGCTGATCAACAATGCGGGCACGGCCGGGGCCAATGGGCTGGATGGGGATGACGCGCTCTGGCACGCCATTATCGGGTCCAACCTGCATGGCACCTATCATTGTTGCAAAGCGGCGATCCCCCTGCTGCCTGACGGTACCGGCCGGATTATCAACATGGCCTCCGTGCTGGGGCTGCGGGGCGTTCCCGACCAGACGGCCTATTGCGCGGCCAAACACGCGGTCGTGGGCCTCACCCGTTCCTTGGCGCTGGCGCTGGCGCCGCGGGGGATCACCGTCAATGCGCTATGTCCGGGATGGGTGGGTACCCCCATGGCGGAATCCCGCTACAGAGAGCTCGGCATCACGCAGGAGCAAGCCGAAGCCATGATTCCCACCCATCATATCGCCACCCCGGCGGAGATCGCCGACGCTGTCTTGTGGCTGCTGCGGCCGGAATCGCGGGGCATCACCGGGCACGCGTTGCCGATCGATGGCGGCGGTCTGGCCCTGCCATGAGCCGGCCGCGCCTCGTCGCGAAACTCTGGGTCAGCATGGCGCTGCGGATGGGCGATCTGGCCGGCACGCCCGGTGCGGTCCTGCGCAAGGGGGACGCTGATTCCGGCGGCGTGCTGGTCGTTCTTCGCGGGCGGGAGGGGCTGTGCGTCCTGTCCCGTATCACCGACCCTGACGGTGAGATGGCCTGGATCCGGGCCACGGGCGGCGCGCCGGTCGATCAGGTGGCAGCCGATGCCTATGTCGCGCGTCAGGTGCGATCGGACCCGGACCTCTGGGTTCTGGAATTCGACGCGCCGCATCTCCGCCCCCCGTTTGAAGCGAGGATTGTTTAGAAGGGCACCCCATCCAGCCGACCCATCCGGCCCGCGGCGTAATCCTGCCGCGCGCGCAGCAGATTGTCGGCCGAATCCATCACGAAGGGTCCCCCGAACAGGATCGGTGGCTCCGCCGGGGCGCCACCGATGAGGGCGACCTGGGTCAATGTGGAACCGCCGGTCAGTTCGATTTCGTTGCCGGATGCCAGAAGCGCGAGTGAGCCGGGCTTGACCGTTTTTCCCGCGATGGTCAGGTCACCTTCCAGCACATAAGCGCCCAACTCCGCATCAGGGTCCACCGTGACGGGAATCGTCGCGCCGGGATCCAGCCGGATATGGGCAAAAATGGTGGGGGTGGCCAAACGCATCGGTCCTTCCGCGCCGGCGACGGTACCGGCGATGACCACTATCCCGGCGCCCTTCTGTTCTACCCGAGGCAGGTCAGCGGCCCGCCACGACTGGTAGGCGGGTTCAGAGAATTTCAGGGACGGGGGCAGGCTGGTCCACATTTGCAGGCCATGGCGGGGGCCGTTGGGCTTCTCGGCGTGCAGGATACCCCGCCCGGCGCGGATCCATTGCGCGTCCCCGGCTCCGATTTGGTCGCGGAAGCCCATGCTGTCGCGATGCTCCATCCCGCCGTCGAGCAGGTAGCTGATCACCTCGATGCCGGCATGCGGGTGCGGGCGATCGCCGATGCCGCGCAGGGTCTGGCTGCGGTAATGGTCCACGAAGACGAAGGGGCCGACGGCGATGCGCTCCGGCCCGGGCAAGGCGCGGAACAGCAGCATCTCACCGTCGTCGATGGCGCGCGCGGCGGCCAGAACGGCTACAATCGAACGGTGCATGGCGATGGTTCCCTGACAATCGAGGCCGGGTTCGGCGGATCGTGTTTGTACCTTGAATAGCCCTTATGGGCCGCTTTTTTGTGTCGCTAGCTAATCAATCTGTCCGGTTTATGTAGCTCATGATCTGTCCGCTTCGTTCGTGCTTTGTGCCGGGCCATGGCCCGGCACAAAGCGGCTGCGATGGAAGCGTGTCATGCGGCCTGTCTTTCCGTCTCGGTGAG
>CAIXEA010000185.1 GCA_903918315.1 uncultured Acetobacteraceae bacterium | reverse complement strand
GCGCCTCGCTCTTGCGGGAACCAGCGAGCGCTTCGAGGGCCTTACGCTCCTCCACGCTCAGGACGATCACGGTCGCCAGGGGAATCGCTTTCATACCCCCTACGAATCATGACTCAGGTTCCAGCGATAGTGGGTACTAGGGCAATGCCGGTTTAGGTTGAATCGTATAGCGGTCAACCAAATGGTGAAATTGCCAGATAAAACATACCTGGAGCGTGTTCGTCGTCAGACGGACACGCTCTGGCCTTTGAAGGAAATATAGATGCGGCACCGGGGGGTGACGGGCCAGGGGTTCACTATTCTATCGCGACTGCTTCTGGGTTTCGTCCTGCTGCCGCTCTGCATCAGGGTCGGTTGGACGGCGGAAACGGCCAATGGGTCATGGGTCGATCCCGTATCGATCTTCAGCAGGAATGGCGTGCTGGAGGCTGTTCTGGAAGCCGCGCCGCGCAAAATTCCGGTGGGCCCCGTAACCCTCGACGCAACGCTGTACAATGGGCTTTACCCAGGGCCGTTGCTGCGCGTCAGGCCAGGGGATCTCATGCGCCTGACCTTGGTCAACCGGCTGAATGAGCCAACGAATCTGCATTTTCACGGCATCCAGACCTCCCCGTTGGGGAACAGTGACAATGTCCATGTATCGGTTCCCGCCGGCGGCTCGTTCCTGTACGAGGTGCGGATCCCGCAAGATCAGCCCCCGGGTCTCTATTGGTATCATGCCCATCTGCACGGCAACGCGATGCATCAGGTCACCAACGGCCTGACCGGTAGTCTGATCGTGGAAGGGATCGAAGAAGCCCTGAGATTGCCATCCAAAATCGCCGAACGGGTCTTCACGCTCAAAGACGTGCAATATGATGACGTGGAAGACCCCGTGATCAACGACGAACTGCACGACCTGCTGCAGACGATCAACGGCAGTACCTTCGTCACCACGGCGATGCATCCCGGGGAAACGCAGCTTTGGCGTTTCAGCAACCAGAGTGCCAATCTGTACTTCCATCTGACGGTGCGCGGACATCGGTTCGAAATCGTCGCGGAGGATGGCGTCGTGCTCCGTGAACCGCGGATTGTTGACACGCTTCATATTGGCCCGGCCACCCGGGTGGTGGCCCTGATTCGCGGATCCGATCCTGGTGATTACGAAATTGTATCCGAAAAAGTGCTGACCGGAGATGCCAAAGTCCGTGTATTGGGACGTTTGCAGATCGCCGGTCCGGCGGTGACGGCCAACGCCAACCGGACCCCGTCCTGGACTTTGGACGATTTGCGCGCGCGCCCGGTCACCGGTCGGCGGACGGTCGCATTTTCTCAGGATAATGCCAGCGAGACCTATCGGATCAATGGCCGCCTTTACGAGCATGGCCGTATCGATACCCGCGTGCCTCTGGGATCGATGGAAGAATGGACCTTGTTCAACAACACCGATGACATGCATGTTTTCCACATTCACCAACTGTCATTCCAGGTCACGGCTATCAATGGAAAGCCGCAGCCATTCGACGGGTATCTGGACGTGGTGCGTATTCCCGAACGCGGTCATGTCACCATTCTGCTGCCGTTTACCCGGCCGGAAACGCTGGGCCGGTTCGTGTATCATTGCCATGTTCTGAAGCATGAGGACAAAGGCATGATGGCCGGCATCGAAGTCTTCGACCCGCGCGTGAATGCGTCCGGCCTGGTTCCTCTCGATCGGTCAATTCGCTGGTTGAAGCAGCGTATTTACGCGTTCAGATCCGGTTTTTCGCCTGAATTCTGTGGATTATGATGGCGTTCGAGGGCTGACAGAGACACGAAAACGCGATATTTCATTTTCGGAAAATCACAAGCCGCTGCAATCACCGCACGGCACATTGTAGACGGGAATACGCATGACGGGTGTTTTACTCAGGCTTTATCTTGGCCTCGCAACCCTGGCGGTTGCCGGCGCTGCCTATGCGGCAACCACCGAAATCGATCAGATCGGCCAGAAATTCAGCCGCGGCTCGATCACCGTCGGGGTTGGGGATACCCTCAATTTCGTCAACCAGGACGACGTCCGCCACAACATCCGCCTGATCGACGCGGACGGGAATGAGGCCGACAAGGGGCTGCAGGAACCGGGTCAGGCGATCGATGTGCGCCTGGACAAAACCGGACGCTTTACCGTCCGATGCGCGATCCACCCGAAGATGAAAATGGTCATCGAAGTGAAATAGCCGCCCGAGGGCGCATTGTCAGACGCTGGCTGTTTGGCGAAAGGCCAGCGCCGCACGCGATTCTTTGGCAGCACGTTGACGTCGCCCCGTACCTGTTTCAGCTTGGCCGCTGAACCCAAGGGGGAGTCCAAAACCGTGTCCAGCGACTATACCGTCGGCGACCTCGTCGCCGAATTCCTGTCCGCCTGCGGCGTCACGACCGCGTTCGGCATCGCCTCCATCCATAATATCCCGATGCTCGACGCGATCGGCCGGCGCAACACCATCCGCTTCATGATGGCGCGCGGCGAATTGGGCGGGCTGCACATGGCGGACGGCTATGCCCGCGTGTCCGGTGGGCTGGGGGTGTTCTTTTCCTCCACCGGACCCGGTGCCGCCAACACAGTGGGCGGCTTGATTGAGGCGCATTTCGGTCACTCCCCCGTGCTGCACATCACCGGCCACACCGCGACCCGCTTCGCCGATCGGGAGCTGGGAACGGTGCATGACCCGTATGATCAGCTTGGGATGATGAAATCGGTGGGCAAATCGGCCTATCGCATCCGCTCCGCCCAGCAGGCGATGGGCGTGCTGACCCGCGCCGCGGTCGATGCGCTCAGCGCGCCGATGGGCCCCGTCAGTATCGAGATTCCCATCGACTTGCAGCGCGCCAAGATTGAGCGCCCGTCCAACCTGGATAATTTCGTGCTGCCGCTGCCGCCGCCGCGCATGCCCAGCGAGGTCGAGCTGGACGAACTCGCGTCCCGCGTGCTGGCCGCCAAGCGCCCGATGCTGTGGCTCGGCCATGGCGCGATCGGTGCCGGGCTGGAGGCGATGCAACTGCTCGACCTCGGGTTCGGCATGGTCACAAGCTGGAACGGCCGCGCGACGGTGACGGAGGACCATCCCCGCAACCTCGGCGGCCTGACCGGCAACGGCCTGCCGGTGGTCGCGGATTTCTACAAGAGCGTCGATTTGATGCTGGTCGTCGGGTCCCGCCTGCGCGGGCATGAGACGGGGGATTTCGGAATCCCGCTGCCGGATAACCTGATTCAGATCGATTCCGACCCGATGGCGAACGGGCGCACCTACACAAGCCGGCATTTCGTCTGCGGCGACGCCCGCCAGACCTTGCACGGCCTGCTGGAACGAATCGAGGGCAAAATGCAGGTCGAGCCCGGCTATCCCGGTGAATTCGCCGCCCTGAAAGTCGCGGCCCAGAAGGACTTCATGGGCACCTTGGGTGTCTATGGCACCTTCTCCAAACAGTTGCGCGACGTGATGCCGCGCGATGCGATCTGGGCGCGCGATATCACCCAGAACAACACCACCTGGGGCAACCGCGTATTCCCGCTGAACGACCCGCGTCAGAATGTCTATCCGACCGGCGCCGGGATCGGGCAGGGGCTCTGTCTGGGCATCGGGGCCGCGGCAGCGGCGATGCAGAAGAACCAGAAGACCGTGATGATGAGCGGGGATGGCGGCTTCTATCTCAATATCGGGGAACTGTGGACGGCGGTGCAGGAAGACCTCGACCTCGTGGTGCTGGTCATGAACGACAACGGCTACGGCGTCATCAAGCGCATTCAGGATCACACCGCCCAGGGCCGGCGTTACTACGCGGACCTGCAAGGCCCGGCGCTGGAAAAGGTCGCGGCGCTGTCGGACATCCCCTATTTCAAGGTCGAACGGGCCGAGGACTTCGGTGCCCAAATGGCGAAGGCCATGGCGATCAAGGGCCTGACTCTGGTCGAGGTCGATATGACCGCGGTGGGCGAATTTCCGCCCTATTATCCGTTCAATATCCGGCCCGGTGGTTGATGGGGGCTGGCGGTTAACATGGCCCAAGCGGCGTTCGGTCTCCTGGTCCTGCTGGCCCTCGCCTGGGCCATCAGCGAAGATCGGCGCCGCATCCAATGGCGCACTGTCATCACCGGCGTGGCGCTGCAATCGCTGCTGGCGCTGGTGCTGATCGGGCTCCCCGCCGCCAATCGGGTGCTGTTCGTGCTCAACGATGCGGCGGAGGCGGTGCATACGGCGACGCTGACGGGCACTACCTTCGTATTCGGCTTCCTGGCCGGCCAGGCGCTGCCTTTTGCCGAAACCCATCCGGGCGCCAGCTTCATCCTGGCGTTTCAGGCCTTGCCCTTGGTGCTGACGATCAGCGCGCTGGCCTCCTTGCTGTTCCATTGGGGTGTCATGCAGCGGATCACGGGGGCTTTCGCCTGGCTGCTCCGCCGCACCATGGGCGTTGGCGGTCCCTTGGCTTTGGGGGCGGCGGTGCATGTCTTCGTCGGCATGGTGGAGGCACCTTTGCTGGTGCGTCCTTACCTCGCCCGCATGCAGCGGGGGGAGCTGTTCGCGCTGATGACCTGCGGCATGGCGGGCGTGGCGGGGACGGTGATGGTGATATACGGGGCCTTTCTGTCCGCCGTCGTGCCGAATGCCCTGGGCAACATCCTCATCGCCTCGGTGATCAGTACCCCGGCCGGGCTGGCGGTTGCGGCGCTGATGGTGCCCTTTGGTCCGCCGGAGGAGGCGGAAGGCCGGCTGGAAATCCACGACAAACCGGTCAGCGCGATGGATGCCCTGGTTAAGGGCACGATGGATGGCGTGCCGATCCTGGCGGCGATCATTGCGACGCTGCTGGTAACGGTGTCGATGGTGGCGTTGCTGAACATGATGCTGGGCGGACTGGGGGCGTGGGATGGCGCGCCGATGACCCTGCAACGCATCTTCGCGGTACCCTTCCGCCCGGTGATGTGGCTGATCGGGGTGCCTTGGGCGGAGACGGGGGCGGCGTCGGCGCTGATGGCCACCAAGACGGTGCTGAATGAATTTGTGGCCTACTTGAATTTTTCGGCGCTGCCGGGGGACACCTTCTCCCCCCGAACGCGGATGATCCTGGCCTACGCGCTGTGCGGCTTCGCCAATTTCGGCAGCTTGGGAATCATGATCGGCGGATTGGGCGCCATGGTGCCGGCGCGGCGGCATGAAATCGTGGTGCTGGGGATGCGCGCGATCCTGTCGGGCACGATCGCAACCTGCATGAGCGGGGCCGTCGCCGGGGCTTTTGTGGGGTGATGGCGATTGGCCGGCCGTGGGGGCTTCGACGCCTGTCGTCCAAATCCCCCGCGACCGCGGCGCAAATCTCGTGCTAACCTTCCCCCATGGCATCCCACGACACTGATTTCGACCCGAAGGACGACCCGACCCCGGCTGAGCTGATCGCCGCGCGTGGGGACCTCACGATGAACGCCATGGACGGGCTGACGCTCGATGGTGTTCCCCTCAACAGCATCGCGGAGACCGTGGGCACGCCCACATGGGTCTATTCCGCCGGCACGCTGCGCGCCCGCTATCGGGCTTTGGCCAAGGCGCTCAAGGACGCCGGTCTCGATGCGCAGCCGCATTACGCGGTGAAGGCCAATGACCATCTCGCGATCATCGGCCTGCTGGCGCGCGAAGGCGCTGGCGCGGATGTCGTCAGTGAGGGCGAATTGCGCCGGGCCCGCCGGGCCGGGGTGCCTGCCTCCCACATCGTTTATTCGGGTGTTGGCAAGTCCGCGCGCGAACTGACCCTCGCGCTGACCGAGGATATCGGCCAGATCAACATCGAAAGCGCGGAGGAGCTGGCGATGCTCTCCGCGATCGCGACGGCGATGAACCGCGTCGCACGGGTCGCCCTGCGGGTTAATCCGGATGTGGAGGCTGGCGGCCACGCCAAAATCTCCACCGGCCGCGCAACTGACAAATTCGGTATCGCCTACGACGATGCCGCCGCTCTGTACGCCCATGCGGCATCGCTGCCTTGTATCCAGCCGATCGGCCTGGCGACGCATATTGGTAGCCAGATTCTCGACCTTGGGCCTTATCGGGACGCCTATGCCCGCATCGCCGATCTGGTCCGCATGATACGAGAGGCCGGCCACAGGGTGGATAGCGTCGACTGTGGCGGCGGTTTGGGCATTCCCTACCGGAACCAGCCCGCGCCCAGCCCTGCCGGCCTCGCGGGGGCCATTCGCGGCGCATTTCACAACATGGATGTGACGCTGTCGCTGGAGCCGGGCCGCTGGCTGGTTGGCCCCGCCGGGCTGCTGCTGGCCTCGGTCGTGCTGGTGAAGCAAACGCCGCTCACCCGTTTCGTGGTGCTGGATGCCGCGATGAACGACCTTGTGCGCCCGGCGATGTATGATGCCTGGCATGGCATCGTGCCGGTATCGGCGATCGATGCGGTGGGGCCGCTCAGTGCCGCGGATATCGTGGGCCCGATCTGCGAAAGCGGCGATACCTTCGCGCGCGATCGTCAGATGCCGCCGCTCACCCCGGGGGCGCGGGTGGCGATTCTCGACGCGGGTGCCTATGGCGCCGTCATGAGCTCCCCCTACAACGCCCGCCCCCGCGCGGCCGAAGTCATGGTCGACGGCGAAACCTGGACCGTCATCCGCGACCGGCAGAGCTACGAGGACCTTTGGGCGGGCGAACGCCTCTCATGAACCGGCTGGCCAGACTGCGTCTCCTTGCCCGAGCGGCATTGCTGACGGAGGCTGTCTGGCCGGCTTTATGGCCGCCGCTCGCGGTCGCGGGGCTGTTCGTTTGTGCCGCGCTGCTGGAATTGCCAGCACGATTGCCCTTCCTGGCGCATGCGGCTCTGCTCATCGGCACCGCTGCCGTGATCCTGCTATTGGGCGCACGCGGTTTCCGATCACTCCGTTTTCCCTCACAGGCTGACGCCGATCGGCGCTTGGAAGCCGATTCCGGCCTGCCCCATCGGCCCCTGCAGGTGCTGGCCGATCGGCCGGCGCAGGCTGACGCGGGGGCGGTGGTGCTGTGGGAGGCCCATGTGGCCCGTGCGACGGCCCTATTGGCCCGGATACGGGTGACCGGACCGCGTCCGGGCCTGGCGCGGCGTGATCCCCGAGCCTTTCGCAACGGCCTGGCGGTCGCGGTGCTGGCATGTCTGACGGTCGCGGGCAACGAGACCCCGCATCGCCTGAGCACCGCCCTGTGGCCCCAAATGCCCGTGACGGCGCCGCCCGCGCCAGCGGAGGTGCACGCCTGGATCACCCCGCCCGCCTATACAAGGCTGCCGCCCCAGTTTCTGCATGCCAATGCGGCGCAGATCGCCGTTCCTGGCGGATCGCATCTCACGGTGAACCTGACGGGCGCGGACGGCCCGGCCACCCTGCGCCTGGACCAGGAAACCCAGCCGTTTCAGGCCTTGGATGCCGCGTCGCTCCAGGCGGAACGGATGGTGGTCACCGGCGGGCGGCTGACTGTGCTGCTCGGCACCAGGGATATGGGGCATTGGGATCTGACGGTGGTTGCCGATGCACCGCCGACGGCTGCCTGGTCCGCTGATCCGGGGCGTCTGCCGGGCAGCGATGAAACCCGGCTGCCCTGGATCGCCGAAGACGATTACGGGGTTGTCTCTCTCCAGGTCCTCATGCGTTTGGCGGAGGCTCCTGACGCCGCGCCGATGATCGTTCCGGTGCCTTTGGCGGGCGGGGTTGTGAAGGCCGGCAAGGGCGTCAGCCAACAGGACCTGACCGCGCATGTCTGGGCGGGCCTGCCGGTGCTGGCGACCCTGGAAGCGCGCGACGCGCTGGGCCAGATCGGACGCAGCGCGCAAGTCCGGTTCGATCTGCCGGAGCGTGCCTTTCAAAACCCCATCGCCCAGGCACTTATCGCGATTCGCAAAGGGTTGACGCTGCATCCGGCGGACCGAGGGGAGGAAATGGCGGCATTGGACGCGCTGATGATGCATCCTGATGCGTTCGGCGACGACTTTGGTGCCTTCCTCAACCTGAGCGGCATTTACTATCGGCTCGTCCGTGGCCGGGACGAAGCCGTACCCGAAGCACAGGACCGCCTGTGGGCCTTGGCTCTGCATATGGAGGAAGGACGCAGCGAGCCAACCGCCCGGTCCGTCGAGGTCGCCCGGCAGGCCGCGCGTGATGCCCTGGATGCGTTTCTCAAGGATCCGTCCGACCATAATCGCGATGTGCTGGACGAACGCCTCCAGGCGCTGGAAGAAGCCATCGATCGTCATATGCAATCCCTGACCGAGGCGGCCCGCCCGGACGGTGATACCGCGATGGTCGATCGTGACGGCAAGCCTGTCGCGCGTGACGATCTGGATCGGGCCGCGGAGCGTGCCCGCGACGCGGCACGGGAAGGACGACCGGCGGACGCGCAGCAGCGCATGGCGGAGCTGGAGCGCATGCTCGATCGGCTGCGGGAAGCCAGGCCTGGCCAGAAAGATCAGGTAAAGGCCGAAAAGCGCCAGCGCGGCCGCCAGCAGATGGGGGCGGTCCAGGATATGATCGCGCGGGAAGGAGGGCTGCTCGACCACACCGAACGCCGGGTCGATCAGCGCCGACGCTATGCCCCCGCGCCCCAGGGGACGGATCCGGCTGCGGAACGCAACGCAGACCAGCGAGTCCAGATGGCATTGCGCCGGGCGCTGGGGGAGCTGATGCAGCAATTCGGCGACCTGACGGGGGAGGTTCCGCCCAGCCTGGGAGAGGCGGATCAGGCCATGCGCGATGCCGGCCGCCAGTTCAACGAGGGGGAAGACCGATCGGCCAGTGAATCCGTGCAGGTCGCGATCGAGGCCCTGCAGAAAGGCGGGCGGGAGATGGGACAGATCGTCGCGCGTCAATTTGGCCCCCCACGGCCAGGCGGAGGCGATGAAGCCGGTGAAGACGACCTCTTCGGCATGACGATGCCGGGCGGGCAGCGCGACGGCCGAGGCGGTGGCCCATCGTCGCGCAACCCTGGGCGAGCCGACGCATCGGGCCGGGATCCGCTCGGGCGTCCCTCGTTCGGCGAGGGGGGCGGGGGGGGCGGTGGCCGTGATGTCGCGGTACCGGACGAGCAGGAACGGCTGAAAGCCCAGGCTATTCAGCAGGAACTCCGTCGCCGCGGGGCAGAGCGGGAGCGGTCTCGCCCCGAGTTGGATTATATCGAACGGCTGTTGAAGCAGTTCTGAGAAGGAGGCTTCCGTCCGGTGAGATTTCCGGCTAAGAGGGCGCTTCTGGACCCGTAGCTCAGCTGGATAGAGCGCTGCCCTCCGAAGGCAGAGGCCGTACGTTCGAATCGTATCGGGTCCGCCACCCCCCCCTTCCTCGCGAAACAGCCCCTCGGCTCCAGATCCGCCCCGGCTACCGTGAATGAACCATGACGCACGGTATTGTGACGGGCTTTGACACCGTGAATTGCAGTTTAGACTGTAAAATTTTGTATCAGGAGCGTTAAAAGCAGTTGTCCGCCATTGCCAGGGTGATTGCGTTAATATTAGTAGTCGCGGATATGAACATTGCTGCGATTCATTGAGCTGATCTGCTTTTGAACCGGCGCTGGGTATGGCGAAAGTTGGCTTCAGGCTAACCAAGGGAGTGCTGGATGAACCCTCGATCGTGGCTGGCCGCCGCTGCCATAGCACCCTTACTCCTCCCGGCCGCGGGGCATGCGGACGAAGTCGGCAATGCGATTGAACAGGCGGCACGCACCTATCAGGCTGGTAACGCCGCGGCGACCCGAACCTTGCTGCGCGAAGCCATGCAGTTGCTCACTCAACGAACCTCGACCCGCCTGGGGGCCGCGTTACCGCCGCCTCAATCCGGATGGCAGGTGACCGATCGCCAGCCGCTCAATGGCGATTCCGCGTCGATCAGCGGTGGCAGCCAGTTCATTCGACGCTACCGCAGCGCCCAAAATCAAAGCGTGGAGATCAGTGTCACAGCAGACTCGCCGGTACTCAGTCAGCTGACGCTGGTCATGAGCAACACCGCGTCGGCGGACACGATCGGCAAGACGATCAGGGTTGGTGGCCAAAGCGCCATTCTCACCAGCAATAACGAAATCCATATGCTGGTCGATGACCGCGTCCTGATCGCGATTACCGGTTCCGCCCCCCTGGACGCCAAGCTGGCATACGCGGAGGCGATCGATCTCAAGCTGATCGCCGGCCTGCGTTAGGGCACTCATACCGCCGATGCCAGCACGACGGCATGGTCAGTCAGCCTGACCCTGTCAGGCTCTAAGCAGCCTCCTCCATCGTCGATTGCTCGCTGGCGACCGTGGTGCGGTGCATGTCGCGTACCTGCGAAGCGTCGAATGGACATGCGCGATGCATGGTGGCGCGGTTGTCCCACATCACCAGGTCCCATTGCCGCCAGGCATGCGCGTAAACGAACCGGCGCTCGGTGGCTTGTTCGACCAGATCACGCAGCAATGCGCGCGCTTCCGGCACCGGCCAGCCAATGATTGCCCCGGCGTGGGAAGCCAGGAACAGCGACTTTCGCCCGGTTGAGGGATGAGTGCGCACCAGCCGCTGGAGCACGGGCTTGAATCGAATTCGGTCCTGCTCGGTAAAATCGTCAAAGCCCAGAATCCCGCGGGAGTAGAGCTGGCTGTGCTCACAGATCAAATCCGCCAGCAGCGCCTTGGTCTCGGCGTCCAACGCGTCGTACGCGGCCCGCATATCGGCGAATTCCGTGTTACCGCCCGCGCCGGGAATGTGCCGCGCCGATAGCAGCGAGTATTTCGCCGGGAGCGCCTTGAATGAACTGTCGGAATGCCAAAGCCGGTTGCCCAGGCCGAACAGGCGCTTGCGATCCGCCACCGCGAGAACCCGGTTATCGTCATCGAGGTTGGAGATATCGTTGACGAAGGGCGATTCGATGCGCCGCTTCTGCCCCCAGTTCAGATCACCGGAGGCCTCCTCCAAAGCGCCGAAATTGCGGCTGAACGCGATTTGGGTCTCGTCGTGGAAATGCTGGCCGTGGAAGACCAGCACGCCGAACTGATCCATGCCCCGATCGATCGCGGCAACCTGTTCTGGTGGCAAAGGCCGGGTGATATCGATGCCGCTGACGCGCCCGCCGAAAAAGGGGCGGGATACGGGATCGATCGGGTCGATGTTCATGGGCTTGGTTCCTATCATTCGGAAACGCGCCGTCACTCCGCCGCCGCGCTCGCGGGCATGCCGAGCTCCAGCAATCGCGGTGCCACCTCTTTGCCGAAGAGGGAGATGTTCGACATCGAATCCGCATGGCTCAGGACCCCCCCCTGGCCGAAGAACAGCAAGTGCCCGACACCGCCCATGCGGGCGTTGAAGGCTTTCAACTGGTTGAATACGTCGTCCGGGGTGCCGGCGAAGACGGTTTCAGTGTCCATGAACTGCTGCACCGTCGCCGTCGCATGGTTGATCTGATCGCCATTGCGATCAGTCACGATGCGGTTGGCGCGCGGCCCGTTCTTAAGGATCGCGACATTCGCGCCCAGAGAATTATAACCGGGCGGATTGGTGAACGGCTCATAGACCAGCGGCGCCGTGCGCACATAATCGGCGATCTGATCCGCCCGGCGCAGCCCTTCTTCCCGTGTATGGCCGACGCCGATGATGGCGGCGTAGGCGAACCGGTCCGGCCCCGCTTCCCAGCCCAGCTCGCGCGCGCGCTTGCGATAGGCCTCATACATCGGTTTCGCCAGACCGCCCGAGAGCAGCGTGCCGACGACATGGCCCCGTTCGGCGGCGAGGGTCCCGGTCTCCACACTCATCCCCGTCATCCATACCGGCGGATGCGGCTGCTGGATCGGGCGCGGCCAGATGTTGACGTTGCGGTAGTGGTAATACTCGCCCTCCCAGCTGAACGGGCCGTCATGGGTGGACAGTGCCTTCAGGATCAGGTCATGCGCTTCCCAGTAGCGGCGCATCAGCCGGGCGGGGTTGGAATTGGCGGGGGCGATCTCATAGGGCGCGCCCTTGACCAGGCCCATTTCCAATCGTCCGCCGGACAGGCAGTCGAGCCAGGCCATTTCTTCGGCCACGCGCACCGGATCGGGGCGGTTGGCGATTGGATTGCCCAGGGTCAGCAGCCGGGACCGTTTGGTTTCGCGCGCGATCACCGCCAGCGCCATCGGCACCGACACCGTCATGCAGGTCGCGGTGCTGTGATGCTCGTTGACCATGATGTCGATGCCGACTTCATCGCAGAGCCGGAATTCATCAAGATAGCGGTTCAGCAGCTTGCCGGCTTCGACGGGATCGACGGCCTCATTGGGAAAATTGACGCGGAGGGAGCCGCGTTCGATGCCCTTCTTCCACGCGGGGTGGTAGGCCATCTCGGAAAAATACCAGGTGCGCATCGGTTTGGCTCCTGCTTATGAGAGTGTGGCCGCGAAGGCGGCGACCCGGGCGGCGAAGGCGTCGGGCTGTTCCCAATGCGGGTAATGCCCGGCGGCAGCGATGGTCTCCAACGAGGCGCCGGGAATTTCCTGACACCAGTTCTGACCATAGGCGGTTGAAACGATGCCGTCGCTGTCGCCCCAGATCAGCTTTGTCGGAATGTCGATCCGATGCAGCCAGCGGCGCAGACGCGGGTTGTGCATGTAGGGCTTCCAGCCGAACAGCGCGAGCGACTCCCGCCCCCGCGCGACGCCGGCCAGTTCCCCATCCGACAGCCGCCCATAATCGATCTCACCCTTCGCCGGTTCGGCCCAGGCGCGCTGCATGAACCCGGCCCGATCGATGCCGTGCATATCAACGATGTCGCGGTCCAGGATCCCTCCGAATTTGACCCCCAGCGGCGCCGACAGAACCAGGCCGCGGAACGGGTCGGTGGTGCGCACCGCCATCTCGGCCGCGATCCAGCCGCCAAAACAGGCGCCAACGAGCAGGACATGGTCCAGCTTCAGTGCGCGAATGAGGTCGAGATAAAGATAGGCGATGTCATCCACCGTGCCGAACCAGTCCGGCAGCGCCGAAGGGCCGAATCCCGGATGGTTCGGGGCGATGACGCGATGGGTGCGAGCCAGGGCGTCGAGCCAGGGGCGGTCGGGCTGCAGGCCCTCACCGGGATGCAGGAACAGCAGGGGCAGACCCTCGCCGCGATCCTCGACGTCGAGGGCGACGCCCGCGACCGTGATTGTCCGGCTCATTGGGCCGAGTCGTTTTGGTTGTTGCCCATGGGCGTTTCCTCCGTCTGGGTTGCGGTGGGGAGTGTAGGGATTGGCGCGCCGGGGGCAAGACAGGCAAAAACTGGTCGAAATTCAATCTAATGAATAAAAAATAGGCAATATAAAATCCATCCTTCGAGGTGTGATTTTTCCGCTTGCATGTATGCGTATAATTCAATCATGCTGCGGTGCAGCAAAATCGGGTTGTCCGTCATATTGGCGCATTATAACGCATAATGCGAATTTGATGGGCGGTCGAGGCGCAGATCGCTGAGGAGCAAGCATGTCAAACCATACGCCGAAAGCCCCCCTCTCCGTTTCCCGACGCCAATTGCTCAGAGGCGCGGCCGCGACGGCCGGTGTCGCTGTCGGATCGGGCGCGGTGACCGGATTCCCGACCATTTGGGCACAGACAATCAAGGATATCGTCATCCGTCACGCCGGCCCACCCGTCACCGCGATTCCCGCCATCGCCGAGCAGGCCAGCAAGGACCTCGGCTTCAAGGTCGAAATGCAGGCAACCGAACAGGCCGACTTGCTGAACCGATTCCTGTCGCAGTCGAGTTCGATGGATTGCGCGGATGTCAGCATCCCCTATCAGAAATATCTCGTCGGCCGGAATATTCTCCAGGGCATCCCGGTCGCCAAGGTGAAGGATTGGGAGAAGACCATCCCGCTGTTCACCAAAAGCGAATATCCCGACGGCCGCAAAGCGCCGCAACAAGGCACCGCGCCTTTCACGGTGATTTATGCCACCGCGCCGGATGGGCAGAAATTCCATGAGGGCCCCTCGGATTGGCTGACCGGTCTGCCGACGGTGACCAATGCCGACACGCTCGGCGTTCGCCCCGATCTGGTCGGGCGCCCCATCACCAGTTGGGCGGATATTCTGGCGCCCGAATTCAAGGGCAAGTCGGCGTTGCAGGACCAGCCGAGCGTCGGCGTGATCGATGTGGCCCTGGCGTTGGAAGCGCGCGGCGACATCAAATACGGCAACAAAGGCAACATGACGAAAGAGGAGATCGACAAAACCATCACCACCATGATGGACATCAAGCGCAGCGGGCATTTCCGTTCGTTCTGGACCTCGTTCGATCAGTCGGTGAACCTGATGGCCTCTGGCGAGGTGGTGATCCAGTCGATGTGGTCGCCGGCGGTGACGGCGGTGAAGGCGCGCGGCATTGCCTGCACCTATCAGCCGCTGAAAGAAGGCTTCCGCGGCTGGGGTTATACCCTGGGCGCGATGAAGCACCTGAGTGGCATGAAACTCGA
This sequence comes from uncultured Acetobacteraceae bacterium, assembly GCA_903918315.1. Classification (GTDB taxonomy): domain Bacteria; phylum Pseudomonadota; class Alphaproteobacteria; order Acetobacterales; family Acetobacteraceae; genus Rhodopila. Next base: position 13,429 of record CAIXEA010000185.1, on the reverse strand, counting down.
TGCATTTTATGATTATATGAACTGGTACACCAGCGGCTTCGCCGGCGCCTTCATCGCTCGGCAGGGCTATTACGCGGCGCAACCGGACAACGCCCGCAAATTCCTGACCGAAGCGGAATGGGATTACTGGTACGGCGGCAAGCCGGCGGCCACCGACATCACCAACCCGTTTGGCAAGCTGATGGACAAGGCCGGCAACACCCGCGATGGCGGCGCGTTCTGGGACCGCCTTGGCAACATCGCCGTGTGGAACGCGGTGATGGATGAAGATCGCTACCTCACCCGCAAATGGGCCGAGTTCATCACGTCCTGACCGAAGGAGCGCGTGCCATGCAGCTTGGTGTATTCATTCCCATTGGCAACAATGGCTGGCTGATCTCGACCACGTCCCCGCAATACAAGCCGAGCTTCGATCTGAATAAGACCATCGTGCAGAAAGCCGAGGGTTTTGGCTTCGACTTCGCCCTCTCGATGATCAAGTTCCACGGCTTCGGCGGGCCGTCGCAGTTCTGGGACTACAATCTGGAGTCCTTCACCCTGATGTCGGGCCTGGCCGCGGTGACCAGCCGCATCCAGCTCTTCGCCACCTGCGCGGTGCTGACCATGCCGCCGCCGCTCGCGGCGCGCATGGCGGTGACCATTGACAGTATCTCCCACGGGCGGTTCGGGGTGAACATCATCTCCGGCTGGCAACGGCGGGAATATACCCAGATGGGGATCTGGCCGGGGGCGGAGCATTACAAGCGCCGCTACGACTATTGCGCCGAATACGTCACCATCATGAAAGACCTCTGGGGAACCGGCCGATCGGACTTCAAGGGCGATTTCTTCACCATGGACGATTGCCGCTGCCTGCCGACGCCAACAGCGAAAATCCCCATCATCTGCGCCGCGCAGAGCGATGCCGGCACGATGTATGCCGCGAAATACGCGGACTACAATTTCTGCGCCAGCTTCGGCGTCAACGCCCCCACCGCGGTGGCGCCCAGCGTGGCACGCCTGGTGGCGGCCAATGACGCTGTTGGCGGCGACTGCGGCGCCTTGATCCTGACCATGATCATCGCCGATGAAACCGACGCCGCGGCGGAGGCGAAGTGGGAGCATTACAAAGCTGGCACCGACGTGGAGGCGCTGGCCTATCGGGACGAGCAGGCGCGCGACGATCCCAGCGCCGATCCGTATTCGCAGGCCAACCGGCGTCATATTCTCGGCACCAACAAGCTGCCGACGAACCAGGGTGTGCTGGTCGGGTCCTATGCCTCGATCGCGCGGATGCTCGACGATTTGGCGGAAGTGCCGGGTGTGCGCGGCGTGATGATGACCTTCGATGATTTCGTCATCGGGATGGAGCAGTTCGGCACCCGTGTCATGCCCTTGATGCGCAGCCGCCAACCCATGTTGCAGGCGGCGGAATGAGCACGACGGCCAGCATGGGAAGCCTGAAGGTTCCCACGGCCGGGCAGCGGTTTTCACTGCCCCGCCTTCGCCTGCCGCTCTGGGCCATATCCTGGCTTCAGGTCGGTCCCATCGCGTTCATTCTGACGGTGCTATTCGCCGCCCCAACATTGTTGTTCCTGGTCGTTAGCTTCTTCGACTACGACAGGACTGGAATTTATCCGGCCTTCATTCTCGATAATTACAAAGACCTGATCTGCAGTCCTTCGACCTTGCGGGTTTATATCAGCTCGCTGAAGTTCGCGATCATCGTCTGGGGCATCACGCTGTTCCTGGGTTTGAGCGTCGCGCATTTCCTGGTGTTCCATATCCGTAATGGAATGGTTCGGACGGTGCTGTTTCTGGCCTGTGCGATCCCGTTCTGGACCTCTGGCATTATTCGCACGATCGCCTGGATCCCTTTCCTCGGCCGCAATGGGGCGTTCAATCAAATGCTCATGGGCATGGGGGTGACCAGCAAGCCGCTGGATTTCCTGCTGTTTTCCGACTTCGCCGTGATCGTCACCTATGTCCACCTGTTCACCCTGCTGATGATCGGTCCCATCGCCAATTCGCTGTCGAAGATTGATCGTGCGTTGATCGAGGCCGCGATCGATGCCGGCGCGTCGCGCCTGCAGATCATGGTCAATGTCATCATTCCGCTTTCAAAGACCGGCATCGCATTGGGCTCGCTGCTTGTGTTCACCCAGGTGATGGGCGACTACTTCGTGGTCAAATCCATGAGCGGCGGGCAGAGCGCCTCTGTCGTGTCGATGCTGTCGACCGAGATTACCGCCATGCAGTACCCGCCGGCTTCGGCCAATGCGATGGTTCTGGTGGTGTTCGTGGCCATCATGGTTGCCTTCATGATGCGGGTGGTCGATGTCCGTAAGGAGTTGGTGAAATGATCGTCGGTGGTCCAGGCCGGGCCGGGGCGGTAACGGAAAAGCGCCCCTGGACCTATTATGCGTTGGCAACGCTGTTCACCGTCTACATGGCCTTTCTCTATGGCCCGATGGTGGTGATCTACGTGCTGTCCTTCCAGGGAGAGAATGGCGGTGTCACCTTCCCGATGGTGGGCACCTCCGTCACCTGGTTCCAGCAGATCCTGCAGCCGGGCCAGATGGCGAATATTCCGGTCTCGTTCAGCCGGTCGGTGTCGCTGGCAGCGGTGGTGAGCGCGTTGACGGTGGTGTTCTCGGTAGCCGCGGGCCTGGGCTTCCGGCGAAAGTTTCCGGGATCGGGGGTGGTGTTCTACCTCGCGGTCGCCAGCCTGGTGATGCCCAGCCTGTTGGTGGGCTTCGGCATTGGTCTGGGCTTCCAGTTCCTGGGGCTGGAGCCGGGTCTGTTCACCTCCGCCTTGGGCGCCCAGCTTACCTGGACCTTGCCGTTCGGGCTGTTCGCGATGTTCGCCGTGGTCAATCGTTTCAACCGTTCGTGGGAGGAAGCGGCCAAGGACCTTGGCGCCAGCGCCTTCCAGAGGCTGCGTTATGTTACGTTGCCGATCCTTCTTCCGGGGATTTTGGGGGTGGCGATGGGGGCCTTCACGCTCTCTTACGATGAATATGCCCGCACCACGCTGACCATTGGCTCGAAGAACACGTTACCTTTGGAGATTTACGCCCTGATCTCGTCGGCCACTTCGCCCACTTTGTTCGCGATCGGGACCCTGACCACCGGTGGGTCGTTCCTGGTCATCGGTCTTACCCTGGTGCTGGTCATGCGCATGCAGCGCCGCCGCACCCTCGCTTCGATGAAAGCCGGATAAATGGACAATCGCTTCGATGTAGAGCTGATCGCGGTCAGCAAGCGCTACGGCACCACCCTGGCCGTGGATGAGATTTCGCTGCGCATCCCCTCCGCCAGCTATTGCTGCCTGCTGGGGCCTTCGGGCTGCGGCAAAACCACGACGCTGCGGATGATCGCGGGGCATGAGGCGATCTCGTCCGGGGACATCCTGATCCGGGGTCAGAACGTGTCCGAACTGGCGCCGGTGCAGCGCGGTACGGCGATGATGTTCCAAAGCTACGCGCTGTTCCCGCATCTCAGTTGCCTCGACAATGTGGCCTTCAGCCTGAAGATGCGCGGCGTCGGCAAGACCGAGCGCCATGCCAAGGCGCGGGAATTCCTCGGCCTGGTGCAGATGGCCGATTTCGCGCATCGGCTGCCGGCGCAGCTATCCGGCGGGCAGCAGCAGCGCGTGGCCCTGGCGCGGGCGCTGATCATGCAGCCGCGGGTGCTGCTTCTGGATGAGCCGCTCTCCGCTCTCGACCCCTTCCTGCGCATCAAGGTGCGGGAAGAGTTGAAGCGCCTGCAACGCGAACTCGCTATCACCTTCATCCATGTCACCCATAGCCAGGACGAAGCGATGGCGATGGCCGATATGATGGTGGTGATGCAGGACGGGCATATCCGTCAGGCGGGTTCCCCGCGGGCGGTGTTTGAACGTCCGAACAGCCCTTTCATCGCCCGCTTCATCGGCAGCCACAATGTGCTGTCCGGCCCCGATGGTATGATCGCTGTGCGCGCGGATCGCTGCCGGCTGGGCGTACCAGGGGACGGCCCTTTCGTATCGGGCCGGATCACGGCCGTGGAATACCAGGGCGCGATGGTCCGGGTGGCGATGGCGACCGATCCCGGGCCGGAAGCGGCGGCCTTGGTGCCGGATCACGCGTTCTTCGCCGAACCCGTGGCGCCCGGCGATTCCGCGACGCTGGTCTGGGCGGAGCGCGACGCGCATCGGATGCCGGAGGTTTAACCCCCGACAATCACCCCGGCCCGCTTCTCCATCGGCTGGATCACGGTCGTCATATCCAGCCCATCGACCCCCTCGGCCGCGGCGTCCAGATAGGCCTGCTGGACCAGGGCGCCGAACGGGGTGTGCATGTCCAGCGCCTCGGCCTCATGCATGAAGGCCGACAGGTCTTTCACGCTGATCGCCAGGCTGCCGCCGTAATCGAAGCCGCGCGTCAGGATATTGTCGGGAATCTTGGTCAGTGTGGCGCTGTTCTGGCCGGTGCCGGCGTTGATCACCTCCAGCATCGTTTTGGGGTCGAGGCCGGCTTTCACACCCATCACCATCCCTTCCGCCGCCACCGCCAGATTGGCCGCGGACAGCATGTTGTTGATGACCTTCATGGTCTGCGCCGCACCCACTTTGGGGCCGAGATTCACCACCCGCGCGCTGTAGGACATCAGCAACGGCATGATCTGCGCGATCGCTTCCGGCGGTCCCGAGACCATGCTCGTCAGCGTCCCCGCCCGCGCCCGCGGCGTGCCGCCGGTGATGGGGGCGTCGACCATCGCGATGCCATGCGGGGCGAGTGCGGATTCGAGCTCCCGGGCCAGATCGCCGCCGGTGGTGCCGAGATGCACATAGACCCGCGCCTTGCCCCCGAAAATGCCCTGATGGTCGGTGATCGCGTCCCGGTAGGCGCTGAGGGTCGACAGGCAGCCAAAGACCACGTCAGCGCGCGCGGCGACGTCGGACGGGGAGAGTGCCAGACGCGCCTTACCGCGGAAGGGTTCGAGCGCGTCCGCGCGGATGTCGTAAACGACGGCGTCGGTATGCGACGCCAGATGCTCCGCGATCGGGCGGCCGATGGCGCCGAGTCCGATAAATCCAACTATCATGAAAAGGGTCCTCCTTGCCGTCAGGATGGCAGGGGGAGGGTAGGGTGACCAGCCCCTTGGGCGGGGATGGTGCTGCTGGAGGGGATTGAACTCTCGACCTCTCCCTTACCAAGGGAGTGCTCTACCACTGAGCTACAGCAGCGCCGGAAACGCCGGGCGGCGCACCCTATAGCCTTCACCCCGTGGAGCCGCAAGCGGTCATATGGATGAAAAACTCGCCGCCATTTTTATGGCTGTTAATGATTGGTTCATCATTTGCGGTGCAAATGGAAAAGCCGGCTGGAATAGGCCAGCCGGCTTAACCGTGGAGTACGAAGATGGTGACACATCTCGTTCTACTGCTACTGATGATGGGAATCCTTGGCATCAAAGTCAAGATTACCATCGAGCGTAGCTGAAGGTGTCCCCGACCCGTGCGCGGGTCGGGGCACTTTCGCGGTCGATCAGGACCTTACCGCTTCCCGGTCAACCCGGGGGAGGCCAGCAGCTCCGCCACCTTCGCATCGTCGAAGCCCAGCACATCCTTCAGAATCTCAGCATTGTGCTCGCCCAGCAGCGGGGAGCGCTTCACTTCCGAGACGCTGTCCGACATCTTGATCGGGTTGCCAACCGACAGATATTTGCCGCGGGTGGGGTGATCGACCTCGACGACGGTTCCGGTGGCGCGCAACGACTGGTCCTCGGCGATTTCCTTCATCGACAGGATCGGGCCGCAGGGGATGTCGTACTTGTTCAGGGTTTCCATCGCCTCGAACTTGGTCACCGACATCGTCCAGGCTTCGATCGTGTCCCAGATATGCTTCAGGCGCGGCAGGCGGGCCGGCGGCTTGGCGAAGTCCGGATCAGTCTTCCATTCCGGCTTGCCGATGACGTCGCAAATGGCCTCCCACACCGGCGCCTGGGCGATGAAGTAGATGTAGGCGTTGGGATCGGTTTCCCAGCCCTTGCATTTCAGAATCCAGCCCGGCTGCCCGCCGCCCGAGGCATTGCCGGCCCGCGGCACGGTGTCGCCGAATTCGGTGTCGGGGTATTGCGGATATTCGGTCAGCGGCCCGTGGGCGAGGCGCTGCTGGTCGCGCAGCTTGACGCGGCAGAGGTTCAGTACCCCGTCCTGCATCGCCACATCGACCTTCTGGCCACGGCCGGTGCTGTTGCGCTGGAACAGCGCCGCCACGATGCCGAGCGCCAGATGCAGGCCGGTGCCGGAATCGCCGATCTGGGCGCCGGTGACGAGGGGCGGGCCGTCGTCGAAGCCGGTGGTGGAGGCGGCGCCGCCCGCGCATTGCGCCACGTTCTCGTAGACCTTGCAGTCCTCATAAGGGCCGGGGCCGAAGCCTTTGATGGAGGCCAGGATCATCTTCGGGTTCAGCGCCTGGATGCGTTCCCAGGTGTAGCCCATGCGATCCAGCGCGCCGGGGGCGAAATTCTCCACCATCACGTCGCAGGTCTTCACCAGCGCATCCAGCACTTCCTTGCCGGACTTGTCGCGCCCGTCGATGGTGATGGAGCGCTTGTTGTGGTTCAGCATCGTGAAATACAGGCTGTCCGCGCCCTTTACGTCCTGTAGCTGGCCGCGGGTGATGTCGCCCACGCCGGGCCGCTCCACCTTGATCACGTCGGCGCCGAACCAGGCCAGCAGCTGGGTGCAGGTCGGGCCGGATTGGACATGGGTGAAATCGAGGATTTTCACACCGTCGAGTGCTTTGCTCATCGTTAGGCTCCTTTCTTCTTCAGGGCGCTTTTGGGGTTCAGATTGCCGATATTGCCGCTCTCGCTGCCCGCTGCCGGGTCGATGACGGCGTTGATCAAGGTCGGCTTGCCCGACGTGATCGCCGCATCCACTGCCTGCTTCAACTCATCAGGGGTGGTCGCATGGACGCCAACCCCGCCGAAGCTTTCGATCATCCGGTCGTAGCGCGACCCCGGAACGAACATCGTCGTTGCCGGGTCTTCGCCGCCGCCAGGGTTCACGCCGTCGCCGCGATAGATGCCGTCATTGTTGAATACGACGATGCAGATAGGCAATTTGTAGCGGCAGATCGTCTCGACCTCCATGCCGGAGAAGCCGAACGCGCTGTCGCCCTCGATGGCCAGCACCGGCTTGCCGGTTTCGACCGAGGCGGCGATGGCGAAGCCCATGCCAATGCCCATCACACCCCAGGTGCCGACATCCAGGCGCTTGCGCGGCTGATACATGTCGATCACCCCGCGCGCCTGATCGAGCGTGTTGGCGCCCTCATTGACCAGAATGGTGTCCGGACGCTCCTTGATCACATCGCGCAGCACGCGCAAGGCGGAGTGGTAGTCCATCGGGCTGGAGTTCTTGCCAAGCCGCGTCGCCATGCGGGCGATGTTGGTTTCCTTCTTGGCGTTGATCGCCGCGATCCACTCGGCCGGCGGCTGCTGCCAGTCGTCGCCCATCGCATTCAGCAGTGCCGTCACGCAGGACCCGATATCGCCCACGATCGGTGCGGCGATTTCGACATTGCTGTCCATTTCGCGCGGTTCGATGTCGATCTGGATGAACTTCTTGGACCCCGGCGGACCCCACTGCTTGCCCTTGCCATGGCTCAGCAGCCAGTTCAGGCGGGCGCCGATCATGACGACGACATCGCTTTCGGCGAGGACGGTGGAACGGGCGGCGGCGGCGCATTGCGGGTGCAGGTCGGGCAGCAGACCCTTGGCCATGCTCATGGGCGTGAAGGGAATGCCCGACTTTTCGACGAAGGCGCGGATGTCGTCATCGGCCTGGGCATAGGCGGCGCCCTTGCCAAGGATAATCAGCGGCTTCTTGGCGCCGCGCAGCACATCGAGCGCCCGCGCAATCGCGGAAGGGGCCGGGATCTGCGCCGGGGCGGGATCGATCACTTTGACCAGCGACCGGCGGCCGGCCTCGGCCTCCATCACCTGGCCGAACAGTTTTCCGGGCAGATCGAGGTACACACCGCCCGGACGCCCGGACACCGCGGCGCGGATGGCGCGCGCGATACCGATTCCAATATCGGCGGCATGCAGCACGCGGAACGCGGCCTTGCACAACGGCTTGGCGATCGCGAGCTGGTCCATTTCCTCATAGTCGCCCTGCTGCAGGTCGACGATCTCCCGCTCCGACGAGCCGCTGATCAGAATCATCGGGAAGCAGTTCGTCGTGGCATTGGCCAGTGCGACGAGGCCATTGAGAAAGCCGGGGGCGGAGACGGTCAGGCAGATGCCCGGCGACTTCGTCAGATAGCCGGCGATGGCGGCGGCGTTGCCGGCGTTCTGCTCATGGCGGAACGAGATGACGCGCATTCCCTCGGCCTGCGCCAGGCGGCCCAGATCGGTGATGGGGATGCCCGGCACGCCGTAGATATTGTTGATGCCGTTCAGTTTCAGCGCGTCGATGACCAGATGGAAGCCATCGGTCATCTCGACCTCTGGTTCTTCGATGGTCTGTTCAGGGGCCGTGGACATGGGTCTCTCCATTACCGTGTGTTGATTATGCGTACCGGCGCCGGCGATCCGGTTCGGCGGGCGTGGTCGGCCCATCGAGGAAATCGCCGTATTGCTCGACATGGGCCGCCAGACCCATCGTGTGTTCCCGCACCAAACGCTGCGCCCGGTCTGCGTCGCGGGCGTCCAACGCCGCCATGATCGCCCGGTGGTCCGCCATCGATCGGCGTGCGCGGTTGTCCTGGGTCATCGTCACCGCGCGCACCGCACGCATATGGATAAACAGCGAATCTGTCAGGCTGGTCATGAGCTCAACGCCGCCGAGGCGGATGATGGCGCGGTGGAAGGCCATATTGGCGTCGGAATATTCGCTGAGTTGGCCGCTCGGATCATCAGCGAAGGCGTCCACCAGGCCGCGCAGCGCGGCCAGATCGGCCTCCGACGCGGCGGTGGCGGCCAGACGCGCGGCCATGCTCTCAATCGCGGCCCAGACGGTGATCATCTCCACCACCTCCCGCTTGGATTTGCGCACGACCTGGATGCCGCGGCGCGGGATGGATCGGACGAAGCCTTCCTGTTCCAGGACCGACAGGGCTTCGCGAATGGGGGTGCGGCTGACCCCCAGGTCCTGCGATAGCTGCCGTTCGTCCAGACGGATCTCGTCGCTATGCCCATAGATGTCCATCGCCATGATGGCGCGTTTGATCGCTTCACAGGCCTGCTGACGCAGACCGAGGTTGACGCCGATCGGTTCGATCCTGAGCTTGGCGTGCTGGTCCGGGTCGTTCACCCGCGTCCCCTTCCGATTTTTGGTATTCTGTATATTGTATACCACCAACGTCAAGCGGCAATTGCCTGCCCGGGGCCAGATGGATAATGTACAGCAACGCTTTCTGGACCGACGACGTGATCGAATGCCGCCATCGCTATGGACCGTGCCGCCAGCCAGCCCGGATCACTCGCCATGAGTGGTAGCGGGGGCAGCAAGCGCCGCCGCCGGGTGGGCTCGACCGCGCGCCGTTACAAGGCGCCCGAGCTGGTTCCCATCAAGCAGAAGCGCCAGGGGCCGATCGGCGCCGGCGGTATTATGGCCTGCATCGGGGTTGTGCTTGTCACCGGCGCGCTCATCGCGCTGGTGTGGTCGATCGCCCTGCGCACCATAGCCGATCAGACTCAGCAGACGCGGGACCGCGTTGAACAGGATATCCTGGCCCGGGCGGTGGTGATGGCGGAGGAAATCCGCACCGAAATGCTGTCGATCGACCAATCGCTGACCATTCTGCGCGCGGCCTGGAACCAGGCCCCGGACACGTTCAAGTTGACGGAGTTCCAGCAATTTCTGCCGGCGCTGACGACCTTGTCGCCGGATATCTTCGTCGCCGATGAAAAATGGGTGGTGCGGCAAAGCATCATTCCCAGCGCGGTCGGGGCGCGGGTTGGCGGCGGCTATGTGAATTTCCAGCCCGGTGCCCTTGAGTCGTTTGGCAGCGACGGGACGAAAGCCGGCGACGGGCGCTTGTTGTTGGGCGAGGCCAGTCAGGGCGTCGAGGCACGGCGCGCCCTGGTTTACCTCGTTCAGCCCTTGGACAAGCCGGCCAATTGGAAGGTCGGGGCCGCCTACCGAACCGAAGGGTTCACCCGCCTGTTCGCCGGCGCCGCGCTCGGCATCAACGGTATGTCGACCCTGATCGATCTGCAGCGCGGGATCGTACAGGCGGTTGCCGGGCCGGGCGCGCGGAAGCCGTCAGCCGAAGTCCTCGAAACCGACATGTTCACCGCGTTCAAGGGCCGCGGTGAACGGGGGGCCTGGACGGGCCCGACGGCCATGGATGGCGTCGTCAGAATTCACGCATTCAGCAAGATCCCCGGCCGCGAGATGGTGGTCGCCGTCGGGATGGCGGAGGGTGAAGCCCTCGCCCCGGCCATCGGCATCGCCGCCAATATCCGGGCCGTCGCGATGGGCGCAAGCGCCGTACTGACGGGCATCGCGGGCCTGGTCATTTGGGTGCTGGTCACGTTCCGTACGGCTCGCCGCCGCCAAAGGGCCGCCGCGCGCGCCCAGGCCGATCTGGAAGCGATACAGTCGGAAGTGGCGTCACTGCGTATCAAAGCGTCACTGACCGGCGCGCAGGTCCAGGCCATGTTGCAGTCCTCGCCCGATGGCGTGGCACTCCTGGATCACGATTTGCATTTGATCGGCTGGAACCAGCGCTTCTCCGCGGGCTGTGGTATCCCCGTTGAAGATCTGCGGGAAGGGATGCCCATCGACGCATTGATGCGCGAGCAGGCGCGCGCCGGACTCTACGGCGTCCTCGGTGATGGGGAGGACGAGGCATTGGAAATCGAAGTCGCCCGCCGGGTCGCCATCCTACGGACCGAACCGTCCGGCGCATCCTTGCCGCTTTATGGGCCAGAGGGCGTGCCGCTGGCGTTCCATATCGGGCTTGTGCCCGATGGCGGGGGATTGGTACTGATTTTGGCCGGTTTGGACGACGTCCTTCCGCCGATCATCTATGCGCCGCCGCCGCCACCCCCGCCACCCACGGATACGGCCGCGCCGGTCTATACCAGTATCGAATGGTAGCCGCGGGTTGGGGCCGCGAACCGCTGCCCCAACCGCTTTAAGCATTGCCCTGATCGCGGGATTCAGACCATCGGTGATGCCACCGCCGGTCATCCTGCTCTGGCTTCCGCCTTGTTCTCAGACCCGCTCGATCAGCGCCGCGATGCCCTGGCCGACGCCAATGCACATCGTGGCGATGGCGCGCTTCTGACCCAGCGTTTCCATCGCGTTGACCGCCGTCATCGCCAGGCGCGCGCCGGACATGCCCAGCGGGTGGCCGAGCGCGATGGCGCCGCCATGCGGGTTCACATGCTGGGCGTCGTCGGGCAGACCGAGCTGGCGCATCACCGCGATCCCCTGGCTGGCGAAGGCCTCGTTCAGCTCGATGATGTCGATGTCACCGATGCTCATGCCCATATGCGCCAGCAGTTTCTGCACGGCGGGGGCGGGGCCGATACCCATGATGCGGGGCGGCACGCCGGCGGTGACCATGGACACGATGCGCGCCCGCGGCGTCAGGCCGTGGCGTTTGGCCGCTTCTTCGGAGGCGATGATCAGCGCCGCGGCGCCGTCATTCACGCCCGAGGCATTGCCCGCCGTCACCGTGCCCGGATCGCGGAACGGGGTCTTCAGCTTGGCCAGCATTTCCATGGTCGTTTCGTGACGCGGATGCTCGTCAACCGACACGACGGTGTCGCCCTTGCGGCCCTTGATGGTCACGGGGACGATTTCGCGGGTGAAGAAGCCGGCTTCCTGCGCCTTCTTATTCCGCATCTGACTCCGATACGCGAACGCGTCCTGATCGGCGCGTGAGATCTGGAATTCCTCGGCCACGTTCTCCCCGGTTTCGGGCATTGCGTCGGTGCCATAGACCTTCTTCATCTGCGCGTTCACGAAGCGCCAGCCAATGGTGGTGTCATAGACTTCCGAGGAGCGGGAAAAGGCTTCCGTCGCCTTGCCCATCACGAAGGGCGCGCGGGTCATGCTTTCGACGCCGCCAGCGAGCATGAAATCGGCATCGCCGCCGCGGATGGCGCGCGCGGCGGAGCCAACGGCATCCAGGCCGGAGCCGCACAGACGATTGATGGTCGAGCCAGGCACCGTCGTCGGCAGGCCCGCGAGCAGTACCGCCATGCGGGCGACATTGCGGTTGTCTTCGCCGGCCTGGTTGGCGCAGCCCATGATGCAATCGTCCAGCGCATCCCAGTCGATGCCGGCGTGACGGTCCTTCAGGGCGCGGATTGGGTGGGCGGCGAGGTCGTCGGCGCGCACGTCGCGCAGCGCCCCGGCATAGCGGCCGATGGGGGTGCGGGCGAAGTCGCAGATAAAGGCTTCGGCCATGGTGTGTTTCTCCCTGGGTCTTGCCGGTGGCGGTGGCTCCGCGCGGCGGTGGTACCGGTTTAGCGCGGGGGCGGGCGGGCGCCAAGGCGGGAGGGGGTGGTGATAGGCGTTCGGGATGTCGTCTGCGGAGGGGCCCATCGAAAATAGAGGTTTAAAAGCAGCCGCACAAACAGCGGGAGTCATTCGAAAAAATCTTCGTCGATTTTTTTGATATGAAGCGTGTCCTCCACGCGGCAGCCTACATTGTAGCGGAGCATCAATTCGGTCAGCAGACCGCCATCGATCAGAACGATCCTCTTACTGAGAAAATCGGCGGTTTCCCTTGCGGACGGTGAAAAGGAGGAGGTTGTCACGAATAAGCCTTTCGCGGCCTTGTGACGATCCAGGCTGCCGAAGAAGTCCCGAATCGCGCCTGAGCCGATGTTGTTGCCCAGTGCGTAGCGTTTCGCCTGGACATAAACGCGGTCCAATCCAAGGGCATCCTGATCGATGACACCGTCAACCCCGTCATCGCCGCTACGCCCAAGCGCGCGGCCCGCGTCAGCGACGGAGCCACCGTAACCCATGCTGAGCAGCAAGCGTACAATCAGACGCTCGAAGAAATCCGGCGGCGCGGCTCGGATGCGATCCAGGAGTTCCTGTGCGAGAGATGATTCGATTTGTTTGTGGGCGATCCGCATAACCTCGTCAGGTGTCTCCGTCGCACTTGTGCGGGCTGATTCAGGCAGAGACTGGTCGAGATTGGTCCTTTCTGCCGATTGTTCCTTGAATCGTTTGAAGGCATCGAACCGGTTCAGAGATTCGTTATCGAGACGCGTGGGATGCTCGTCGAGTACTTGGCGTCCGAGGGCGGTGATCACGAAATGTCCGCGCCGCGTATTTTCAACTAGTACCCAGAATCTCTAGACCGCGAAACACGGTTTCATCCTCTTTTGATGGACGACGCTCTTGGTCCACACGAAAGGTCGCGCCTCTTCGTTGTAGCTGGCGATGAAGCTGTCGATATGGTCCTTCAACTCGGGGACG
>CAIXEA010000184.1 GCA_903918315.1 uncultured Acetobacteraceae bacterium | reverse complement strand
CGGCGAAATCGTGGCACCACACGCTTTGGCGTTACTGGCCGCCACGGCCGCACGCCAGGGTCATCCCGCCATTCTGTACGCGGACGACGATTCTGTTATGCCCAATGGCGACAGGTACGCGCCCCGGTTCAAACAACCGCCGGACCGCACCGCGATGCTGAACGCAGACGCATGCACTGGGGTCTGGTTAATCCGCCGGGACGCGATGACCGCCGTCGCACCGGGCGCGCAGAACTGGGCGGAGACGTTGCGCCTCGACATTTGGCTCCGTCTCCACGAACAGGGCTTGAGCGCCACGACTCACCGCGTTCCTTTCATCCTCACCCACCGGCGCTCCGACGTCGAGACAGCCCCACCATCCGAACTGGCGAGAATCGTTTCCGATCATATCGCGCGTACCCAACTTCCGGCTCAGATCGCGATCGGTAGTCCTCTGAAGGTCCATTTCCGCGCCCCACGCAAAGCTCAACCGCATGTGAGCATCGTCATACCGTCGGCATGCCGATCGCCGCACGTATCGCGCTATATCTCGGCTGTGCTCGCAAACACCGATTATTCAGATTTCAGTATAATTATCGCTATTTCGTCCGACGCACCGCTGGATGCTAAGCAATCGGCCACACTCGCCTCACTGACCCATGATTCGCGCGTGCGACACCTTCCCATTCGGGCCGCGGCGTTCAACTATGCCGTTGTCAACAATCTCGCGGTCCAGGCGACCGAAAGCCCGCTGATCTGCCTGTTGAACGACGATATAGCGCCGCTAACCCCGGATTGGCTGGCAATTATGGTCGGTCATTTGGCCGACCCTGCGGTTGGGATCGTGGGCGCCCGACTATCTTACGAAGATCGTTCGATCCAGCATGCGGGCGTTGTCATGCTGCCCGACGGAACCGGCGAACACCTGCTCCGCTTCGCGCCCGATTGCGAAATCGACACGCAGAACGAGCCACTTATGTCACGCGAAGTATCCTGCGTAACCGGCGCCTGCCTGCTGACCCGCCGTACTTTATGGGACCGCTTAGGCGGCATGAACGAGGCTTATGCCAGTGCCTTCAACGATGTCGATTTCTGCCTCCGCGCCGGCGAGCTTGGCCAAGGCGTGGTATTTGCCGCCGATGCGCATCTCTTGCATGCAGAATCGGTAACGTTTGGAAAGCACTACGGACTGCAAGAGCTTGACAGGAACATGGCCGACCGACTACGCATCCGTTCACGGTTTCCGGCGATTTTCGAAAGCGACCCATTCCACAATCCGAATTTGTCTCTGATACGAGGCGATTGCCTCGGGCTCGCGGTCCCCCCGCGAACCGAACAAGCCGGTTATGTTTTTACGAATTCAGTATGAAAACACTCTCTCTCACGCTGTGGCGTGTCCTCCCCAAGTTGGCTCGTCGCTCGGCGATGGCGCGCGCGACGGCGTGGCTGGCGCCTCGTCCCGACCGGATGCCTCCGTCGGGCGCGCACGGGTTGGCGATAGCGGGAGAGTTCTCCCGAGCGTCGGGTCTCGGCCAGTCCGCGCGATTGATGGCGGATGCGGCGGAGCGTATGGGTGTGCCCGTCTGGCGGACCGACGTTCCAACACCAGTCGACAACCGGGCCGAGTTGCAGGTGCCGGCCGGTGCGCTTCCACCTCCGGGTGCGCCCTTGGTCGTGCATATCAACGCTCCGCTCCTGCCGCTCGCGTTCTTGCGAAGTCCTCGGTCCCTGGTGAAAAACCGCCGTGTCATCGGCTACTGGGCCTGGGAACTGCCAACCGTTCCGCCCGAATGGCACCACGGTGCGCGCTTCGTGCACGAGGTCTGGACACTATCCCGCTTCTCGGCCGCTGCCCTGGAACCCCTGGCGCCCGGACGTGTTAGGGTCGTACCGCCACCGTTCGTCGACGCACCGCCCAAGCCAAAGCATCTAGGCCGCGACGCCTTCGGTCTACCGGCGGACGCCGTGATCGTTCTGGTGTCCTTCAACCTCGCCTCGTCCTTCGCCCGCAAGAACCCGTTGGCTGCCATCGCCGCCTTTCGTGCCGCGTTCGGCGACCGACCGGACCGGATCCTGATCGTCAAAGTTAACCACCCCGAACACGCGCCGGCGGATTTCGAGCGGTTGCGGCAGGCCGCGCAGGCCCCCAACATCCGCCTCGAAACCCGCATTCTGCCAACCGAGGACAGTCACGCTTTGACTGCCTGTTGCGATATCGTGCTGTCGCTGCACCGCAGCGAGGGGTTTGGTCTGGTGCTGGCGGAGGCTATGTTCCTTGGCAAGCCGGTGGTCACTACGGGCTGGTCGGGAAATATGGACTTCATGGATTCCCGAACCGCTGCCCTGGTGGGCTTCGACCTCATTCCGGTGCGGGATGACCGGATGGTCTACCGCGATTCGGTCTGGGCCGAACCCGATATCGGCCAGGCAACCGAACACCTCCGCCGCCTGGCGTCCGACGCCGCAACCCGTTACGCACTCGGCGCCCGCGCGGCGGAAGGCGTGCGCCTGCGTCTTTCCGCGGACGCGCTGGCCTCGGCAATGCGCGATATTGGGCTGACGGTTCCGGTCTGAGCGGCGCCGCCGACGCCCCGACCGCCAGGGGTGGCGAAGGTTGGGGCGGGTTGCTATGAAAACCGCGAAGAAACCGCTTTAAGCCGGCGTTGCTCTGTGGGCGACAGCCGTTCGGGGCTTTTCAGCAGGGTGATCGTCAACTTGCTCATATGTGTCACAGCAGGTGCTCCTTGTGTGTTTCTGCTGCGCACAATGTGCTGTCGATACGATATCATTCCT
>CAIXEA010000183.1 GCA_903918315.1 uncultured Acetobacteraceae bacterium | reverse complement strand
TTCGATTCCGGTATTCCGGTTGGGCGCATCGCGGAGATGCTGCTGGTCAGTGTCTCCTATGTTTCGAAAGCGCTGAGCCGAAGGGAGCGAACCGGCGAAACCACTGCCCGGCCGCAGCGATGTCATGTCCCACCAAAGCTCCTGCCGTTGCATGACGCTATCAGGGCGAAAGTGGACGCCAGCCCTGACATCACGCTCAACGAGCTACAGGCCTGGCTGCTGAGCGCACATGCGGCCTCGGCCAGTCAGTCGCTGCTGTGGACGACCTTGAAACGGTTGAACCTGACACTCAAAAAAAGACCATTCACGCCGCCGAGCAGACCCGTCCCGTCGAAACCTTGTGGGCCGCACTCGGTCTGATCGCCGACATGGTTGCCCTACTGGAGTGCAGCAATTTCATCGCTCAGGCCGACTACAGACAGTCAGCCTGACAATGCTCTAACAAGCGCTATTTGTCCCCAGGAATGGCTGTCAAAACAGCGGCATACAGCCGTGGGGCGGCTCGGAAGTTGGTCGCCTGCAGCCTTGTGATCGCGCTCCGCAGGTCTACCAGACCCTGGCGTCCCGCCATAACCAGAATGCCCAAAGTTCCAAGGACCGCGAGGCCGCGCGCCAGAGCAACGGCGGCGGCGGCTCGGTCATCGATCAGGATCATATCCGCTTTCACGGACAGCGCGAGCGAGATGGCCGCCGCTTCACCCCTGTTTCTGCCTTCGGGCAAAGGCCGAGATGTCTGGGCAACGTCATGAACCGCCAGCCAGGACGGAGGATGCGCAATCCAATCGCGAACGCGGTGCGGCGCCCGATGGTGAGAGAGTTCCGCCGCCACCTCAACCGGAATTGCCAGGTCGTGAAACACGTGCCGCAGAACCCCGACCTGATCGATCTGAATGAGGTAATTCAGCGGACCTGTGTCAGAGACAACCAAGCTGGTGTTCGATCAATAGCCAAGGCGTCGAGCCGCCGCGACCTCGGTCTCGAGGTCCTCAATGGTGTAGTCAAGGAACTCACCGTGCGCCTTAAGAAACCCGTCGACGCCATCGCAAGGGCTGAGGTTCAGCAACAGCGCCAGATCATCCGTGGATAGTCGCCCGGCGCGATAGCCCTCAATCGCCAGGGCTTCAAGTGCCTGACGCGGCAAGTCGGCTGCCCCCTTTAAGAGGGTTGCGGCGATCTCGTCGGGAATGGTCAAGACGACATTCATGGTTCCTGTTTACGCCGAACGCCGATGCTGGTCACGGATTTTATAGGAGTGAGAGTCCGGATCCGCTGAGCACTCCCTCCCCCTCAATGGGGGGAGGGAGTGGTCTGTAGCAGCCATTATCCAACCTGGATCAGGCCGTCCTTCAGTCGGCCCAACTCCTCAAACAAACGGCGCCGGCTTCGCGTCCCGGAACGACGTCCCGCTTTCCGCCAGCTGCCGCAGCAGCGCGGACGGAGCCCAACGCTCGCCATACTGCTGATGCCAGCTCGCGATCTGGTTGTACACATCCCGCACGCCAATCCCATCAGCCCAGAAGAACAACCCGCCGCGGTAACGCGGGAAGCCAAACCCATGCAGCCACATCACGTCCACGTCGCTGGTGCGGTACGCCTTGCCCTCTTCCAGGATCTTGCACGCCTCGTTGACCGAGGAGAACAACAGCCGCCGCAAAATCTCCTCATCCGTGAACACCCGCTGCGGCACGTTCATCTCTTCCGCGACCTGCTTGATGATCGCCGCCACTTCGGGATCCGGATGCGGGGTGCGGTCGCCCTTTTCATACCGATACCAACCCGCACCAGTCTTCTGCCCGAACCGCCCCATCTCCACCAATTTATCCGCGATCGGCAACTTCCGATAATTCGGGTTCGCCAAAGCGCGGCGCTTACGACCCTCCGCCCCGATATCCAGCCCGGCCAGATCGCCCACCGCGAAGGGCCCCATCGGATAGCCAAAATCGATCATCACTTTATCGACCTGTTCCGGCAGGCAACCTTCTTCCAACAAAATGACCATTTCGCTGTTGAATGGCGCGCGTGACCGGTTGGCGACGAAACCATCGGTATTCCCCGCAATCGCGGAAATCTTGCCGATGCGGCGCCCAAGCGCCATGGCGGTGGCCAAAGTCTCGGGGGAGGATGCGGGCTGACGCACCACCTCCAACAGCTTCATCACATTGGCGGGGGAGAAGAAATGCGTCCCCGCGACTTTCTCCGGCCGCTTGGTCACATGCGCCAGTTCCTCCAGATCCAAAGCGGAACTGTTGGAGAACAGATACGCATCCGGGTTCATGACCGCATCGAGTTTCTCGAACACCGGTATCTTCACGTCCATCCGCTCAAACACCGCTTCGACAACGACGTCGCAATCGGCGATGTCGTCATAGCCGGCGACCGGGTGGATGCGGGCCAGGCGGCGCTCCATCTCATCCTGCGCCAGGCTGCCGCGCTTGACCGAGGTGGCGTAATTGGCGCGGATGCGGTCCATGCCGCGGTTCAAACCTTCCTCGGTCGCATCCATGATGCGCACGTCGTAGCCGAAATCGGCGAACGACATGGCGATGCCGCCGCCCATCGTGCCGGCGCCAATCACGGCGGGCTTGGTGAAATCGGCCGCCTTCATATCGGCAGGCATGTCCGGCAGCTTGGCGACCTCGCGTTCGGCGAAGAAGGCGTAGCGCAGGGCCTTGGCCTCATCGGCGTTTTCGAGTTCCAGGAACAGGTCCTGCTCCCGCTTCATGCCCTCATCGAAGGGCAGCGTGCAGGCGGCTTCGACGGCCAGGATGCAGTTGTAAGGCGCCTTCTGGTTGCGGGCCCGCCGCGCGATCGACTTGCGCATCGCGTCGAACATACCGGGTTCGGCCTTCGCCTCCCGGTCGCGCACGCGCGGCAGCGGGCGGATATCGGCGACGGCGCGGGCCTTGGCGACGGCGGCTTCGCGGAGATTGGCGCCCTCTGGCAGCACCGCGTCCAGGATGCCCAGCTTCAGTGCTTCCGGCGCCGGCACATGCCGGCCGGAGACGATCATGTCCAACGCCACCTGCGGCCCGGCCAGCCGCGGCAGCCGCTGCGTGCCGCCACCGCCCGGCAGAATGCCAATCAGGACTTCCGGCAAACCGACCTTCGCGGAGGGGACGGCGATGCGGTAATGGCAACCCATGGCATTTTCCAGCCCGCCGCCCAGCGCGAAACCATGAATCGCCGCCACGATCGGCTTGGCGCTCCGGTCCATCACATCATAAGTGCGCTCGCCGATCGGCGTGCGCTTGCGGCCGGTGCCGAAGCCGCGAATATCGGCGCCAGCGATGAAACTTCTTCCATCGCCCATCAGCACCATCGCCTTGATCGCCGGATCGGCGTTCGCTTTGTTCAGGCAGTCGATGATGCCATCGGACACGCCCGGACCAAGCGCGTTGACCGGCGGGTAGTTGACGATGATGACGCCGATATCGCCTTCGATTTCCAGGCGGACGACGGGCTGTTCGGTCATGGGGCGCATTCCTCGGTTGGTTGAGACGACAATACGCGCGCCCATGCGGCACGTCGATATCGCGCCTATGGCTGGAAGCGTTTGGCTATGAATGCCAACAGCGCCGGCGCGGCCTCCGCCATCCCGCCCGCGACCCCGCACAAGGCCAGTATCGCGTCCGCGAAGCCGCGAATGTCCAGCCCGCCCTGGGCGGGCAGCGACTCCCCGTCGGGCTGGCCCGCCGCCAGCAGCCGCGCCAGGGCCGGCTGCAACCCGAGCAGGTCCAAGGTGACGCGCTGCGCCGGGCCGCCGATGAGGCCCGGCACGACCAGCCGGTAATCCAGCGTGACCGACCGCGCATGCAGCATCTGCGCCGAGGCGGCGGGTACCGAGCCCGGCTCCGGCGCACAGGCGAAATAGCGCCCGCTGGAGCCGCAGCGCATGCCGATGGGCGAGCCGCCGTCAAAAATCAGGGTGATGTCGAAGCTGACCACCAGCGCGCCGCCCAAGGCCGCCGCCAGAGGCATGCCCCGCATGGTCACCACGGGGACCAGAGCATCCCCCCGCCGTTGGATTTCCAGCGCCGTGGTGGCGCCGGATTCGCCGGGCTGCAGGATCCAGTCGCGATGGCGCAACACGCAGGGGCCGGATTCGGGTGCCGGGCATTGCAACACCCAGTTGCCGGGATCGTCCCGCGCCGGGCGCACCGCCTGCGGCCAGGCCGGGCCCGCCGCCAGCAAGAGCATCAGGCCGAACGCCCAGGGATGAAAATCCGTCGCGCGTGGCATCAGGGAGGGTACTCCGGCTCTCGCGCGGCAGCCTATGAAACCACCTCTTCCGTGTCACGCTGATATCTGCGACCGTTGGGGCATGAATGACGCACCCTCCCCCGACGCGATCGCGCTGCATCAGGCGCTGGTGACCCTCGATACCCATATCGACATCCCCTGGCCCACCGGGCCGGACCCGTTTCTGGATGGCTCCCGCAAGGTGGACATGCCGAAGATGGTCCGGGGCGGGCTGTCGGCCGGGTGTTTCGTGGCCTATGTGCCACAGGCCTCCCGCACCCCGGGCAATGAGGACGCGGCCTTTGCCCGTGCCATCGCCATGCTGGACCACATCAATGCGATGGGCCGCACCGAGAACGGGATTACCGCCCGCGTCACCCCGACAGCGGACGCAATCGAGGCGGCCAAGCGCGACGGCGTGGTAGCGATCGTGCCCTGCGTCGAAAACGGGTTCGCCGTCGGCACCGACCTGAGCCGTATCGCGGCATTCCGGGCGCGTGGGGCGCGGTATCTGACCCTGACCCATAACGGCCACAACGCCATCGCCGATTCCTGCAGCCCGCGCCGCGACCTCGGCGACCGGGAGACGGAGCATGGCGGCCTGTCCGCGTTCGGCCGCCAGGCGGTCACGGAACTGAACCGCGTCGGCATGATCGTCGATGTCGCCCATACGTCCCGCGATACGATGCAGCAGGCGGCAGAGGTCTCCCGCACCCCGATCGTTTCCACCCATTCCTGCATTTCGGCGCTGTGCGACCATCCGCGCAACATGCAGGACTGGCAGCTCGATATCATCAAGGCCGTGAAGGGCGTGATTCAGATCACCGCCGTATCGGCGTTCCTGCGGCCCAATGCCAAGCCGGAGGCCGTTACGGTCGCCGACTTCGCGGATCATGTCGATTACGCGGTGAACCGGTTGGGGATCGACTATGTCGGGATATCGTCGGACTTCGACGGCGGCGGCTGGTTCAGCGATTGGCGCGACGCCGGTGATAGCGCCAATCTGACGGTGGAACTGGTGCGGCGCGGCTATGATCGCGGCGCGCTGGAAAAGCTCTGGGGCGGCAATTTCCTGCGTGTGATGCGCGTGGTGGAGCAGGCGGCGGCCTGATGCGGACGGTCGCGCTTCCCTCCGGCGAACAGGTTCCGTGCCTGGGTCAGGGCACCTGGTACATGGGGGAGCGTTCGGGTTCGGCCAAGACCGAGGCGGATGCGCTGCGGCTGGGCATCGACCTCGGCATGACGCTGATCGACACCGCCGAGATGTACGCCGATGGCGGGGCGGAACAGGTGGTGGCGCAGGCCGCCGCCGGCCAGCGCGACAAGCTGTTCATCGTGAGCAAGGTCTATCCGCACAATGCCTCCCGCACCGGCGTGCCGGCGGCGTGTGCGC
This sequence comes from uncultured Acetobacteraceae bacterium, assembly GCA_903918315.1. Lineage (GTDB taxonomy): Bacteria > Pseudomonadota > Alphaproteobacteria > Acetobacterales > Acetobacteraceae > Rhodopila. The sequence continues at coordinate 50,671 of CAIXEA010000183.1, read as the reverse complement.
GGAGTTTGAAACGGTTAAATACCGACCGGATCGATCTGTATTTGCTGCACTGGCGCGGCGGGCATCCGCTGGCGGAAACGGTGGCGGCGTTCGAACAGCTTCGGGTCGAGGGCAAGATCCGGCATTGGGGCGTTTCCAACCTGGATACGGCCGATATGGCGGAGCTGGCGGGCGTGCCGAATGGGCGCAAATGCGTGGCGAATCAGGTGCTGTATCATCCCAATAGCCGCGGCATCGAGTTCGATCTGCTGCCCTGGTGTGATCGGCTGGGCGTGCCGGTGATGGCCTATTCGCCCCTGAGCCACAGCCCGGCGCGGCTGTTACGCTCCCCCGCGTTGACCACGGTCGCGAAACGGCATGGCGCGACGGCGGCCCAAATCGCATTGGCCTGGGGGATGCGGCATGGACATGTGATCTCGATCCCGAAAGCGTCGAATGCGGCGCATGTGCGGGAGAACGCGGGAGCGGCGGATATTGTGCTGACGGCGGAGGATCTGGCGGCGATCGATGCGCTGCATAAGCCGCCGACGCGGAAGGTGGCGTTGGATTTGCTGTAACGGCCGACGCTCAATCGCGGCCGATCATAAGTTCAGTGCGGCAAAAGCGACATTTTTGTTGCCATATCTACCCGGTCCGCAAAGCCTCCCGAATAACCTCCGGCCGCCGTGCAATCACCTGCAGATACGCGATCGCGGGCGCATCGGGGGAACGGCGTCCCTGCTCCCAGTTCTTGAGGGTTGCCAGCGGAATATGGAACACATCCGAAAATTCATGCTGCGACATGTGTAACTCACGCCGTATCGCACGCACATCGGGCATCTCAATCGTATGCACGCGCGCGCCTTCCAGCGTGCCCTCGGCGAAGGCGCATATTTCCTCCATGCCCTGCATGAGGTCTTTGCTAAATTTGTTCACCCGCCCCTCCTGATTGTCACTGCCCCATCGCCTGGCGCATGAACAGCCGCTTCAACGGCGGCGCGCGATGGACCGCCGCGATGCCCAGATCCCGCGCCAGCCGCACCAGCGGGTTGTTGGTGCTGAACAGCCGATCGAGGCCGTCGGTCATGGCGAGCATGATCATGTTGTCGGGACGGCGGGCGCGCTGGTAGCGGGTCAGCAGCGCGGCCTCCCCGAGATCCTGCCCCGACGCCGCGGCCTCGATCAGCAGATCACCCAGCACGATCGCGTCCCGGAAGCCCAGGTTCAGCCCCTGCCCCGCGATCGGATGAATGCCATGCGCGGCGTCGCCCGCCAGCGCCAGCCGCGTATCCACATAGCGATGCGCCAGCATGGCCGATAGCGGGTAGCTCCAGCGCCGGCCCACCACCCGGATGGCGCCGAGGTAATCGCCCAGCCGGCGCGCGATCTCACGCTCAAACCGTGCATCGTCGAGCGCCATCATGCGCACCGCCACCGCGTGCCGCTCGGTCCAGACGATGGCCGACACGTTCGGCGCGCCACCGGCCAGCGCATCCGCGCTCGGCGCCATCGGCAGCAGCGCGAAGGGCCCGGCGGGGAGGAAATGTTCCAGCGCGATGCCGTGATGCGGATGATCATGGCTGATGGCGCAGACCATGGCGGTCTGGCCATAGGGCAGGCGCGTCACGGGAATGCCCGCTTGTTCGCGCAAGGGCGAATTGCGCCCCTCCGCCGCGATGACCAAACGGCAGGCAATATCGGGCCCGCCCGCGATATGGACGCTCACCCCATCGGCACGCCGTTCGACCGCGGCCTCCGCCGGCGCCATGACCCGCAGCGCCGGCAGGGTCCGCATATGCGCGTTCAGCGCGACCCGCAGGCCGCGCGCCTCCACCATCCAGCCGAAGGGGCCGGTGTCGGGACCCAGTTCCTGGTGGTCGAAATGCAGATGCAGCCGCGACGCCGGCCGCCCGACCTTGCCATCCGTCACGCGGATTTCCTGGATTGGCTGCGGCACCGCCGGTAGCGCGGCCCAGAGGCCGGATTCATCCAGCAACCGGCGCGATCCGGCGGAGATCGCATAGGCGCGGCCGTCAAAGGCCGGATTTTCCATCGGCGGCAGCGCGGCGCGATCGACGACGACCGTGCGGATGCCCGCGGTCGCCAGCCGGCACGCCAGGCTGCCCCCGACGGGGCCGGCGCCCATCACGCAGACATCGGCCGTCACAGCCGTTTTTTGCTCGCTCATGCTTCGCCTCGTGCAGCCAGCCCAAACAATAGGCAGCGATTTCAGACCTTTTTTCCGGCGTTTTCCGGGCATCCGCACGTCCTTTGTGCAAACGCCCCTGCCCATCGGAGCGGCACATTGGCCCCCCAGGCCAAGCTCCGCAAGCCGCTGATTTTGGCACGATTGTTGGTCTGACCAAGGGCAAACAAGGGGGAAAAAAATCGATGCAACATATCGAGGCAGGCGACGTCGCGTGGGTTCTGGTCAGCACGTTGATGGTGCTCATGATGACCATCCCGGGGCTGGCGCTGTTCTATGCCGGCATGGTGCGTAAGAAGAATGTGCTGGCCATCATGATGCAGTCGTTCAGCCTTTGCGCGGCGATGACGGTGGTATGGTTGGTGGCGGGCTATTCCATCGCCTTCACCAACGGCAACGCCTGGTTCGGCGACCTGTCGCGGCTGTTCCTGAACGGGCTGGCGGATCACTGGGACCAGCCCTTCACGCTGGGCGCCGGCACCGATAACGCGCAGCCCACGACCATCCCGGAAAGCGTGTTTCTGATGTTCCAGATGACCTTCGCCATCATCACGCCGGCAGTGGTCACCGGCAGTTGCGCCGATCGGATGAAGTTCTCGGCGATGCTGGTGTTTTTCACGCTGTGGTCGCTGCTGGTTTATGCGCCCCTCGCCCATTGGGTCTGGAGCGCGACCGGCTGGCTCGCGGTCATGGGCGTGGCCGATTTCGCCGGCGGCACGGTGGTGGAGATCAATTGCGGCGTCACCGGTCTGGTCTGCGCCCTGGTGCTCGGCAAGCGGCTTGGCTTCGGGCAGGAGAATATGGCCCCCTGGAACCTATCCTACGCCGTCATCGGCGCCTGCCTGCTGTGGGTGGGCTGGATGGGGTTCAATTCCGGCGGCGCGATGGGGGCCAATGCGCGGGCCGGCATGGCGGTGCTGGTGACGCAGATCGCGGCGGCGGGGGCGACGATCTCCTGGACCTTCGCGGAGTGGTGGCTGCGCGGCAAACCCTCCGTCCTCGGGGCGATTTCTGGCGCGGTGGCGGGGCTGGTGGCGATCACCCCGGCGGCGGGCTTCGTCCTGCCTGGTCCGGCGCTGGCGATCGGCCTGGTGGCCGGTGTGGTCTGCCTATGGGGCGCGACGAGCCTGAAGGCGGCGCTGGGCTATGACGACAGCCTCGATGCCTTCGGCGTCCATGGCATCGCCGGCATCATCGGCATGCTCGCCACCGGCTGGTTCGCCTTCGGGCCCTTGACCGCGACCAAAGACGCCCCGGCCGGCGTCACGATGGGCGGGATGCACCAGTTGGGGGTGCAGATGGTCGCGGTGCTCGCAACGATTGCCTATTGCGCGATCGCGTCATGGGTCCTGTTGAAAATCACCGACGCCCTCGTCGGCCTGCGGGTCTCGACCGAGGAAGAGCGGGAAGGTCTGGACATCGTCCTGCATGGCGAGCAGGTATTCTGACGCTCCGATAGCACTTCATTTATCAGTGACTTCGGGGGTATAGTTCCGCTCACGCTGGAAGATCAGCGTGAGCAGGGAACCCCAGAATGGCCAGCCGAATTCAAACCGCGGAGGCTCAAGGCATTGCCTCCCCCGCGATCAAGGCGTTTTTCAGCCGCCGCGGTGCGGAGGTCGGTGGTCTGATCCTGGCGCTTGTCGGCCTCACGGTGTTGATCGCGTTATATTCCTACGACCCGCTCGATCCGTCCCTGAATACCGCGACCCTGCGCCGGGCCAGCAACTGGGCCGGACTGGGTGGCGCGACGGTGGCCGACGTGCTGCTGCAAGGGTTTGGCATGGCCGGTATCCTGCCCGGGCTCGCCATGCTGGCCTGGGCATGGCGAATCTGGTCGCACCGCGGCATCGGCAGTCTGGCGGCCCGGCTGGCGGCCCTGCTCACCGCTATGCCCCTGTTCGCAACCGTGCTGTCCGGCATTCCTTCGGTGCAGTCGCTGACCTGGCCCACGACCTCGGGCCTAGGCGGGGCGATCGGGCAACTGCTGTCCAAACCCGCGCTGATGGCAGCGCAGGATGCGTTTGGCCCGATGGGCGCCGGAACCACCTGGGTTGTCGGCGCCGCCGTCGCCATCTGCATGGTCATCCTGGCCTTCGGCCTGTCGACAACCGAATGGAAAGCGGCTGGACGGGCCACTGCCTCGGCCGCACGGCGCGGCGTCACGGGCGGGCGGGATGCCGCCGGCTCGATCGCCCGCGGCGCCAGCCGGGTTGGCGCCTCGGCCTGGTTGACCAACCTCGTCGATCGCACCGAGCCCATGCCGCCATCGCCGGCCAAAGAGCGTCCGGTCCCGATTTCCCCCCGAGTCGGCAGCGGGCCGCTGCCCCCGCCGGTCACCGAGCTGGATGAGCCGGCGGAACGGGTGACGGTGGTGGACGACGCGAAGCCTGGCCCGAAAGTGCGGCCACGCGCCATATCCAAGCCATTGCCCGCGGTGCAATCCTCCCTGCCTTTGCCGGAAACCGGCTGGCGGGCGCCGCCGCTCGATCTGCTGACCCCGCCGCCGGCCCGTCAGGTCGCCGGCCCCAGTGAGGAGTCGTTGCAGGCCAACGCCCGCCTGCTGGAAACCGTCCTGTCCGATTACGGGGTACAAGGCAGCATTCTGGAAATCCGGCCGGGCCCGGTGGTGACGCTCTATGAGTTGGAACCCGCACCCGGCATCCGCAGCAACCGGGTCATTGGCCTGGCCGATGACGTCGCCCGCAGCCTGTCGGTCACGGCGGTGCGCATTGCCACCGTGCCGGGCCGCAACCGTATCGGCATCGAGGTCCCGAACGCCCGGCGGGAGACGGTGTACCTCAGCGAAATCCTGTCGAGTGAGGAAGTTCAGAAGGCCTCCGGCCGCATGATTCTGGCCCTGGGCAAGGACATCGCTGGCACATCCGTGGTCACCGATCTGTCGCGCATGCCGCATCTGATGATCGCCGGCACCACCGGATCGGGCAAATCCGTCGGCGTCAACGCCATGATCCTGTCGCTGCTGTACCGGCTGTCGCCGGACCAGTGCCGCCTGATCCTGATCGATCCGAAAATGCTGGAACTCTCGATTTACGAGGGCATCCCGCATCTGATGGCCCCCGTCGTCACCGAACCCGCCAAGGCCGTGACCGCCCTGAAATGGACGGTGCGGGAGATGGAACGCCGCTACCGCGCCATGAGCCAGCTGGGCGTGCGCAATATCGGCGGCTACAACGACCGCGTGACCGAGGCCCGCGCCAAGGGCGAAGTGGTGACCCGCCGCGTGCAGACGGGATTCGACCCCGACACCGGCACCCCCACGTTCGAGGACCAGCCCCTGGCGCTGGAAGCCCTGCCCTTCATCGTCGTCGTTGTGGACGAGATGGCGGATCTGATGATGGTGGCGGGGAAGGAGATCGAGCAGGCGGTGCAGCGTCTGGCACAGATGGCGCGCGCGGCCGGCATCCATGTGATCATGGCCACCCAGCGCCCGTCCGTCGACGTCATCACCGGCACCATCAAAGCCAACTTCCCCACCCGTATCAGCTTCCAGGTGATCTCCAAATTCGACAGCCGCACCATCCTGGGCGAGCAAGGGGCGGAGCAGCTCCTCGGGATGGGCGACATGCTGTTCATGCAGGGCGGTGGGCGCATCACCCGCGTGCATGGACCCTTCGTGACGGATGAAGAGGTCGAGAAAGTGGTGGCCTTCCTCCGCGCCCAAGGGGCGCCCGCCTATGTCGAGGAGGTGACCGAGGCCGTCGAAGGCGACACCATGCCCGGCAGCATCGCCGATGCCAGTGAAGGCGAGAAAGGCCTGTTCGACCAGGCAGTGGCCATCGTGGCGCGGGACGGCAAAGTGTCGACGTCCTACATCCAACGCCAGCTGCGCATCGGCTACAACCGCGCCGCGGACCTTATCGATCAAATGGAGCGGGAGGGGATCATCACCGCGCCGGGTGTATCCGGAAAGCGCGAGATCCTGGTCCGACGGACGGTGGATGAGGATTAATCAGGCCCCACCTGTCAGCGGGCGTTGGCCGGTGCGGTCGCGGGCCATAGCGCGGCGTGCCAGCGCAAGCCGATCCACACCGTGGCGAGCAGGCCAATGAGGCAATAGCCGGACGCCATCGCGACAAAGCCGACATGCTCGATCAGCCAGCCCGCGCCCAGCAACCCCAACGGCAGCCCGTAAATCGCCAGCATGCGCACGCCCATCACCCGGCCGCGGAACTTCACGCCCGCATTGTGCAGCAACATCACCGCCATCGGCACCATCGACAGGCTTTGCGCGAATCCGGCCGCCACCAGCATCACCCGCCCCAAAATCGGGTTGGGCATCCAGACGAAGGCGAAGACCAGCACGTACCAGATCATGGCGAAGATCATCATCATCCGCGCCGGCTGCAACCGCCGCCCGGCCATGCTCACGACCAGGGACCCGATCAAGGCGCCGGACGCGAAACTGGCCACCAGCGTGCCAAGCCCGGTCTGGTTGATGTGGTACACCTCCCGCGCGACATAGGGCAGCAGGCCGCTGGTCATCGGGAAGGCCGTCATATTCACCAAAAAGGCCAGCCACATCGCTGCCAGTGACTGCGGCGAGTCGGCGATGAAGCGCATCCCCTCCCGCAGGTCCCGCCACAGCGACATCCGGGCCAGACGGTCGCCCGCGCTGCGCACCGCGCCCACGCCGAGGGTCAAGGTCAGGCCCGTCCCATAAAACAAAGCCACCACCAGATAGGCCCAGCCCATGCCCAACAGCGCGAAAAGCCCGGCGCCGGCGAGGGACCCCACAACCCGCGCCGAGTCCGATGTCGTCCGCGCCACCCCCATCGCCGCCATCAGCCGATCGGCTGGCATGGTCTCGGCGACGAGGGCGTTGCGCATCGCGAGGTCGGAGGGGCGCACCAGACCGGATACCGCCGCGATACAAAACACCACCGTGGGGCTGAGAGCATGCGCCAGAGCCAGAACGCAGATCAGGGACGCCAGGGTCGTGTAAACCCCGCGCATCGCGCAGAGCACATTGCGGTGCCCGAAGCGATCCCCGGCCAGGCCGAACATCGGCGCGATCAGCGTACCCAGATACTGCAATGCGCCGTAGAGCGTCAGCAACATGACCGACCCGGTCTCAACCAGGATGTACCAGCCGAGGATCAACAACTCCATCTCGATCGCCCAGGAGGTCAGCAAGTCGGCTGGCCACTGGAAGCAGAAGCTGCGGACCTCAAACGGAGCCAGGAGCGGCGAGCGCGGCTTGGCCCGCACCAGTGCATCAGCGGAACGGGGTTGGTTCACCAGGCGTTTCCTCAATGCGCCGGGCTTGCCGCCGGCGTCATCCGTTCAATGCGTTAAAAACCCTTGAGAGCGGGATTCAGACCGCCGGTGAGACCACCCAGGGTCATGCTCTAACCGATTGTTTGATCGCGTGATTCGCGGCTCCGGTGATTCCACCTCCGCCGATCACGCTCTAACCGAATGTTTGCTCGCGTGATTCACGGCTCCGGTGATTCCACCTCCGCCGATCACGCTCTAGCGGAAGGGCACCGGATACATGAGCCCCCCCTTGCTCCAAAGCGCGTTCGGGCCGCGATCAAGCTTCAAACCGCTGTCCTTGCCGACATTGCGCTCATAGCTTTCACTGTAGTTCCCGACCTGCTTGATGATGTTCAACGCCCACGCGTTATCAAGGCCCATCAGCTTGCCGAAATCGCCGCTCTTGCCAAGCAGGCGCTGCACCGACGGGTTGGTGCTTTCGGCCAGCATCTGATCCGCATTGGCGGCGGTGACACCGTCCTCCTCCGCCTCCAGCATCGCCATCATCGACCACCGCACGATATCGAACCACTGGTCGTCGCCGCGGCGGACCATCGGGCCAAGCGGCTCCTTGCTGATGCGATCGGGCAATATGACGAAATCGTCAGGCACGGGCACGCCGGCGCCGCGGATCGAGGCGAGATTCGAACTGTCCGATGACGCGGCATCACACCGCCCGGACAGCATCGTCTTGATCAACACATCCGTGGTGTCGAGCAGCACGATCTTGAACTCGGTCTTATACTGCTTCATCCAATCGCTGAGGTTCAGCTCGTGCGTGGAGCCTTGCAGCAGGCAGATGGTGCCGCCCGCCAGATCTTTCAGGGAGCCGACCTTGGCATCCTTGCGAACGAGGAAGCCCTGGCCGTCGTAGAAATTGACCAGCACCATCCGCAGTCCGATGGTGGCATCGCGCACGAACGTAAACGTCGTGTTGCGCGCCAGAATATCGATCTCACCGGACTGCAACGCCGCGAACCGGCTGGTGCCGGTCGTCGGAACATAGCGCACCTTCTCCGCGTCCCCGAACACCGCCGCCGCGACGGCGCGGCAGGCATCGACGTCGAGCCCCTTCCACACCCCCTTGCTGTCGGGCATCGAGAACCCGCCCAGACCCACATTCACCCCACAGGAGATGGTGCCTTTCTGGCGCACAGTCTCCAGCGTCCCAGCTTGAGCCGAACCGATGCTGATTAAGATGGTCAATCCGAACGCAAACAGGCGCTTCATCGCGGGAGTATCCCTGGGGGTGGAACCAGGGAGACTGTAACACGCACATTACCCAACGATAGCGGGAAGTCCCTGTTCAGCCCGCACAGCGTTGATGATTTGCAGCACCCGCTCCCGGTAGGGCCGATATTGGACGCCGAACTCGCTCACCAGGCGGGAATTATCGATCAGATAGTTGCCGGAGCTTTCCTTGCCGCCGGTTTCCTTCTCAAACGTGATCCGCGCATCCGGAAGATAGGACCGTACGATCGCCGCGATGTCCGCCAGGCTGACGACCGCGCCGCCGGAGCTGTAGATCTGGTGCTTCGGCTTGTCGGTCATGACCACGCGGGTGAAAACCTCCGCGATGTCATCGACATGGATCGGGCAGCGCATGGCATCCGCGAAGGGGAAGGACACCGCCTCCCCTCGAGCCGGGCGCGTGACGATGTTGACGTGATCGACCGAGCCGCGGACTTTGTCCGGGCCGGTGACATTGGCCGGGCGGATGCCGGTGATGGTCATGCCGTGCTTGGCGACATAGTCCTTGGCCTGCCATTCATTGAACGATTTGTGCATCGCGTACTGGTAGTCGCCCCGGTGCAAATCGTCCTCCGTCACCAGACGATCGCCGAAATGCTTCTGCTGGCCGTTCACGGCGAGTGAGCTGGCATAGACGGTGTGCCTGACGCCCAGAATGCGGGCGGCTTCGAAGCAATTATCCATGCCGACGATGTTCAGCTTGGTCGCCAGATGCGGCGGCAATTCCGCGCCCAGGTTGTACGACAGGTTCATCACCTTATCGGCCTTGGACGCCTGCATCTGATTGATGACATCATCGAACTGGGTCACATCGCCCCGTACCACCCGGACCTTGTCGCCGAAGGCCGAGAAATTGGCGGTGTGCGGGTTGATGTCCATGCAAACCACGGCCTCCCCGCGCGCCACGAGCAAGGGAATGACCCGCGTGCCGATAAATCCGGTCCCGCCGATTACGAAGACTGTCATGTGTGTTTCCTCCTTGGATACAAGAAGGATCGCGCCGGTTGGGCGTCGGGGCAAGAGGCACAAAAAAGGGCGGGATTGCTCCCGCCCCATTTTCAATGGCGTCGGATCGGAAGATTACTCTTCCATCGCGTCCTCTTCTTCCGCGCGCGCCTGCACGGGACCGCTATCGAGGCCCTTGGCATTGACGTCACGATCGACCAGTTCGATCACGGCCATGTCGGCGGCATCACCGTAGCGGACGCCAGCCTTCAGCACGCGGCAATACCCGCCGGAGCGGCTGTTGTAGCGTTCCGCGAGGGTCCCGAAGAGCTTGCTCACGATGACGTCGTCACGCAGTTCGGCGTAAGCGAGCCGGCGATTGGCGAGGCCGCCTTTCTTGCCGAGCGTGATCAGCTTTTCCGCGACCGGGCGCAATTCCTTGGCCTTGGGCAGGGTGGTGGTGATCTGCTCATGCTTGATCAACGCATGTGCCATGTTGCGAAACATGGCGATGCGGTGGGTCGAGGTAACGCCGAGCTTCCGGCCGGCAACTCCGTGACGCATTGCTTTAGTCCCTATCGCGCCTTGGGCGCGGTTTCAGTTAAGCCCGGCTCAAAACGGCTCTTCGAGCCGCTTCGCCATATCCTCGATATTCTCCGGCGGCCAGCCCGACACGGTCATACCGAGCGAGAGACCCATGGAGGTCAGCACTTCTTTGATCTCGTTCAGAGACTTGCGGCCGAAATTCGGCGTCCGCAGCATCTCCTGCTCGCTCTTTTGCACGAGATCGCCGATGTAAACGATGTTGTCGTTCTTCAGGCAATTCGCGCTACGAACCGACAGTTCCAACTCATCGACCTTGCGCAGCAGGTTCCGGTTGAACGGCAGATCATCCTGCACTTCTTCCACCCGGGCGGCCTGCGGTTCATCGAAGTTGATGAACAGCTGGAGCTGATCCTGCAGAATGCGGGCAGCGAGGGCCACCGCGTCTTCCGGCGTGACAGCCCCGTTGGTTTCCACCGTCAGCAACAGCTTGTCATAGTCGGTCACCTGGCCCACGCGGGTCGGATCAACGCGGTAGGACACGCGGCGCACCGGCGAATAGATGCTATCGATGGGGATCAGACCGATCGGCGCGTCTTCCGGACGGTTGACGCTGGACGGCTGGTAGCCCTTGCCCAGGTTGACCGTGAATTCCATGCCCAGCTTCACCCCGTCATCGAGGGTGCAGATGACCAGATCCGGGTTCATGATATCGATGTCGTGCCCGGCCTGAATCTGACCGGCACGCACTTCCCCCGGACCGGTCGCGGTCAGGGTCATGCGCTTCGGACCTTCGCCGTGCATCCGCAGCGCGAGCTGCTTGATGTTCAGGACGATGTCCGTGACATCTTCCCGCACGCCGGGGATGGAGCTGAACTCGTGCAACACGCCGTCGATCTGCACCGCGGTCACCGCCGCGCCTTGCAGCGAGGACAGCAGAATGCGGCGAATCGCGTTGCCGAGGGTCATGCCAAAGCCGCGTTCCAGCGGTTCGGCTACGATCGTTGCGATCTTGGACGGGTCGGCGCCGGGCTCGACTTCGAGCTTTTCCGGCTTGATCAGAGATTGCCAGTTTCTCTGAATGACGGCGCTCTGCCTCATATTCCTACAAACCTTTCGAACCGCATCAGGTGCGGCTGAAGTCCGGTGGACGGTGGTGTAGCCAGCCCCCGCCCCATACACTCGGCTGGGCGGGGAAAAACTCAGACGCGACGGCGCTTGCGCGGACGGCACCCGTTATGCGGGATCGGCGTCATGTCACGGATCGCGGACACCTGGAACCCGACGGCCTGAAGCGCACGCAGCGCGCTCTCACGCCCCGAACCCGGGCCGCTGACTTCGATTTCCAGCGTCTCCATGCCGTGCTCGCGGGCCTTGCGGCCGGCGTCTTCCGCCGCGACCTGAGCAGCATACGGGGTCGACTTACGGCTGCCCTTGAAGCCCTGGCTACCGGCCGACGACCAGGCGATGGCATTGCCCTGCGCGTCCGTGATGGTGATCACCGTGTTGTTGAAGGTCGCCGCGACATGCGCGACCCCAGCGATGATGTTCTTACGTTCCTTGCGCCGGGGGCGCGCGGCGGCGGCGGGTTTCGCCATGATGCTTGATCCTGCTCTCAACTCGTTGCGACGCCGAAAACCGGCGCCGCGGAAATGCTCTGCTCAAGGAAGGCGCTGGGCGCCTTACTTGGTCACCTTCTTCTTGCCAGCAATCGCCACCGCCTTGCCCTTGCGGGTGCGAGCGTTGGTGTGGGTCCGCTGACCATGAACCGGCAGGCCCTTACGATGGCGCAGGCCGCGGTAGCAGCCCAGATCCATCAGCCGCTTGATGTTCATCGACACTTCACGCCGCAGATCACCCTCAACGCGGTATTCCCGGTCGATCAGCTCGCGGATGTGAAGGATCTCTTCATCAGACAGCTGGTTCACCCGGCGGTCGTCAGGGATCGACAGCTTGCTGCAGATCTCCGCCGCCTTGGCCGGGCCAATGCCATAGATGTAGCGCAGCCCAATCAGGACGCGCTTGTTCGTCGGGACGTTCACGCCGGCTATACGCGCCACGCTGGACTCTCCTGTCGCCCGATCGATACCGGGCCTGAAACTTGCCCCATCGGGGCTGGGATATGCGCAAGCGACACAGCCCCCGTAATCGAGGGGGCGCGTCGGAGCGCGGGACTATAGTTCGTAAGACCGCGGAGTCAACGCCGATAACGCCGAGTCTGTCGTGCAACCTTCACTTATCCGACCCTCGCCAAAACGGCATCGATCTGCCCGGCCACCACATCGATATCGGCCATCCCGTCCACCGTGTGCAGAATGCCCTGAGCGGCATAATGCGGCAGGATGGGGGCGGTCTGGCTGTGGTAGGCCGCCAGCCGGGCGCTCACCGTCTCCCGGTTGTCATCGGCCCTGCGGGTGAACGTCGTCCCCCCACAGGCATCACACACGCCCGCTTTGGCCGTGGGCTTGAAGCTATCGTGATAGCCCTCCCCGCAGGATCCACAGGTAAACCGGCCCGCGATGCGATCGACCAAGGCCGAATCATCAACCTTCAACTCAATGACCGCATGCAGCCGCAGCGCCTTCGCCTCCAGCATGACGTCCAGCGCCTGCGCCTGGGGCACGGTGCGCGGAAACCCATCCAGGATGAAGCCCTTGGCGCAGTCCGGCTGGCCAACGCGGGAGGCCAGCATGCGCACGATGATATCGTCCGACACCAACTGCCCGGCTTCCATCACCGCCTTCGCCTCCCGCCCGATCGGCGTTCCGCCCGCGACTTCGGCCCGCAGCATGTCGCCCGTCGAAATCTGGGCGATACCGTGGCGGTCCTGCAACCGCTTGGCCTGGGTCCCTTTGCCCGCGCCAGGCGGGCCGAGAAGAATAAGGTTCACCGGCGTCCCTTCACCCGTGCTTTACGAATCAGCCCTTCATATTGGTGCGCCAGCAGATGCGACTGCACCTGCGTGACCGTATCCATGGTCACCGACACGACGATCAGGATCGAGGTGCCACCAAAATAAAACGGCAGATTGTAGTTGCTGATCAAAATCTCCGGCAGCAGGCAGATCGCCACGAGGTACAGACCACCGACCGTCGTCAGCCGGGTCAGGACCCGGTCAAAATAGCCCGCCGTCGCCGAACCCGGCCGAATGCCAGGCACGAAACCGCCATACTTCTTGAGGTTGTCCGCGGTCTCCTCCGGATTGAACACCACAGCGGTGTAGAAATACGCGAAGAAGATGATCATGAACGCATAAAGCGCCATGTACAGCGGCTGCCCATGCGCCAGCTGCGCCGTGAGCCATTGCACCCAGCCGGGCCCACCCGTCGCGAAGCCCGCCAGCGTCGCCGGAATCATCAGGATGGAGCTGGCAAAAATCGGCGGAATAACGCCCGAGGTGTTGATCTTCAACGGCATGTGCGTCGAGTCGCCGCCGAACATCCGGTTGCCGACCTGACGTTTCGGATATTGGACCGGAACGCGGCGCTGCGCACGCTCGACATAGACGATCGCAGCAATCGTGCCAACCGCCAGCGCCATGAAAAACAGCAGGAAGAACGCCGAAACCGCGCCCGTGCGGCCAAGCTCCAGCAGGTTCGCGCCAGCGCGGGGCAAATTGGCGACGATACCGGCCATGATGATCAGGCTGGTGCCGTTGCCGACGCCGCGCGCGGTAATCTGCTCCCCGATCCACATCAGGAACATGGTCCCGCCAACCAGCGTGATCACGCAGGAAAAGCGGAAAAACATACCCGGATCAATCACCGCGGAACCAAAGGAGCCCCGCATGCTCTCAAGACCGATGGCAATGCCATAGGACTGGAACAACGCGATCAGAACCGTCAGGTATCGGGTATATTGATTGAGTTTCTTGCGCCCCGACTCACCCTCTTTCTTCAGGGTTTCAAGCTGGGGGATCGCCGCGGACATCAGCTGCACGATGATGCTGGCACTGATATAGGGCATGATATTCAGCGCGAAGACGGTCATGCGACCCAACGCGCCACCCGAGAACATGTCGAACATGCCCAGGATGCCGCCACCGTGGCTGCTCAACATCTCCGACATCACCGACGCATCCACGCCGGGAACAGGAATGTAGGTGCCAATACGGTACACCACCAGCGCGGCAATGGTGAACCAGAGTCGCTGCTTGAGCTCGGTGGCCTTGGAGAAGACCCCCAGGCTCATGTTGGACGCTAACTGCTCGGCGGCGGAGGCCATATGATGTCCCTTGCTGATCGCCCCAATTTCGGCCCTGTCCCGTCCGGGCGCAAGGCGGCACGATACTCATCGGGGCGATGATCGTCCGGAAGACGCAAAAGGCACAGGGACATGATCCACTGTGCCTTTTCACGCTTACCGGTGGTGCATGACCTTAGGCTTCAGCGGCCGCCGCGACAGCAACCGTCGTCGTGATGGTGCCGCCGGCCGCCTCGATCGCCGCGCGAGCGGTGGCAGAGGCACCAGAAACCGTAATCGTCACCGCCCGGGTGATCGTGCCATTGGCCAGCAGCCGAACGCCCGCCAAAGCCCGATCCGCCAGGCCGGCCGCGATGATCGCAGCCTCCGTGATCGGCTGGCTCGCATCGAGCTTCCCAGCCGCGATCGCCTTATCCAGCGAGCCAAGGTTCACCGGCGCATATTCCTTGCGGAACAGGTTGTGGAACCCCCGCTTCGGAAGACGCCGATAGATCGGCAGCTGACCGCCTTCGAAGCCATTCAGGGACACGCCTTCGCGCGCCTTCTGGCCCTTGACGCCCTTGCCGGAGGTCTTGCCCTTGCCCGAGCCAATGCCGCGGCCAAGCCGCTTGAACTTCAGGCGCGCGCCGGGATTATCCCGCAGTTC
Organism: uncultured Acetobacteraceae bacterium; assembly: GCA_903918315.1. Lineage (GTDB taxonomy): Bacteria > Pseudomonadota > Alphaproteobacteria > Acetobacterales > Acetobacteraceae > Rhodopila. Next base: position 35,618 of record CAIXEA010000183.1, on the reverse strand, counting down.
GTTCAGGTTCATCTTAAGAAAGCTCCTCCACCTTGATCAGGTGGGCAACTTTGCGGATCATGCCACGAATGGAAGGCGTATCCTCCAACTCGCGCGTGGCCCGTATCTTGTTAAGGCCGAGGCCCGTCAGAGTCTCTTTCTGGCCCGGCTTACGGCCCAGATGAGACGCGATTTGCGTAACGCGAACCTTAGACATTGGCCTGCGCCTCCGTCCCGGCAACCGCGGGGCCTTCACGACGCCCGAACAGGTCGGACACCTTCTTGCCACGGCGGGTCGCGACCGAACGCGGGCTGGCGCATTTCTGCAACGCGGCGAAGGTGGCCTTCACCATGTTATGCGGATTGCGGCTGCCCAGGCTCTTGGCAACAACGTCGCCAATACCAAGGGTTTCAAACACCGCACGCAGCGGGCCACCGGCAATGATGCCCGTGCCTGCGTCGGCGGAGCGAAGGATCACATTACCAGCGCCAAAATGCCCTTCGACATCGTGGTGCAGCGTGCGGCCTTCCTTCATCGGCACCCGGATCATGCCGCGCTTGGCACGCTCCGTCGCCTTGCGGATCGCTTCCGGCACTTCGCGAGCCTTGCCCGCGCCATACCCAACCCGGCCCTTCTGATCACCCACGACGACCAGTGCGGCAAACGCGAAACGGCGTCCACCTTTCACCACCTTCGCAACGCGATTGATGGTCACCAGCTTGTCGATGATGCCATCATCGGCCTCACGGTCACCACCGCGTTCGCGCTCGCGATCGCGACCACGTCCGCCGCCACCTTCTCTCGGTTCACGTGCCATTGACTTGCGTTCCCCTAGAAGGCCAACCCGCCTTCGCGGGCGGCCTCGGCCAGCGCCTTAACGCGGCCGTGATACAGATAAGAGCCACGGTCGAACACGACCTGAGTGACACCAGCCGCGAGCGCACGCTCCGCGACCAGTTTACCCACTGCCGCGGCGGCTGCCTTGTCGGCGCCGGTGCGGATGGTCGCGCGCAAATCCTTATCCAGCGTAGAGGCAGACGCGAGCGTGCGCCCCTGGCTGTCGTCAATGATCTGCGCGTGGATGTTCTTGCCGGAGCGGAACACCGACAGGCGCGGACGCCCGTTGGACTTGATGCGGAGCTGGAAGCGCAGACGATCGCGCCGGCGGTTCCGAAGATCTTGTGTGGCGCTCATGTTACTTCTTCTTGCCTTCCTTGCGCCGGATCGTCTCATCCGTGTAGCGCGCGCCCTTGCCCTTATAGGGCTCCGGCGGACGGAAACCGCGGATTTCAGAGGCGACCTGACCGACGAGACGCTTATCGACGCCTTCGACCTTGATCGACGTCGGACGCTCGCAGGTGATCTTGATCCCGGCCGGAACCGGATAGATCACAGGATGCGAGAACCCGAGATTGATCTCGAGGTTCGAACCCTGCACTGCGGCGCGGTAACCCGTTCCGGTGATTTCCAGCGACTTCGTGAAACCGTCGGACACACCCTTGACCATGTTGGCGATGAGCGCACGCGTGGTGCCCCACATCATCCGGTCCTGAGTCTCCTTCGTCCGGGGCGAGACGCTGACCAGGTTACCCTCGATCTTCGTTTCGACCCGATCGGTCACGGGCATCTGGAGTTCGCCCAGCTTGCCTTTCGCCGTGAACATGCCACCAGCGATCGCCACCTGGACGCCGGCTGGGACTGTGACGGGATATTTGCCTACGCGCGACATTCGCGGCTCTCCCTCAGAACACGCGGCAGAGGACTTCGCCGCCAACATTGGCAGCGCGGGCCTCGGCATCGCTCATCACGCCTCGCGGCGTGGACAGGATGGAAATACCCAGGCCAGCATAGACCCGCGGCAGTTCCTTGATCTTCGAATACACGCGCCGACCCGGCTTGGAGACCCGGTGGATCTCCTTAATCACCGGTTCGCCTTCGTTGTACTTCAACTCGATGCGCAGCTGCGCGACACCGGGACGAAGTTCTTCAGCGGCGTAGCCGCGAATGAAGCCTTCACGCTTCAACACGCCCAGCACGTTCGAACGCAAATGTGAGGCGGGCGACAGGCAGGTCGCATGACGCGCACGTTGCGCGTTGCGAATGCGAGTCAGCATATCACCCAAGGGATCGGAAAGCGACATAAGTGCGTGCCTCCCTTACCAGCTCGACTTGACCATGCCCGGGATCTGTCCCGCGCTGGCCATGTCACGAAGGGCGATACGGCACAGCTTGAACTTACGGTAGTTCCCGCGTGAGCGGCCCGTCAGCTCACAGCGCAGCCGAACACGAACAGCAGCACCATTGCGGGGCAGCTGAGCCAGCTTCAGAGACGCATTGAAGCGATCCTCCACCGGGAGGGTACGATCCATCAATACGTCCTTCAGCGCGGCGCGCTTCTCTTTGTCACGCTTCGCCATGCGAGTCCGCATGGCGTTCCGGTTGACCTGAGATGTCTTGGCCATCCTGTCTATATCCTCCGGAACCTGTCAGTCGACCCGGGTTGGGCCGCCCGATGGTTTTCCAAAAAAGTCTTCAAAGGGCGAAAGGCAGATCAAACGCTTTGAGCAGCGCTTTCGCTTCGGCATCGGTCTTCGCGGAAGTGACGAACTGAATGTCCATCCCACGCACGGACTCAACCTTGTCGTAGTTGATTTCCGGGAAAATAATCTGCTCCTTCACGCCCATGGCAAAATTGCCGCGGCCGTCGAAGCCCTTCCCGGTAATCCCACGGAAGTCGCGAACACGCGGCAGCGCGATCGTGACCAGGCGGTCCATGAACTCATACATGCGGGCCGCGCGCAGCGTGACCTTGCAACCGATCGGCAGACCCTTGCGGATCTTGAACCCGGCGATGGCCTTCTTGGCCACCGTCTTGACCGGCTTCTGGCCGCTGATCGCCATCAGTTCCAGCACCGCGGCGTCCAGCTTCTTCTGGTCACCGGTGGCTTCGCCAACGCCCATGTTAATGACGATCTTCTCCAGCTTCGGCACCTGCATCGGGTTCTTGTACCCGAATTCGGCCCGCAGCGCGGCGCCGATCTCGTCATTGTATCGCTTCTTCATCCGCGGCATTTCGTCCGGCGAAGCGGACGGTGTCTCGTCCGCGCCGGCCATCAACGCTTCGCGCGCCGCACGACGGGCTTCGCGGGTCGGAGGAGCAGCACCCTGCCCACCGGCGCGACCGCCACCAGCCTTCGCATTGCCCTTAGCGCCGCTCTTGGGGGCACCCTTTGTTCCGCTCATGATACTTGCCTCAGCTTTCGATCACATCGCCGGTCGCTTTCGCGACGCGGACTTTGCGACCGTCTTCCAGCACACGAAACCCGACCTTCGTCGGCTTATCGGTCTTCGGATCGATCAGCATCAGGTTCGACAGATGCACAGGCGCTTCACGCTCCTGAATGCCACCCGGCTCCTCCATGCTACGCGCCTTCAAATGGCGCTTGGCAACCGCCACACCCTGGACCACGGCGCGGTCTTCCTTCGGAATAACCCGAAGAACCTCACCACGGCGCCCTTTGCTGGCGCCGCTGATCACCAGGACGTTGTCGCCCTTGCGAATACGCGCGGCCATTACAACACCTCCGGCGCAAGGCTGATGATCTTCATGAACTTGCGCCCACGCAGTTCACGAACCACCGGCCCAAAGATGCGGGTGCCAATCGGCTCCTGCTGCTTGTTGATCAGCACGGCGGCGTTGCGGTCGAACCGAATGGCCGAACCATCGGCGCGGCGCACGGGATAAGACGTGCGCACGATCACCGCCTGGTGGACGTCGCCCTTCTTAACCTTGCCACGGGGAATGGCGTCCTTGATCGACACCACGATCACGTCACCGACCGAAGCCGTCTTGCGCTTCGAGCCGCCGAGGACCTTGATGCACATCACACGACGGGCGCCGGAATTGTCGGCGACGTCGAGATGGGACTCTGACTGAATCATGCCGCGACTCCTTCAAGCTGCGGCGCAACCAGGGGCTGACCGTTCCGCTCGATCACCTGCCAGGTCTTGCGCTTGCTGATCGGACGGCATTCCTCGATCCGGACCAGGTCGCCGATCTTGCAGGTGTTGTCTTCGTCATGCGCAGCGTATTTCTTCGACTTGCGAATGAACTTTTTATACAGCGGGTGCATGACGCGACGATCCACAAGAACCGTAATGGTCTTGTCCATCTTATCGCTGGTCACTCGCCCGGTCAGGACGCGCCTTGGCATCGCCCTTGCTCCTTACGACTGAGTGGCGGGAGAAACAGACTTCTCCGCCATGATTGTTTTCACACGCGCGATCTCGCGGCGAACCTGCTTCACGCGACCAATGCCTTCGTTCTGCCCGGCCGCCCGCTGAAAGCGCAGATTGAACTGCTCCTTCCGAAGGTCGAGGAGCAGCGCGTTCAGCTCATCCGGAGTCTTCGTCCGAACATCTGTGGCCTTGTTCTGTACCGTCTTTGCCATATCAGGCGTCTCCGATACGGGCGATGAATTTCGTCTTGATCGGCAGCTTCGCCGCGCCGAGCGACAGAGCCGTCTTGGCAATGTCGACCGGAACGCCGTCGATCTCGAACATGATGCGGCCAGGAGCAACCCGGGCCACCCAGAATTCCGGCGACCCCTTGCCGGAGCCCATGCGGACTTCGGCCGGTTTGGTCGACACAGGAACATCCGGGAAGATACGGATCCACACGCGACCGGCACGCTTCATCGCACGCGTAATCGCGCGACGGGCGGACTCGATCTGGCGGGCGGTGATCCGCTCCGGTTCCAGGGCTTTCAGGCCAAAGGACCCGAAGTTCAAGGACGTGCCACCTTTGGACACGCCGTGAATCCGGCCCTTGTGCTGCTTGCGGAATTTAGTGCGCTTGGGGGACAGCATCGTCCGTCTACCTCTGAGGAGCCTGTTCCGCGGCGCGCCGGTCTTGCGCCATCGGATCGTGCTGCAGGATTTCGCCCTTGAACACCCAGACTTTTACGCCGCAGGTGCCATAGGTTGTCTTAGCCGTCGCCACACCGTAATCGATGTCCGCGCGCAGGGTGTGCAAAGGCACGCGGCCTTCACGATACCACTCCACACGGGCGATTTCGGCGCCACCGAGACGCCCACCGCAATTGATTCGAATGCCCTGGGCACCCAACCGCATCGCGGACTGCACGGCACGCTTCATCGCACGGCGGAACGCAACGCGGCGTTCCAGCTGCTGGGCAATGTTCTCGGCAACCAGCGTCGCGTCGATTTCCGGCTTGCGGATTTCAACGATGTTCAGCGACACCTCAGCCTTGGCCATCTTGCTGAGGTCCTTCTTCAAGACCTCGATGTCCTGGCCCTTCTTGCCAATCACAACGCCCGGGCGGGCGGCGTAGATCGTCACACGCGGCTTCTTCGCCGGACGTTCAATCACCACACGAGACACGCCGGCGCCATGCAGCTTCTTGCGCAGATGCGCACGCAGCGACACGTCCGCATGCAGCAGCGAGGCATAGTCCTTGCCGGCGAACCAGCGGCTATCCCAGGTGCGGTTGATCCCGAGGCGCAGACCGATCGGGTTTACTTTGTGACCCATATTATGCGGCCTCCCCAGGGGACTCGACGGTGGTTTCGACGGCTTGAGCGCGTTCAGCCACGACGATCTTGAGGTGGCTGAACCACTTCTCGATGCGGGCCGCACGGCCACGGCCGCGGGCATGGAAGCGACGCATAACCACGGAACGGCCAACCTCGGCGCGCGAAACGACCAAACGGTCGACATCGAGCTGGTGGTTGTTTTCCGCGTTCGCGATCGCGCTTTCCAGCGCCTTCTTGACCTGCTGCGCGATGCGCCGCTTGCTGAAGGTCAGCGTGGCGACGGCCTTCTGCGCGGGCAGATTGCGAATCATCCCAGCCACCAGGTTCAACTTCCGCGGGCTGATCCGCAGATTGCTGACGATGGCCTGAGCCTCGGTATCCGCGAGCGCGCGCGGTGTGTTCGGCTTGCTCATGTCAGCCCCGCTTCGCCTTCTTGTCGGCCGAATGCCCGGTGAACGTCCGGGTCGGCGAGAACTCGCCGAACTTGTGGCCGACCATGTTCTCGTTCACCTGCACGGGCAGGAACTTGTGGCCGTTGTAGACACCGAACGTGAGACCCACGAACTGCGGCAGGATCGTCGAGCGACGCGACCAGATCTTGATGATCTCGTTGCGCCCCGAAGCCCGCGAGGTTTCGGCCTTGTTCAGGAGGTATCCGTCAACAAACGGACCTTTCCAGACAGAACGCGCCATCGTTATTTGCCCTTGTTACGGCGACGGATGATCAGGCTATCCGTCCGCTTGTTGGTGCGCGTCTTATAGCCCTTCGTCGGCAGACCCCACGGCGTGACCGGATGACGGCCGCCCGAGGTGCGGCCTTCGCCACCACCATGCGGGTGATCGACCGGGTTCATCACGACACCGCGGTTATGCGGACGGAAGCCCAACCAACGCATACGGCCGGCCTTGCCGACTTTCTGGTTCATGTTGTCCGGGTTGGACACGGCACCAATGGTGGCCATGCACTCCGCGCGGATCATGCGCAGCTCACCGGACATCAGCTTCACCTGGGCATAGCCGGCATCTTTGCCGACCAGCTGGGCGTAGGTTCCGGCGGAACGAGCGATCTTGCCACCGGCACCGAGCTTCATCTCGATGTTGTGGATGATCGTGCCAACCGGGATCGCGCCCATCGGCATCGCATTGCCCGGCTTGATGTCGGCGCGCGCGCCGGCAATCACCGAGTCGCCCACCTTCAGACGCTGCGGCGCCAGGATATAGGCCAGCTCACCGTCCTGATACTTGATCAGCGCGATGAACGAGGTGCGGTTCGGGTCGTATTCCAACCGCTCCACCACGCCCGCAACGTCAAATTTGCGACGCTTGAAGTCCACAACGCGGTAGGCTTGCTTGTGCCCGCCGCCACGGAACCGGCTGGTGATGCGGCCGTGGTTGTTACGGCCACCGTTGCTGTGCTGCCCTTCGGTCAGGCCCTTGACAGGCTTGCCCTTCCAGAGCTCGGAACGATCGATCAGAACCGTGCCACGAAGGCTGGGCGTGACCGGATTAAATTGTCTCAGTGCCATCTCGCGCGTGCCTTATGAGAGGCCGGTGGTGAAGTCGATCGATTGACCGGCCGCCAGCTGGACGAAGGCTTTCTTCACGTCGGAACGAACACCAGGCCGGCCCTTGAAGCGCTTCGTCTTGCCCTTCTGAACCAGCGTGTTCACGCCTTCGACCTTCACATTGAACAACGCTTCCACCGCCGCCTTGATATTCGGCTTGGTCGCATCGATCGCTACCTGGAACACGAACTGGTTCTGTTCCGACAGCATCGTCGCCTTCTCAGTGATGATCGGGCGGCGGATGATTTCATACATCGCTTCCCGCGAAAGCTGCGGTCCGCGCTTTTTGGTGGTCTCGCTCATGCCGCCTCTCCGATGTTGGCAGCCTGGACGGTCGGGTTCAGGCGCTCGGTCAGGCCAGCGACGCCAGCCGTGGTGATCGCCAGAACGTCATGGCGCAGAATGTCATAAACATTCGCCCCAACCGTCGGCAGCAGATCGACGCTCGGAATGTTGCGGCTGGCACGCAGGAAATCCTGGTCAACCACATGATCGACGATCAGAGCCGAACGCCAGCCCAGAGCCTTCAGCTTCTTGGCCAGTTCGCTGGTCTTCATGGCGCCGGCAGCGGCGTCGAGAACGATCAGCTTGCCCTCGGCGGCCTTCTGCGACAGCGCGGAGATCAGGCCAAGACGGCGAACCTTCTTGTTCAGGCTGTATTCGTGCGACCGCACGACCGGACCATGAACAACGCCACCCGTGCGGAACTGCGGCGAACGCAGGCTGCCCTGACGGGCGTTGCCCGTGCCCTTCTGCTTGTAAGGCTTCTTGGTGGTGCCGGAAACTTCCGCCATCCCCTTGACCTTGTGATTGCCCGAGCGGCGCTTGGCCAACTGCCAATGCACAACCCGCGCCATGATGTCAGCGCGAGGCGCCGCGGCGAAGATGTCGTCCGGGAGGTCGGCCTGGCCGGCGCTACCCTGATCGAGAGTGGTGATTGCGATCTGCATCGGTGTTCGTCCTTAGCCCGCAACCACGTCGAGCAACGCGGCCGGATACGGGGCATTCGCCGGGCGAGCCTTCTTGATGGCATCGCGCACCAGCACATAGCCATCCTTCGAACCCGGAACCGCGCCCTTGATCATCAGCAGACCCTTGTCCGCATCGACCGCCGCGATCTCAAGGTTCAGGGTGGTGATACGATCCACACCCAGATGGCCTTCCATCTTCTTGTTCTTGAAGGTGCGGCCGGGATCCTGGCGGTTACCGGTCGAACCAAGGCTACGATGGCTCGCCGAAACGCCATGGCTGGCCTCAAGGCCCGCATAATTCCAACGCTTCATACCGCCGGCAAAGCCCTTGCCCTTGGATGTGCCGCAGACATCGACCTTCTGACCCGGCGCGAAATGCGCGGCGGACAAGGTCGCGCCCGGCTCAAGCAGAGCGTCGGCGGCAACGCGGAACTCAACCAGCTTCTTCTTCGGCTCCACCTTCGCCTTGGCGAAGTGGCCGCGCTGCGGCTGAGACACATTCTTCACTTTGGCCTTGCCCCAACCGAGCTGCACGGCGTTGTAGCCGTCCTTCTCGGTGGTGCGCGCGGCGACGACCTGCAGCTGATCCAGATGCAGAATTGTCACGGGCACATGGGTGCCATCATCTTTAAAGATGCGGCTCATACCCAGCTTTTTGGCCAGCAATCCGGTACGCATGGCGTTGTTCTCTCCCGGGCCCGGCTTAGATCTTGATCTCGACGTCCACGCCAGCGGCGAGGTCGAGCTTCATCAGCGCGTCCACCGTCTGCGGCGTGGGTTCGACGATGTCGAGCAGGCGGCGGTGAGTCCGGATTTCGAACTGCTCGCGGCTCTTTTTATCGACATGCGGAGAGCGGTTCACAGTGAAACGCTCGATATGGGTCGGCAGCGGGATCGGTCCGCGAACCCGGGCGCCCGTGCGCTTGGCCGTGTTCACGATTTCCTTCGTGCTGTTGTCGAGCACGCGGTGATCGTAGGCCTTGAGCCGGATGCGGATATTCTGGTTGTCCATAATTCGCTCTTCTGGGGTCCCGCCAACGCTAGCGGCCGGTTTCAGCGTCCCGCCCCATGCCCGCATGGGCATGAGACGGAAAACCGAGGTCGCAGTCGTTAGGCAGTGATGCTGGCCACCACGCCGGCGCCGACAGTGCGGCCACCTTCGCGAATGGCGAAACGCAGACCGTCATCCATGGCGATCGGAGCAATCAGCTCCACATCCATCGAGACGTTGTCGCCCGGCATAACCATCTCAACGCCTTCCGGCAGCTGAACCATGCCCGTCACGTCGGTCGTGCGGAAATAGAACTGCGGACGGTAGTTGGTGAAGAATGGCGTGTGACGGCCACCCTCTTCCTTCGTCAGGATGTAAGCCTCAGCCTTGAACTTGGTGTGCGGGTTGATGGTGCCCGGCTTCGCCAGGACCTGACCACGCTCAACATCTTCACGCTTCGTGCCACGCAGCAGCGCACCGATGTTGTCGCCAGCCTGCCCTTGATCGAGCAGCTTGCGGAACATTTCCACACCGGTCACGACAGTCTTGACGGTCGGCTTCAGGCCAACAATCTCGACTTCCTCGCCAACCTTCACGATGCCACGCTCCACGCGGCCGGTCACAACCGTGCCACGGCCAGAGATCGAGAACACGTCTTCGATCGGCATCAGGAACGGACGATCCGTCGCACGCTCCGGCTGCGGAATGTACGCGTCAACCGCGGCCATCAGCTCCAGGATCGCCTTGCGGCCGAGATCGGCGTTGCTGTCTTCCAGCGCGCACAGAGCCGAACCCTTGATGATGGGGATATCGTCGCCCGGGAACTGGTAGGACGAAAGCAGCTCGCGCACTTCCATCTCAACGAGTTCCAGCAGTTCCGGATCGTCGACCATGTCGCACTTGTTCAGGAACACCACCAGTGCCGGCACACCAACCTGGCGGGCGAGCAGGATGTGCTCACGGGTCTGCGGCATCGGGCCGTCAGCAGCCGAAACCACCAGGATCGCGCCGTCCATCTGCGCGGCGCCGGTGATCATGTTCTTCACATAGTCAGCATGGCCAGGGCAGTCGACGTGCGCATAGTGGCGGTTCGCGGTCTCATATTCCACGTGCGCCGTGGAGATCGTGATGCCGCGCGCCTTTTCTTCGGGCGCTTTGTCAATCTGGTCGTAAGCGGTGAAGGTCGCCCCACCGGTCTCCGCCAGAATCTTCGTGATCGCCGCGGTCAGCGACGTCTTGCCATGATCGACGTGGCCGATCGTGCCAATGTTGCAGTGCGGTTTGTTCCGCTCGAATTTCGCCTTACCCATCGTCGTATGCTCCGAGGATCCAGGTGATGGTCCGTTGAGTGAATTAACTGTTTACCAGCGGTAGTGGCTGAAAGCCTTGTTGGCTTCGGCCATCCGATGGGTGTCTTCCCGCTTTTTCACGGCCGAACCACGGTTGTTCACCGCGTCCAGCAGCTCGTTGGAAAGCCGATCCTGCATCGTCTGCTCCCCGCGCTTGCGGGCCGCATCGATGAGCCACCGGATCGCCAGCGCCTGCCGACGTTCCGTGCGGACTTCCACCGGCACCTGATAGGTCGCACCGCCGACACGGCGGGAACGCACTTCAACAGCCGGCTTAACGTTGTCCAGCGCCTCATGAAACATGCGGATCGGATCAGCCTGCGGGCCACCGCGACGCTTCATCACGTCGAGGGCGCTGTAGACAATCGTCTCGGCGGCGGACTTCTTGCCATCATACATGAGCGCGTTCATGAAACGGCTCAGCACAACGTCGCCGAACTTCGCATCCGGCAGAATTTCACGCTTCTCAGCGCGGTGACGGCGGGACATCTGGTCGCTCCCTTACTTCGGCCGCTTCGCGCCGTAGAGCGAACGACGCTTACGACGCTTCGGAAGGCCCTGCGTATCCAGCACACCGCGCAGGATATGATAACGAACGCCCGGAAGGTCCTTCACGCGGCCACCACGGATGAGCACGACGGAGTGCTCCTGAAGGTTATGACCTTCACCCGGGATGTAGCTAACGACTTCGAACCCGTTGGTCAGACGCACCTTCGCCACCTTACGAAGAGCCGAGTTCGGCTTCTTCGGCGTGGTCGTGTAGACACGCGTGCAGACACCACGCTTCTGCGGGCAGCCTTGCAATGCCGGAACTTTGTTCCGGGTCTTCTGAGGCTCGCGCCCGTGGGCAATGAGCTGGTTGATGGTCGGCATGGACCCTCTTTCACAATCCTGTATCGCGTCACCCACCCACTGAGCACGCCCGCCAATAACAAACAAACCCGCCAGCGTGGGAATAATCCCACCCCGCGGGGTCCCTGAGGCAACCGGCCTAGGCCCTTTCGCGGGGCGGCGCCGGCTACATCTTTGGTCTGCGATCGACGGACACCCTTGCAGTCGATGGGGTGAGCCGAGGGCGCGGAACCTAGTTGCGGGTTATGCCTGAGTCAAGCGGCACATCGCAGGATTCCGCGCACCGTCGCGAACTCATTCCTTCGGAGCGGTCCCGGCCAGGGCCGGAAGCCGCGCGAACGCCTCAAACCACGCCGCCAGCTTCGGATGCGCAGGCCGCCAGGGCTCCGAACCAAAGCGAAAATCGAGGTATCCCAGGGCACACGCCACCGCGATGGTGCCAATAGACACCTCAGAGCCCGGCACATCAGCCTCCAGCGCGTCCACCGTGCGGGCCATGGCCGCCTTGTAGCGCGCGATCAGGGCGTCCCGGGCGGCCTCCTGAGGCTTCCCAAGCTCCCCACGGCAGGGAACTGCCGAGTCGAGGATACCGTCGCCCATCGCCTGCAGCTTCAACGCCCGCCACCGCGCCGGACCCGCGGCGGGAAACAGCGGCGCCGCGGCCCCGAGACTGTCCAGGTATTCGCAAATCACAGGGCTGTCATACAGCGAAAGGCCGTCGTCGGTGACCAGACACGGGACTCGGGACAGCGGATTATCGGCCAGCAAATCGGCCGGTGAGGCATGCGGGTTGGACGGATGCGTCTCGATCCGTTCGTCGAGTCCCCGAACGATCGCGCAGGCCATGACCTTGCGCACATAAGGGCTGGTGCCGGAGTAGTAGAGCTTCATGAGCGATATTCCCCTAAGCGGGATGACCGTAGGTGGAATCACCGGAGGTCTGAATCCCGCGAACCAATTTTTCGAGCGGGATGACCGTAGGTGGAGTCACCGACGAACTAAATCCCGCGATCCAATTTCAGAACTTGTCCTTCTTCCCACGCACATCCGCCAGGCTGGCGATGTCTGGCGCCAGCAGGAATGGGTTGGTCTGACACTCATCCGCCATGCGTGACGGCACCGACGGCTTGCCGGCCGCGCGCTGCGCCCGCACCTCGGCGACTCGCGCCCGCAGCGCCGCGTTGTCCGGATCGACCGCCAGGGCGAAGCGGGCATTGCTTTCGGTGTATTCATGGCCACAGCAGACCAGCGTATCGCCGGGCAGCGCCTTCAGCTTCGCCAGGCTCCCGAACATGTCCGCCGCCGTACCCTCGATCAGCCGCCCGCAGCCCAGGCTGAAGAGCGTGTCGCCGGATAGCAGCACCGGTCCCTCCGGGAAGAAAAAATTGATCTGGCCGTTGGTGTGGCCCGGGGTATCGATCACCCGGCCCCGCGCGTTGCCAAGAGCGACCGTGTCCCCCTCCCGCACCGCGATATCCAGCTTTGGCAGGCGGTGCGCATCGGCCGCGGCGCCAACCACGGTGCATGGGAAACGCGCCCGCACCTCATCCGTCGCCGCGACATGATCACCGTGGTGATGCGTCAACAGGATCATGTCCAACCGCCCGCCGGCCGCCTCGATCGCGGCGATGATGGGCGGACCTTCCGCCGGATCCACGATCGCCGTCGCGCCCGTCTCGGTGTCCTTGAGCAGCCAGGCATAATTGTCGTTCAAAATGGGTACGGGTTGCGCGGTGATTGTCATCGTGGGGACCCTTCGCGGTACCGCCGGAAGCCGGCTTTTGTGGTATAGCATCGCGGCATGGCGACCGATGCGCAAGCAGCAGAGACGTTTTACAGCTCCGCCCGCGGCGCCGTCACCGCACGCCTGCTGCGGCAGCGGCTGCATCTGTTATGGCCCAATCTCGCCAGCGACTCGGTCCTGGGCATCGGGCATGCGCCCCCCTATCTGCGGCTATGGCGGGACGAAGCCCGCCGCTGCGTCGCCGTCACCCCCGCGCAGATGGGCGCGACCAGCTGGCCCACCGGTTCGGCCGGCCTGTCCTGCGCCGCGGAGGAGGATGCGCTGCCCTTCGCGGACCTCACGTTCGATCGCGTCCTGCTCATTCACGGGCTGGAATCGGCCGAGAGTGCCCGTCGCATGCTGCGCGAAGCCTGGCGGGTGCTGAAGGATGATGGGCGCCTTCTGGTCGTGGCGCCCAACCGCGCGGGGCTGTGGGCGCACGCCGAAAGCACGCCCTTCGGCCACGGCCATCCTTATACCGTGCGGCAGCTGTCCCAATTACTGACCGGCGCGCTGTTTAGGATTGAGCGCCAGGACGCCGCCCTGTGGATGCCGCCCACACGCTGGCGGCTGATCCTGCGCACCGCCCCCCTGATCGAACGCATCGGTCGGCGCTTCGTGCCCGGGCTCGCGGGCGTCACCATCACCGAGGCCGTGAAAGACGTCTATGCGGGGATGCCAACCCGCCCGGTGGCCCGCCGCCGGCTCGTTCTGGCCGAGGCCAGGTAGCCCACCCGCTCTAAGCCCGCCGCAGGACGAACAGGCCCTGCTCCCCAAACAGATTCGCCAGCCGGGGGAAGCGCCGCCAGGGCGCGCGGCCGCCGGCATCGTCAATCGCCATCCAGGTCTCAACCACATAACCCTCATTCGCACAGAGGTCGAAGAAGTCCCGGATGGTGCAGGGATGAATATTGGGCGTCTCATGCCAGGGGCGCGACCAGGTGGTGGTCATCGGCATCCGGCCCGTACTCAGCAATTGCCATCGAACCAGCCAATGGCCGAAATTCGGGAAGCTGACGACCGCGCGGGTGCCGATCCGCAGCATCTGGCGCAGCACCGACCGGGGCTGCTCAACCGCCTGGAGCGTGCGCGACAACACCACGTAATCGAAGGCCGCATCCGGATAATGCGCGAGGTCAACGTCCGCGTCCCCATGCATCACCGGCAAGCCATGCGCCACGGCCTGCGTCACCTCCGCCATATCGATCTCGATGCCGCGGGCGTCGCAGCCCTTTTCGTGGAACAGCTTCTCGATCAACGCCCCGTCACCGCAGCCGATATCCAGCACGCGCGAACCCGGGGCGATCGTTCGCGCGATCAGCTCCAGATCCAGACGCATATTCTTGGCGACGAAGCGGACGGGGTCGAGCGTGGTCATGAGGTATCCGAGGGTGCTGGCTTACGGAAAAGCCGGTCGCGTGAACGGTTTATGAAACTGTGGTCCCGACTGCAAAATGGCCGGACAGGGTTTAGCCCGGCAACCCCGCATGCATCGCGCAACCGCGGACAAACCCCGCCAGCGTCCGATGGAAATCCGGTTCATCGAGCAGGAACGCGTCATGGCCCTTATCCGTCGGGAACTCCACAAAGGACACATTCGCCCCCGCGCGGTTCAACGCCCGGGCGATCGAGCGGCTCGCCGCGGTCGGATACAGCCAGTCAGAACTGAAGGACGCCAGCAGAAACCGCGTACGGGTGCCGCGGAACGCGTTCGCCAGATCGCCGTCATAGTCAGCCGCCAGGTCGAAAAAGTCACAGGCCCGGGTGATCGTGAGATAGGCGTTGGCATCAAACCGCTGCACGAAGGTGCTGCCCTGATGGCGCAGGTAGCTTTCAACCTCGAACATCTCGCCAAACAGGCTCATGACCTCCCCCGCATCCTTGGGGGCGTTCTGCAGCCGGCGGCCGAACTTTCGCGTCAGCGCCTCTTCACTGAGGTAGGTGATGTGGGCGCACATGCGCGCGACCGCCAAACCACGCGCCGGGATCAGCCCGTCCCGCCAGTACTGCCCATTATTCCAATGAGGGTCCGCGAAGATCGCCTGACGCCCAACCTCATGGAACGCGATATTCTGCGCCGAGTGATAGGCCGCCGTCGCGATCGGCAAGGCGGCGAACACGCATTCGGGGTAGCTCGCCGCCCATTGCAGCACCTGCATCCCGCCCATCGACCCGCCCAGGACCGCGAATAAGCGCGTGATCCCCAGATGATCGATCAGCCGCTTCTGCGCCCGCACCATGTCGCGGATGGTCACCGGCGGGAAATCGGTGCCCCAACGGTCCCCGCTGCCATCGTCCTTCGGGCTGCGCGCACCGGTGCTGCCCATGCAGCCGCCCAGCACATTGGCGCAAATCACAAAGAACCGGTCCGTGTCGATCGGCCGCCCCGGCCCGATCACCAGGTCCCACCAGCCGCCCTTGCCCGTGACCGGGCTGATCTCCGCGACGTATTGATCGCCGGTCAGCGCATGGCAAACCAGCACCGCGTTGGAGCGCTCGCTGTTCAACGTGCCATAGGTTCGAAACGCCACCGTCAACGCCGGCAGGGTCACGCCACAATCCAGCGCGAACCCCTCCACGAACGTGAGGTGGCTGTGCGCGATCTCGGCGAGGGGCAGGGGCTGGTCCATCACGGCATTTGCATAGGACGGCTGACAGCGCCCCGCAACTGCCTGCCGCGAAACGTCACCCTGTCAGGGGCTCAGCCAGACATCCGCCAGGTCCTGGCCGATGTAATGGGTCGGGGTGATGTTCCATCCCTTCATCTTGCTGGACGTGACGATAATCCGGTTCCACCACAGGATCGGCACGGCATAGGCCTCACTCATGGCACGCTTTTCGAAATCGCGGACGATCGCCAGACGCTCCCGCGGGTCGGTGGTGATCGCCTGCCCGATGAACAGCGCGTCCAGCGTGCGGTCGGAGGAATTGGTGTAATTCTGCGCCGACAGATCGCGCGACACGAACTTCGATAGCTGCAACATCGGGTCGTCGAAATAATCCGACATGAAATCGAAGGCGACGGTGAAGTTGCCGCCGTCGAGCGCGGCCTGCCAGTCCTTGGTGTTCTTCTTTTCCTGCGTCGCGGTGACGCCAATGGCCTTCCAGGCCGCGATCACGGCATCGGCACTCGGGCCATAGGGGATAATGACATCGCGGTTGGTCAGCAGGATCGTCAGGTCCTTCACGCCCGCCTCCGCCAGCAGGCGCCGGGCTTCGGCCTGGGCCGCGGTGATGTCGCGCCCGAACCCAGGCAGGGTGGTCAAAGCCGACTCCGGTGTGGCCATCAGGTAGCCGGGGCGCATCATGCCACCCACGAATTTCATGAACGTGGTGCTCGACAGCGTATCCGCCATGCCCCATCGGTCGATGGCCAGGGACAGGGCGCGGCGCACCCGGGCGTCGTCGAAGGGGGGCTTCTTGGTGTTGAATGTCAGCAACAGGTTGGTCACCCAGGGGGACTCGTAGGTGACGGCCTTCTCGCCCATGGCCGCTTCAAGCTCGTCCTTTTCCGTGGGCGTGAAGCTGCGGAACGTCGCGTGGATGCGGCCTTCCTTCATCGCCTCCACGACCGGCTTGCCGCCCATGAACGTGGCCTCATAGCCATCCAGATAGGGTCGGCCCGCGCGGAAATAATGGTCCCAGCGCTTGCCGGTCCAGATCTTGCCCTTTTCGTATTGCACGAACACGAAGGGTCCGGTGCCCATGATATGTGTCTTGGGGTACTGCGGATCCGCGGCCAGCTTCGCGCCCGAATACACGCAGTTCCAGGGCGAAGCAAAATTGGCCAGCATCGCCGCGTCCGGCCATTGCAGGCGGAAAACCACCGTCAACGGATCGGGCGTTTCGATCGACGCGATCGATGCGTAATCGACGCGCCGGGCCGAGGCGACGCCTTCCGGGGGATGGGCGATCCGTTCGTAGGTCGCTTTCACGTCGGCCGAGGTCAGCACCGTGCCGTCGTGAAATTGCACATTGGGGTGCAGCTTGAAGGTATAGGTCTGCTTGTCCGCCGAAACCGTCCAACTATCAGCCAGATCCCCCATGACCTTGGGATACTGCGTCGCGTCGAACTTCAGCAGGGTGGAATAGTGCGGCGCGACCGGGTGCAAAAACGCGAACGAGACATTGGCGTGACAATCGAAATTGGGCGGCTCACCTTCGACGGAGAACCGCAGCGTCCCCCCCTTCGCCGGGGCCGGTTCGGCCGCCGAGGCCATGCAGGCCGCTACAAGACTGCCGATCAGCAGCAAAACGCCATGAAAACGCATCGCCGTTTCTCCATTCCCTCAGAATGCGGGTTTCACGTCGCTTGGATCAGCGGCTCTGACCCTGGCTTGCCTGCCATTTTTGGTATTCGTCGAACAACTCCTGGCGGCGGCTATCGGATGACGGGGCGCTGCCGATGGCTTGTTGTCTCGTATTCAGGAAGCGGGAGAACACGGCCTGGGTGTCGGCCGGCTTGGGCTTCGGCACCGCCTTGTTCCTGTCGAGCCATTGTTGCGCCGCCGGAAAACGCTTCCAACCCGGCAGTTCCGCGAACAGATCGGTCTCTTTCCATTTCGGATGATGCCCCGCCTCCAGCAGGGTCGGGAACTGGGTGAAGACGATCTCAACGAAGCTGTTGATCGCCTTGTTACGGTCCGAATCCGGGGCCAGATTGGCCGCCGCCAGCATGGTGCCCACGGCGACGGTCGTGACGGGTGCGTCGGCTTTCACCAGATTGGGATAATCCTCATTGGTCAGGCTGGCCTGGGTATAGACCGCCGTCACATTGGCTGGCGTCGGGATCGAGACAAAATGCAGCCCGTCGTACTGACCGTGGCCCAAAAATAGCGACGAGGGCTTGCCGGCGACGAAGGCCATCGCGTCGATCTCACCTTTGCGCAACCGTTCCAGCGCCACTTCCTGCCGATCGTGCTGCGCATCGACCTGAACGCCAAGCAACTGAAACAGGCGCTCCGCCGTGATGACCGTCCCCGACCCCGCGACGTCAATATTGACCTTGCGCCTGGCCAGATCCGCAACCGAGTTGATGCCGTCACGGGCGAGGAGATGGAATTCCTCATTATAAAGCTTGGCGATATAGGTGAAGGTGTTGTCGACCGTGCCCGCGCCGCGCTGCTGACGCAGCCCGTCCAGGACATCAGCCTGCAGGATCGCCAGATCGATCCCGCGCAGAACCGTCAGATCGGCGTAATTCTGCAACGCATTGCGGCCAATCACCGGCAACAGGCGGCGCGTGGCACCGTCATCAAATACCGAGGCGAGATCCTCGGCGATCCGAATGGATGCTCCGGCGGAACCACCGGTCACCAGCTGCACCACCCCACGGTTGTTCGGCGGCGAACGGTCGAACCGGGGATCCGCCGCCTGGGCAGCCGCAGCCCCCCATACGCTCAACCCTAAAAGGCCAATGATATGAACGATGATACCGAGGTCGCGAAAACGCTTATACACGTTCATCGTTACTAATCCCCCGAACATAGGCCATGCGACCGGGCCGCCTGGCGCATCACCCATTGCTACCGACAGCTGTATTTCCGTAATGGACGCCTATTCGGTTAACGAATCAACCCCTACTTTATGCCAACGGATCGCCCGTGAGGGTTTCCAGAGAGGCAGGCATCGGCTATGGGGGCCAGCTTTGAACCGGTCGGACCGATGCCCAATTCTGCTCCTGATACCGCCCCTGGATCATCCGGGACCGAGGCCCAGGCCACGGTCGATGGCTGGCGACCCGCCTCCCCCCCCGATCTGGCCGCCCTGCGCGCGGAACTGGATCAGATCGACAACACCATCCATGACCTGCTGATCGGGCGCGCCCGCATCGTCGAACAGGTCGCACGGTCCGGCAAACCCGCCGCGTTCCGCCCAGGGCGGGAGGCAGACATCGTCCGCCGCCTCGTCAGCCGGCACACCGGCGCCCTGCCCGCCCAGACCCTGTTCCGCATGTGGCGCGAATTGCTGGCGGGCACGACCGGCATGCAGTCCCGCGTCATCGTCGCGGTCTGCGACGCCGGCCCCGGCGCGGTGATCACGCAGCTGGCGCGGGAACATTTCGGCACCCTCACCCCGCTCCGGACCCACGCCAGCCCCGCCCAGGCGCTGAACGACGTGACCTCCGGCACCGCCACCGTCGCCATCCTGCCGATCCCCAATGAGGCCGATGCCGCCCGCGATGCCTGGTGGGCCACGCTCGCCAATCGCACCCCGCGCCTGCATGTCATCGCCCGCCTGCCCTTCTGGGTCCCGCGGACCGAAGGCGCGCCGATGGCACAGGCCCTCGTGGTCGCCACCACGCCGCCCGATGCCAGCGCGGATGACCGCTCCCTGCTGGTGGTGGAGCTGGATGCCGATGTCAGCCGGGACCGCCTGACCAACAGCCTGACCGCGGCCGGCCTGGCGCCGAACCAGGTCGTGCTGCGCCGCGACCCGGAGGCGCCCGCCGCCATCGCCCTGGTCGAGACCAGCGGCCATATCCAGGACAATGACCCGCGCCTCAGCCGATTGGTGGGCGCCGTCCGCCGCGCCGCCGTGCTGGGCGGCTACGCTGAACCGATGCAGGGAGATCGCGCATGACCGGCCCCACCCCACGCCCGGAAATTCTCGGCATTCATCCCTATGTCGCCGGCGAGTCGACCGTCGCCGGCGCCAACCGGACGGTGAAGCTGTCGTCGAACGAAGGCGCCTTCGGCGTGCCCCCCGGCGCCCAGGCCGCGATCCGCGAAGCGACGGAAGAGGTCTTCCGCTACCCCGACGGCGGCGCCACCGCGCTGCGCGCGGCGCTGGGCAAGCGCTGGGGCCTCGATCCCGCGCGCATCGTCTGCGGCGCCGGATCCGACGATCTGCTGTACCAGTTCTGCCTGTCCTATGGTGGGCCGGGGCGGGACATCGTGATGTCGGCGCACGGCTTCACCATCTACGAAATCGCCGGCGTCTACGCCGGCAGCAAGGTGATCAAGGTGCCGGAGCGCGATATGGCGACCGACCTCGACGCCATGCTGGCCGCCGTGTCCCCGGCCACGCGGCTGGTGTTCATCGCCAATCCCAACAACCCCACCGGCTCCATGGTCAGCGCCGAGGCCCTGGCGCGCTTCCGCGCCGCCCTGCCCGCGCATGTGCTGCTGGTGATCGACTCCGCCTATGCGGAATACGTGACCGCGGACGAGTACGACGCCGGGATCAAGCTGGTGGATGCGACCGACAACACGGTCATGACCCGCACGTTTTCGAAAATCTTCGGCCTCGGCGGGATGCGCATCGGCTGGTGCTACGCCCCGCCCGCGGTGGTCGATGTGCTGAACCGGGTCCGCGGGCCGTTCAACGTCTCGGTCGCCGCGCAGGCCGCCGCCATCGCCGCGCTGGCGGAGCCGGGCTGGGTCGAGCACAGCCGCGCCCATAACGCGGAATTCCGCCAGGTGATGACCGACGGCCTCACCGCCGCCGGCATCAAGGTCTGGCCCAGCCAGGGCAATTTCGTCCTGGCCGACTTCGTCACCGTCGATAAAGCCAACGCGGCCGACGCCTTCCTGCGCAAGCGCGGCATCATCGTGCGCAAAGTCGGCGGCTACGGCCTGCCGCACTGCCTGCGCATCACCATCGGCACCGCCGAGGAAGTGGGCCTGATCATCGAAGGGCTGACGGAGTTCGTCCGGCATGGCTGAGCCCCTCTTCAAACGCATCGCCTTCCTCGGCATCGGCCTGATTGGCTCCTCCGTCGCGCGCATCGCGCGGGACCGTGGGGACATCGCCGCGGAGATCGTGGTCAACGCCCGCACCCAGGCGACGCTCGACCGCGTCATGCAGCTCGGTTTCGCCGATCGGGTGGAGTTGGACGCGGCGGAGGCGGTGAAGGGCGCGGATTGCGTCATGCTCTGCGCCCCCGTCGGGGCCTTCGCCGCGCTCGCCGAACGCATCGCCCCGCATCTGGAGCCTGGCGCGGTGCTGACCGATGTCGGCTCGACCAAGCAATCGGTGATCCGCGATATCGGCCCGCTGGTCCCCGCCGGGGTGCATTTCGTGCCCGCGCATCCCGTCGCCGGCACCGAATATTCCGGCCCGGACGCCGGCTTCACCACCTTGTTCGAGGGCCGCTGGACCCTGCTGACCCCTCCCGCCGGCACCGATGAGGACGCGGTCGAGAAAATCGCCGAACTCTGGCGCCGCTGCGGCTCCATGGTTGAGCGGATGGAGCCTGGCCATCACGACCGCGTGCTCGCCATCGTGTCGCATCTGCCGCATCTGATCGCGTTTACCATCTGCGGCACCGCCGATGATCTGGCCGATGAAAGCCGGCAGGAGGTCGTGAACTTCGCTGCCTCCGGCTTCCGCGACTTCACCCGCATCGCGGCGTCAGACCCGGTGATGTGGCGCGACATCTTCCTGAACAACCGGGAAGCGGTGCTGGAAATGCTGCAACGCTTCATGGAGGACGCCCAGGCCATGGCCCGCGCCATCCGCTGGGGCGACGCGGCCTATATCGAGGACAAGGTCGAACGCGGCCGTAAGATCCGGCGCAGCCTGATCGCGACGAAGCAGGCCTGAGCGGGGCGGCCGGTCAGACGGACCCCGCCCATCGCCCCCTTGTAAGCCTTGGCGCGGGACGCCGGTTCGCGTACGAACGAACCATGAACAAACTCCGCCCCGCCGAACCCGCGCCCATGCTGACCCCGCTCCACCGCGGGCAAAACCCCATACGCCCTGAGCAGCCCGCGCCGCTCTGGACCTCCTGCCTCACCTCCCCTGGTCACTGGAGCGGTCGCCACGCCGATCTGCGCCGGCCGGTCGAGGGGCCGGGGAAGCCGATCTACGCGGCCACCCGCACGATACTGGGACTGTGGAACCCGGCCTCGGCGCCGCTGTTTCGGGAGGCGCCGAAAGACCCCATACACCGTGAGCCGCGCGCGCCGGCCATCGCCCCCCCGCCGCCATCACCGCAAGAGCCCATGCACCGTGAAGAAGCGGCCGCACGGCCGGCCGGCCCGCTGCGCAATGGCAACCCGCGCGGCAATCCCAACCTTGCCCCCCGCTGCGGCGCCCGCACCCGCCTCGGTTGCCCGTGCCGGGGGCCGGCGATGCAAAACGGCCGCTGCCGGATGCATGGCGGCGCCGCGACGGGGCCCAAAACCGCCGAGGGCCGCGCCCGCATCGCCGCCGCGCGCCGCAGCCATGGCCGCTATAGCGCGGCAACCCGTGCCAGCGTGGCGCTCACCGCCACGATCACCGCCCGCACCCATGTACTGCGCGCGCTGGTGGAGACCGGGCAGCCGATCGAGGCCTTGGCGCCCTTGATGCGCCACATCCCGATCAATACCCCATACGACGTGAGCGGCCTGGCTCTGATGCAGCATCCGCTGACCGTCCGGGAGGGCCGCGCATTGGCGGAGCGCATCCGTGCAACGCCGCCTTCCGCCCGTGCCGTTACATCCCGCCGGGGTAGCTCGGCCCGCCGCCGCCCTCCGGCGTGCACCAGTTGATGTTCTGGGTCGGGTCCTTGATGTCGCAGGTTTTGCAGTGGACGCAGTTCTGGGCGTTGATCTGTAGCTTGGGATCGCCCTCCTCGGCGCCGACGATCTCATACACGCCGGCCGGGCAATAGCGGGTCTCCGGGCTGCGGTATTGGTTCCAGTTCACCGCGATCGCGGTCTCGGGCTGCGTCAGTTTCAGGTGGACCGGCTGGTTTTCCTCATGGTTGGTGTTGCTGATGAACACCGAGGACAGGCGGTCAAAAGTCAGCACCCCATCCGGCTTGGGGTAGGCGATGGGCTTGGCCGCGCTGGCATCCACCAGCGTCTCATTGTCCTTGTGCCCGTGTTTGAGCGTCCAGGGCGCCTTGCCGCGGAAGACGTAGGTATCCACGGCGGCGTTGATCATGCCGCCGATGAAGCCGAATTTGGCGAAGCCGGGGCGGATGTTGCGGACCTTCGACAGTTCGTCCCACACCCAGCTTTCGCGCAGTTCTTCCGGGTATGCGGCCAGTTCGGCCGGGCGGTCGCCGGCCAGGGCCTCGGCCACGGCTTCCGCCGCCAGCATGCCGGACTTCATCGAGGTATGTGTGCCCTTGATCTTGGCCACGTTCACAAAGCCGGCGGAATCGCCAATCAACGCCCCGCCCGGGAAGATCAGCCTGGGGATGGATTGCAGCCCGCCCTCATTCAGCGCCCGCGCGCCATAGGCGATGCGGCGCCCGCCCTCGAAATGCTTGCGGATATCGGGGTGGGTCTTGAAGCGCTGCATCTCCTCGAACGGGGACAGCCAGGGGTTCTTGTAGTCCAGGCCGACAACGAAGCCGTAGGACACGAGGTTCTTGCCGAAATGGTAGAGGAAGGAGCCGCCATAGGTATCCATCGACAGCGGCCAGCCGGTGGTGTGTTCGATGAAGCCGGGCTTGTGGTTCTCGGCCGGGATTTCCCAGAGCTCCTTGATGCCGATGGCATAGGTCTGGTCCTGCACGCCGTCGCGCAGGTTGAAGCGCTTCAGCAGGTGCTTGGTCAAAGACCCGCGGCAGCCTTCCGCGAACAGGGTATAGGTGGCGCGCAGCTCCATGCCGCGGGCGAAATTGTCGGTGGGTTCGCCGTCCTTGCCCACGCCCATGTCGCCGGTGGCGACGCCCACGACGCGGCCGTCTTCTTCCAGCACTTCGGCTGCGGCGAAGCCCGGGTAGATCTCCACCCCCAGCTCTTCCGCCTGGGTGCCGAGCCAGCGGCAGACATTGCCCAGCGAGACGATATAATTCCCATGATTGTTCATCTGCGGCGGGGTCGGCAGGCGGGTCGCCGCGACCTCGGTCAGGAACAGGAACCGGTCTTCGGTGGCGGGCGTATCGAGCGGGGCGCCCTTTTCCTTCCAGTCCGGGATCAGCTCGTTCAGCGCGCGCGGTTCCAGCACGGCGCCCGACAGCGTGTGCGCCCCGATCTCGCTGCCCTTTTCGACGAGGCAAACGGCGGCATCCGGCGCGAGTTGCTTCAGGCGAATGGCGGCGGCCAGGCCAGCCGGCCCGCCTCCGACGATCACCACGTCGAACTCCATCGCCTCCCGTGGGGGCAGTTCCTCCGCCATGTCTTACTCCTTCGGCCATCCGGCGTTTGTCGCCCGCACCTAAGCAGAGCATGGCGCGGTCAGAAAGGGGCTTTCGGGCCGGTCTGGCGCAGGGGAGGTATATTCTGCGGGGCGGAGACGCTGTTATCGCGGCCGATCGCCGCAGATGGTGACGCGGTAGCCGAAGCGGCGTTGCGGGAAGTAGTCCCAAAGCGCCTGGTGCTGCACCGCGCGGTTGTCCCAGAACGCGACCGAGTTGGGCTGCCATTTGAAGCGGCAGACGAATTTCGGGGTCTCGGCATGGCGGAACAGCATCTCCAGCAGCGCGTCGCTTTCGGTTTGGGTGAGCTGCGGGATCCGGGTGGTGAAACCGCGATTGACGAACAGCGCGCGGCGCCCGGTCTCGGGGTGGGTGCGGATGATGGGGTGCTCTGCGTGCGGGAACTGCTGGTCCGGGGCGGGGTCGCGATACTGGTGATTGGCGGATTTGCGGCTGTCATGCACGGCGGTCAGCGTGCCAAGGATGCTTTGCATCGCCGGCGACAGGGCGTCATAGGCCGCATACATGGAGGCGAACATGGTGTCGCCGCCGCCGTTTTCCGGCACCTCATGAATATGCAGGATGGAGCCCATCGGGGGTTCGACATCGCAGGACACATCGGAATGCCAGACCTCTCCGGCCACGCGCTTGGAGTCGGGGCCGGCTTTGATGGTGAGGATCTCGGGATGGTCCGGCAGGGTCTTGGGCGCGTTGGGATGGATATGCAACTTGCCGAAGCGGGCCCCGAAGTCCTTGTGCTGCGCCACCGTCATACGCTGGTCGCGGAAGAAGATGACCTGATGATCCAGCAGCGCCTGATGGATGGCGTCGAACTGCTGGTTCGAGAGCGGCCCGGCGAGGTCGATGCCGCCGATCTCGGCCCCTATGGTGGGGGTGAGGGTGCGGATTTGGATGGTCATGGTGTTTGCTCCCCTTGGGTTCGTTCAGCCCATTGGGGCGGCACGGTAGTGCCAGTTTCGGGGCGTGGGAAGCGCAGCGGAGCGGCGGTCAGAATTCCTGTGTCACCGGCCCTTTTGACGCCCGATAACCAAACCGCACCATCCGCCCCGACGCCTCATCCCACAGCGCGTACCGCCACGACATCAGCGCCTGGCGCAATGTCAGCACCCGGGCGGCGGCCGACAGCTCAGGCATCGCCTCATGACAGTCGCGCAGGCTGTAATTCGGCACACGCGGTGCCAGATGGTGGATATGGTGATAGCCGATGCTGCCGGTGAACCACCGCAGCACCGCCGGCAGTTCCAGGAATGAGCACCCCTCCAGCGCCGCCGCCAGAGGTCCCCATTCATCGCGGGCCAGCCAGCGCGACTCCTCAAACCGGTGCTGGATCGCAAAGAGCCAGACCCCGATGATGGACGCGACGACCACCCCCGGCACCTGCACCAGCAGCACCGGCCCCAGCCCGAAGGCCAGCGCCAGGCCGCCATACACGGTGATGATCGACAGGTTGGTCAGCCAGACGCCCCACCGTTCCCGCCGCCAGGCCAGCGGGGTTTCGAAGGGCACGCGGTACACCAACAGAAACAGCACCGGCGGAATCATGAGCTGCGACACCAGCGGATGCATGGCGATGCGGCGCAGCAGGCGCCAGCCCCGGGGCAGCGCCTCATACTCGGCCACCGTCAGGCAGCTGGAATAGATGTCCGCCCCGCCCGGGCGCGCATCGAGATTGTTCCACACCGCGTGATGCAGGGCATGCTGGCGGCGCCAGTTGGCATAGGGCGTCAGGGTAATCAGGCTGCACGCCCGCCCCATCCAGTCATTCGCCCGCCGGCCGCGAAACAACGAGCCATGCCCGCAATCGTGCTGGATGATGAAGATGCGCACGATCAACCCGCCCGCCAGCGGCGCGAGCAGCAGCGACAGCCAGGCCGACACGCCCAGCGCGGCATACATGCACCCGACCACACCGCCGAACAGCAGAAAGGTCGAAAGCGCCTGCAGGATGCTGCGGGTCGATGACGGCACCTGGAACCGCGCGAGCTCCGACATGATACGGCGCCGCGCATCGGAATCATGCGGCAAGGCGGAAACGGGTAAAGGCGGAGCAGGCACGATCGATCCCTTCTCAGCAAGCCAGGACGGGCACAAGCGCGCGTCGGCCGAATGGTTCCGGCCGGCGTTCAGGCGCGCGGCATGCAGAGGCTCGGTTTGATCCGGGGATTGGGCCACGGCTCAGAGGCCGTGAGACTGCTGTGCCCGTTTTATAGGGGCGAAGCGCGCATCCGGGAAGCCGGGGCTTGCGGGATCTCCCATCCTCCATTCCCCGGTTGCCATTCCCGCGTCCAACGGGCACGACTCCCCGCCATGGACGCCTTCGCCCTGCTGCGCCTCCAGATCGAGTGGGGGGCCGACGACGCGCTCGACGACGCCCCCGTCGATCGGCTGCGCGCGGTCGCGCGCCCGGCCCCGGCCGCCGCGGCGCTGATCCAGCCGCGTCCAGCGCCCGCACCGGACACGCCAAAGGCCACACCGGCCGAACGCGCCCTTGTTGCCGCCAGCCAGGCCGATACGCTCGACGCGCTCCGCGCCGCCATGGCCGCCTTCGACGGCTGCGCACTGCGCGACACCGCCGGGCATCTGGTGTTCGCGGACGGCGACCCCGCCACCGGACTCCTGCTGATTGGGGAGGCCCCGGGGGCCGAGGAAGATCGCACCGGCCAGGCCTTCGCCGGCCCGCAGGGTGTGTTGCTCGACAAGATGCTCGCCAGCATCCACCTGACCCGGGCGGAGATGATGGTGACCCCGCTCGTTCCCTGGCGCCCGCCCGGTGGCCGCACCGCGACCCCGGCGGAGATTCTGCTCTGCCTGCCCTTCCTGCACCGGCTGATCGCCCTCACCCGCCCGATGCGCATCATTGCCCTCGGCGCCGCGGCGACCAGCCTGCTGCCCGCCACGCGCCGCCGCCGGGGCCCGCCGGCCTGGATCGACGCCGAAATCCCCGGTACCGGCGGCACGACGCCGATCCTTGCGCTGCCCGGACTGACCGGTCTTGGGAAGAACCCGCTCGATCGGCGGGACGCCTGGGCAGGCCTGCGGCTGTTGAAGCGCACACTCGACGCCGGCTGAGCACCGCGGTCGTGGTTGCCGCATCCCACGAAATCGGCCTAGGCTCCCGCCGTCATAACCGGAGGGAACCCTGCCATGAACGATACCGTCACCAGCGAGAAGGCCCAGACCCTCGCGATCGCCACCATCGACAACCCGACCTATGTCGCGGGCCGCCGGTCGTTTTTTCGGTATCGCGAACTCGGCGTGACCGAGGCGACACACGGCGCCATGCGCGCCCAGGTGACCGAAGCCAGCCAGGGCCTGAGTGAGCCGACCGGCTGGCATTATCATGTGTGCGAGCAGCAGTTCATCTACATGCTGAAGGGCTGGGTGGACCTGGAATTCGAGGACGGCCGCAAAGTCCGCCTGAAGCAGGGCGACTCCATGATGATCCCCGGCGGCATGCGCCACAATGAGACCGCGACGGCGGATGAGATGGAAATCCTGGAGGTTTCGGTGCCTGCCAAGTTCGGCACCGTGGTCTGCGACCCGCCCACGGCATAGTCCATCAGGACCGATCGGCGCTCCCCGGCTGGCACCAGGCGGGGAGCACACCGGCGCCGGTCGCAGCCTGGCGGATGGCGGCCTCCGCCTCTAGATGCCGGCCGTGGAACAGCGCGAGCACCGTCACACTGGCCAAAATCAGCGGGCGGGCACGCAGCGCCGGGACCGGCCCGATGTAGCGCCCGACCAGCAGCGCCCCGATCAATCCCACCCCGCCGCCCAGCACCACTTCGGGCAGCGTATGGGCGCCGAGGCCCAGCCGCGTCAGACCGATCATCACCGCGGCCATGAGCACCCCCAGCGCGACCGTGCCCCGCCCGCGGCCAGACAGCGCGAGCAGCCCGCCGACAACGACCGATGCCGCGGCCACATGCCCACTCGGGCTGCGCAAGGCGATCGGCCCGAACACCCCCTGGCAGCCGATGAAAAAGAGCTTGAGCGCGAGCATGACACCGAAGGTGCCGGCAATGGCGGTGAACCAAACCACCGCCCCCCGCCGCCAGCCCTGCAAGGCCAGCGACGACGCGATCACCACGACCAGCGGCAGGACCACCGCCTGATCAGCGAAATCCGTCAGAAAATTCATGCAATCGCCAGCGGCCGCCGGTCAGTGATGCCGCGAACGCGATCCCGGCGCACGCAACCGATCGCGCCAGAAGATGCGGAGTCCAAGGACACAGGATGGAAGCACGTCCGGCGCTTCTTCGACCAGTTTATCAAGAACTTCCTCGGGCAGGGACAATTCCTCATCCGAGCCATCCGGCATCGCGAGACCGGCGATCGCGGCTATGGGGATGAGCAGCATGGCGCTGTCATCGTCGCTGAGCACGGGTTCCCACTGGACCTGCCGGAGGGACACCGCCTGCATGAAGCCGATGGCCCAATCTTCCACGATCGTCGCGCCCGTAAAGTCCTGCCAGAACACAGGGGCATATTCGACGGGTTCGGCGTCGAGCGTATCGGCGATTTCGTTATAACGGCCCAGAATGATGCCCAGGATCAGCGCTGCCTGCGCCTCATCCGCGAAAGCCGGCTCCTCGTCGTCCCAAATCAGCGGGAGCCACTCGCTGGGAGGTACGACCTCGGGGCCAACCACCAGCCCGGCCAGAAACCCGTCCAACTCGGACAGGTCCATGCATTCTTCCGGGGATTCATCAGAGGAGAGATAGGCTTCCAGCGCATCCAAATCGACGGTGCCGTCCATCGGGGTCAGCTCCTGTCCATGGCTTGGGGCATTATATCAAGACGACGGGCATTTGCCAGCGCACGATGAAGCCGGCTCAACGAACGGCCGCGTCGCGGCGCTTCTGATCGAACGCCCGACAGATTTCGTTTCAAAGCAGTTTCAGCGCCAGTACCATCCCGGCCACGATCGCCACCGCCAGCACCGACACCAGGATCGGGTGCCGTTTGCGGAAATGCAGCAACGTCGTCTCCAGGAAGAACCGCCCGCCGCGCGTCACCAGGCTCGAGATCATGAAGACCCAGAAATTGAATTGCGCCGCGCCGGAGGCGATGGTCACGATCTTGTACGGCACCGGCGTCAGACCCTTGATCAGGATCACCCAAAGGCCCCAATCCTGGTACCACGCCTGAAACGCCGCGAACTTCGCCCCATACCCATGCGCGTCCAGGATCGGCCGCAACCACAAATCGAACAGCGCGAAACCGATGTAATAGCCCAGCGCCCCGCCCAGCACGCTGGCGATGGTGCAGATCAGCGCGAACCGCCAGGCCCGATCCGGCCGCGCCAGGGCCATCGGCACCAGCAGCGTATCCGGCGGAATGGGGAAAAAACTGCTCTCCGCGAAGGAGATCACGGCCAGCCACCACGGCGCGTGGCGGGAGGAAGCCAGCGCCAGGACGCGCGCATAGAGACGGTTCAACATGGCGCGCCTCTTACCAGCCTGGCCCGCTCTGGTCACTGCCCCCAACGCGTCTTATTCTGACGGTAACAGACGCCGAGGAGACGCCAATCATGAACACCGTTGCCCATTTGCTGGCCGACAGCCTGGAAGCCCACGATGTCGACCAGATCTTCTGCGTCCCCGGCGAAAGCTATGTCGGCCTGACCAGCGTGCTGAGCGCGCGCAACTCCATCCGCATGATCGTCTGCCGCCATGAAGGCGGTGCCGGTTTCGCCGCCGTGGCCGATGGCCGCCTGCGCGCCCGCTCCGGCGTGTGCATCGTCTCCCGCGGTCCCGGCCTGGCCAATGCCATGGTCGCCATCCACTCCGCCTACCACGACGCCACCCCGCTGGTGATGCTGGTCGGCCAGGTCGAGCGCAAGGATTTCGGCCGCGGCGCGCTGCAGGAACAGAACTACTCCAAGCTGCTCGGCGACATCACCAAGCTGGTGATCGAGGTGAACGAGCCCGAACAGGCCTCCGAAGCCATCGCGCGCGCCTTCCATGTCGCGGAATCCGGCACCCAGGGCCCGGTCGCGGTCATCCTGCCGGAAGACATTTTCGACGAGGAAACCGACGCCGAGGTCAACCTGCCCCGCCCCCGCGCGCTGTCCGGTCCGCGCACCGAGGACCTGGATCAACTCGCCGACATGCTGGCCAAATCCGAACGCCCGCTGATCGTCGTTGGCGGCGCCCTGCTGGCCGATACCGTCTACGACCCCAATGTCAGCCGCGACCTGAACACGCTCGCCGAAACCTGGATGCTGCCGATCAACCCGACGCACCGGCGGCCGCAGCTGTTCGATGCGCGGCATCCGAATTATGGCGGCTACATGGGCATCCGCGTTCCCCCGGCCCTGATCGGGGAGATGAAGAAGTCCGATCTGATGGTCTCAATCGGGGAGCGGATCACGGACTCCGTCAGCCAGTCCTACACCTTCCCGGCCGCGCCGCAACCGCAACTCCCCCTCGTCCATGTCTGGCCCGACTCCAACGAAATCGGCCGCGTCTTCCGCCCGACGCTCGGCATCGCCTCCGATCCGTACGAGGTCATCAAGGGCCTGCTGGCCCGCGGCGCCCCGCCCGATGCGGCCAAGCGCAAGGGTTGGGTCGACGGGCTGCACGCCATCCACCTCAGCCTGCTGGATAAGAAGTGGGAGACGATGCAGGACGGCGTGAACTTCGCCGCCATCGTGTGTGAGGTCGACAAGCACCTGGAAGACAACGCCGTCATCACCACCGACGCCGGCAATTTCGGGTCCTATGTGCATCGCTATATCGGCTTCAAGCAGACCCAGACCTTCCTGTCCTCGATCGTCGGCGCCATGGGTTCGGGCATGCCGATGGCCGTCGCCGCCACCCTGCGCCGCCCCGGCCAGCAGGTCGTGTGCTTCATCGGTGACGGTGGCGCGCTGATGATGGGCAATGAGATCGCGACCGCCTGCCAGTATGGCGGCAACCCCATCATGATCATCTCCGACAATTCCATGTACGGCACGATCGGCATGCACTCGTATGTGCGCTACCCCGAGCGCAAATTCATGGACGCCATGCGCCTGACCAACCCGGACTTCGCCGCCTGGGGCCGATCCTTTGGGTGTGAGGCGATCACGATCCGGGAGGAGTCGGAGGTCGAAGCCGGCATCGCCGCCGCCTTCGCCGTCAAGACCAAGCCCGTGGTCGTCCACTGCCTGACCTCGGCCGTGCAAATGAGCGCCTGGCGCCGCTACAACGGGGAGGAGATGTGATGCCCCGCATCGCGCTGATCCACGCGCTCAAGGTCTCGATCCCCGCCATCGAGGAATCGTTCGCTCGGCTGTGGCCGGAAGCGAAGCTGATGAACCTGCTGGATGACTCCCTGTCGGCCGATTTGGCGGCGGAGGGCGCGCTGACACCGGCGATGACGCAGCGGTTTCTGGCCCTGGCGCGCTATGCGAAATCCACCGGGGCGGATGCGATCCTGTTCACCTGCTCGGCCTTCGGCCCCTGCATTGAGGCCTGCGCGGCGGATATGCCGGAGATCCCGGTGCTGAAACCGAATGAGGCCATGATCGAGGAAGCCATTGCCCTCGCCGGCCCCAAGGCGCGTATCGGCTTGCTGGCGACGTTCTCCCCGACGCTGGACTCCATGCCGCCGGAATTCGCGGTGGCGGCACCGGGCGCGACGGTCGTGCCATGCCTGGCGGCCCCGGCCCTGACGGCGCTGAACGCGGGGGATGGCGCGGCTCATGATCGGGAGGCCGCGGCAGCAGCGATGGCGGTGTCCAATTGTGACGTGATTGCTTTGGCGCAGTTCAGCCTGGCCCGCGCGGCGGCGGCGGTGGCGGCCGCGACCGGCAAACCGGCCCTGACCACGCCCGATAGCGCAGTGCGCAAGCTGAAGCGTCTGCTGAAGGTTGCCTGACCATGGCAGCACCCCGCGACATCGCCGGCTTCCGGGCCTCGGTCACCGCCGCGGCACCGCCGGCCGGCCTTGACCTGCCGCTACAATCCCTGTGGTGGGACGCGAAGGGCGATTGGGCGCGCGCCCATGCCTGCGCGCAGGACGACAAGACCCCAACCGGCGCCCGGGTGCACGCGTATCTGCATCGCGTGGAGGGTGACCTGTCCAATGCCGGCTATTGGTACAACCGGGCCGGCGCGGTGCCTTCGACTGAACCGCTGACCGCTGAATGGGAGTCGTTGGCAACGGCACTTCTGGCACGCTGATCCCCACGGCGGCCAACAGGACGGCTTTTCCCCGCCCGATCCGCCACTCTCCCCTTGCGGCCCAAGCGCCGTGCAATAATATTGCGCGGCCCGCCATCAGGACGTCGTAACCGGTCATAACAAACATGAAGCACCCCGGACCCGAGGCACCCATCCACCTCGACGCCATCGACCGACGCATCCTGGCCGCATTGCAGGAAGATGGGCGGATGACGAATGTCGAACTGTCACGCAGGGCGGGTATTTCTGCTCCGCCCTGTCTGCGCCGTGTGCGGGTGCTGGAACAGGCCGGGGTCATCCGCGGCTACCATGCCGATACCGATCCGCAAAAGTTGGGTTGGGAAATCACCCTCTTCGCGATCGTCGGTCTGGACAGCCAAAAAGAGGCTGTCCTGGCCGCGTTCGAGCAGACCGCCGCGGCCTGGCCGGAAGTGCGGGAGTGTCACATGATCCGCGGTGGTGGTGATTTTCTGCTCCGCCTGGTCGCCCGCGATACCGCGCATGAGAACC
Source organism: uncultured Acetobacteraceae bacterium (assembly GCA_903918315.1). Lineage (GTDB taxonomy): Bacteria > Pseudomonadota > Alphaproteobacteria > Acetobacterales > Acetobacteraceae > Rhodopila. The sequence continues at coordinate 2,789 of CAIXEA010000183.1, read as the reverse complement.
AACTGACCCAGCGCCTCACCGGACTGCCGACGGTCAGCCGGGTGCAAACCCTGCAAACCATCCGGACCAGCCGCAGCCTCTCTGGCGTGCCGTTCCAGGACGGTGTAACTCGCCCGGCATGACGGACCGCACGAACGCCCCTGAACTCACCGTCGTTGTCCCTTGCTACAACGAACGGCCCAACGTCGCGCCCATGATCGCCAAACTCGATGCGGCCCTGGCTGGCATCGCGTGGGAGGTGGTCTATGTCGACGACGACAGCCCCGACGGCACCGCGGCCGAGGTGCGGCGCATCGCGCAGACCGACGCCAGGGTCCGCTGTATCCGCCGCGTCGGGCGGCGCGGGCTGGCCTCCGCCGTCATCGAAGGCGCACTGTCCTCCTCGGCGGCCTATGTCGCGGTCATCGATGGCGACCTCCAGCACGATGAAACCCGGCTCCCGCTGATGCTGGAGGCACTGCGGACCGGAGACGTCGACCTCGCGGTCGCGAGCCGCCATGTCGAAGGGGGCGACAACGCCGGCCTCGCGAACCGCTGGCGGCATGTTCTGTCCGATGGCGGCATCTGGCTGGCCCAAAAATTCCTGCCGGTCCGCCTGACCGACCCCATGAGCGGCTTCTTCATGCTGCCGCGCCCGTTGTTTGAGGAACTCGCCCACGGGCTGAACGGCCAGGGCTTCAAGATCCTGCTGGACCTCGTCTTGAGCTCCCCCGCGCCGCTGCGGGTGCGGGAGATCGCGGCGACCTTCAGCCAACGCGTCGCCGGTGAAAGCAAGCTCGACGCCCTGGTCATGATCCAGTTCGGCGGGCTGCTGCTCGATAAGATCTGCATGGGCCTGCTGCCGCTGCGCTTCATCTCCTTCGCGCTTGTGGGCGGCATCGGCGTGCTGATTCACCTCGCGATCCTGGGCGGCCTGCGCCAGACCACTGGGCTGGGGTTCGAGATCGAGCAGACGATCGCCACTGTCGTCGCGATGGTGTTCAATTTCAAACTGAACAACTCGATCACTTACCGCGATCAACGCCTGCGCGGACCGCGGCTGTGGCGGGGATTGTTGCTGTTCATGGCGTTCTGTGGACTTGGCGCCGCCGCCAATATCGGCATCGCCAACACCTTGTATGAAAGCCATACCGCCTGGACCGCCGCCGGCGCGATGGGCGCGGTGATTGGCGTGGTCTGGAACTATGCCGTGTCAGCCACCCTGGTGTGGCGCAGCCGTTGAAATCAGCGGCCGCCATTCTGGCGGCGCTGACGGGTCTGCGCCTGATGCTCGCGGCGACCCTGCCGCTTGCGCCGGATGAGGCGTATTATTGGACATGGTCTCAGGCCTTGGCGCCTGGCTACACCGATCACCCCGGCATGGTCGCGCTGTGGATCCGGGCGGGCACAATGGCGTGGGGCGATACCCCGCTCGGCGTTCGCCTCCTCGGGCCGTTGGCCATGCTCCTGGAAACCTGGATGCTGGCCGATGCGGCCGAGCGGTTGATGCCTGGCCGCCGGGCCGGCTTGATGGCCGGTGCCCTTTGGAACGCGATGCCCCTGGTCGGCGCGGGCGCGATGATCATGACGCCGGACGCCCCTTTGCTGTTCTTCTGGTGCGCAACACTCTGGGCCTTGGCACGCCTTGCATCCGGCGGAGCGGCCGGCTGGTGGCTGGTCACCGGGATCAGCGCCGGCCTCGCGCTGACAAGCAAATACACCGGCGCTTTCCTTTGGGTGGGAATCGCGATCTGGCTGCTGGCGACGCCGCCGGGCCGTGCCTGGCTCCGCCGCCCAGCCCCCTGGTGCGGCGCGGTGCTGGGCGGCGCGGTGGTGCTGCCGAATATCCTATGGAACGCGGAGCATCATTGGGCGACCATCCTCCGCCAAGGCGGGCGCGTGGCCGACTGGCGGCCCGAGCGCGCTGTCACCTACCTCGCGGAATTGTTCGGCGGCCAGATCGGCCTCGCCTCTCCGGGGATCTGGCTGCTCTGCGTGGTGGGCCTGATCCAGTGCATCCGCGGCTGGAAGGCGCCCAACAATGTGCTCCTGCTATCGCTATCGGTGCCCGCGCTGGTGGTTTTCACCGAGCATGCGTTGGGCGACCGGGTCCAGGGCAATTGGCCGGCGATCACGTATCCCGCGGCGATCTGTGCTGTCGCCGCGCTGACACAGCCGCGCTGGCGGCGCCTATTGTGGCCTTCCGTCGGGCTGGGCTTCGCCATGACCGCGCTGGTCTGCCTGCACGCCGCCACGGAATGGCTGCCGATCGGCGCTGACCGCGATCCGGCCGCGCGGCAACTCGCGGGTTGGGACGCATTCGCCCATCAGGTCGACGCGATCCGGCGCCAGGAAGCGGCCGATTATGCGATAGCGGAGGAATACGCGACCATCGCCGAACTCGCCTGGGGTGCGCCAGCCGGCATGACCGTGCTCGGCCTGGATGCCCGTCTGGACACGATGTCGCTGCGGACCAGGCCTCTTGGGGGTCGCCGCGGCATCCTGATCAGGGCTGAACACCGAGGCACTGAGATCGACCCAACCCGCTGGACCGACGCGCAACCACTGGGCTTCATCGAACGCACTGGCACGCGCGGGATCGTCGAGCGCTATCGGGTCTGGCGCGTCGATGGCACGGGCATCGCGGCGCAATTGCCGCACAGGAGGGTGTCGCTAGCTAATCAATCTGTCCGGTTTTTTTAGCTCTTGATCGGACGGCTTCGTCCGTGCTTTGTGCCGGGCCTGGGCCCGGCACAAAGCGGCTGCGATGGTAGCGTGTCATGCGGCCTGTCTTTCCGTCTCGGTGAGGG
>CAIXEA010000182.1 GCA_903918315.1 uncultured Acetobacteraceae bacterium | reverse complement strand
GGACAAGCCCGGGGATGACGCGGGAGGAGGAATGACGGCGGGCGGGAGGGCCGAGAGACCGGACGCCACAAACCGGAGGACGCCCCATGCCCCCAGCCACCACCACCGGCCCCCTCGCCGGTATCCGCGTTTTGGACCTCACCACCGTCCAGATGGGCCCGTGGTGCACCCGCATCGTGGCCGATTTCGGCGCCGATGTGATCAAGGTCGAAGCGCCGGGCGGCGACTCCTCCCGCTATACCGGCGTGCCGCGGCATTGGGGCATGAGCGGCACGTTCCAGCACAATGCCCGCGGTAAACGCAGCATTGCCATCGACCTCAAGCAGACCGAGGCGCGGGATGCGATCCTGCGGCTGGTGCCGACCGTCGATGCGTTTGCCTCCAATATCCGTCAGGCGGCGCTGGCACGGCTCGGGCTGGATTACGAATCCGTCCGCAAGCTCAACCCCGGCATCGTCTATCTGTCGATGGTGGGTTACGGCAGCGCCGGGCGTTACGCGGGGCGGCCGGCCTATGACGACCTGATCCAGGCGGCCTCGGCGATTCCGACGCTGCTGCAACGCTCCACCGGGTCGCCGCGCTTCATCCCGATGGCGGCGATCGACCGCATTGTCGGGGGCGCCGCCGCCAATGCGCTACTGGCCGGGCTGCTCGCCAAGGCGCGCACCGGGGTCGGGCAGATGATCGAGGTCCCGATGTTCGAGACCATGGCGCAGTTCGTGCTGTCCGAGCATATGCAGGGCGCCACCTTCGATCCGCCCACCAGCCCGCCGGGCTACAAGCGCACGCTGTCCCCCAACCGCCGCCCCTATGCGACGAAGGACGGGTTCATCGCCGTGCTGCCCTATAATGACGGCCAGTGGCGCCGGTTCTTCGAAGCCGTGGGCAAGTTGCACATCCTGGAAGCCGATCCGCGCTTCGCCAATATCGGCGCCCGGACCGCCAATATCGACTCGCTCTACGAAATGATCGGCGAAGAACTGCAACACCGCACCACCAACGAATGGCTGGCGCTGCTGCAGGCGAACGATATCCCCTGCATGCGCCCCAACACCCTGGAGTCGCTGATGGAAGACCCGCATCTGGCCGATGCTGGCTTCTTCCAGTGGGAAGATCACCCGTCGGAAGGCCGCATCCGCACGATGCGTGAGCCCAGCAGCTGGTCCGAAACCGCGCCCCCGACCGGCCGCTTCGCGCCCCGGCTGGGGCAGCACACGCGCGAGATTCTGGCCGAGGCCGGGCTGGACGACGCCACCATCGACGCCATGCTGGCGCGCAAGAGCGTGGCGACGGATGCGGGGGCGTAACGCCGTTCGTTACCCCCGGATCCAATGCACCAGATAGGTCGAGAACCAGGGCACCATCACCAACGCGATCACCACCAGCTTCTCCGCCACGAAGAACGGCCAGAGCGCCCCGAACAGTTTGCCCATGCCTATTCGCCCGATCTTACAGGCAATGAACAGGCACAGCCCGATCGGCGGCGTCGACAATCCCAACGCCAGCGTCAGCACGAAAACGATCGAGAATTGCAGCGGATCGATCCCCATCGCGCGTGCCACCGGCAGCAGCAGGGGCACGAAAATCACGATCGCCGGCCCTGGTTCCAACACCGCCCCGAGGCCGATGAGGAAGAGTACCATCGCCAGCAGGAACAGGGTCGGGTGGCCGGCGAACATCGGCCCCAGCCCGCGCACCCAGCCGGAAATGCCCGCCGTGGTCATGGCGTAGGACAGGATCTCCGACGCCGCCAGCACCAGATAGATCGACGCGCTGATCCGCGCCGTCGTCAGCAGCGCCTGCCAGATCGCCTGTGGCCCGAGCTTACGGAACACCACCCCGCCCAGGAACAGGGTGTAGATCACGGCGACGCCCCCGGCCTCGGTCGTCGTGAAGATACCCGACAGCGCCCCGCCCACCAGGATGACGGGCAGCATGATGACCAGCAGCCCTTCGGCGATCACTTTCCAAACCGGCTCGCCGTCGAGGGAAAATTTCGACCGCGGCAGCCCGCGCGTGAACACATGCAGCAGAATGACCAGAGCAACCCCGGCCGCCAGCAGCAGGCCCGGAATGATCCCGGCGATGAACAGGTCGATGATCGAGATCTGCGACACCGCGCTGAGGATCACCAGCGTTACCGATGGCGGAACGATCGGCCCGATCATCGAACCCGCCACGACCAAAGCGGCAGCGTACTCGGTCTTGTAGCCCTCTTTGGGCATTTCCCGGATGTAGATCTGCCCGAGCGCCGCGGTATCGCCCACCGCCGTGCCGGAAATGCCGGAAAACAGCACCGCGCTGAGCACGCTGCCAAACGCGGTGCCGCCGCGGAAATGCCCGGTCAGCAAGGTCGACAGCCGCACCAGCCGGCGGGTGATGCCGGACCGCGACATCAATTCACCCGCCAGAATATAGAACGGTGCCGCCAGCAGAATGAAGCTGTCCACCCCGTTGAACATCCGCTGCGGGATCAGCATCAACCGCAGGTCCATCCAGTACAACCCGGCGGACCCTGCAATCCCCATCACAAACGCGATCGGCACCCCCAGCGCGAGCAGGGCGACGAAAATCAGTCCCATGAGGCTCATAGGCCGGTGAGCTCCTCATGCTCGTCGTCAAGCACCGGGGCGGAACCCGGGATCAGCAACAGCCAGGCGGCATACAGCGCCATCAGCGCCCCGCCGATGGGCACCGCGATATAGGCATAGACCAGCGGCAACTGGGCCGAGGGCGATAGCTGCTTCACGTTCCGCATCGCCAGCGGCCAGCCATACATCACCAGCAGCACCGCGAAGCTAAGGATCATGATCAGCACGAAGGCGCGCAGCAGCCACACCGCCCAGCGCACCTTCAGCATGTCGATGATGTTCAGCGCCATGTGCTCCTGCCGGAACACCAGGGCGCTGCCCGCCAGGAAAGCCACCCAGACCATGGCGTAGCGCATTGCCTCATCGGTCCAGCTCAAGGGCGTCAGCAGCACGTAGCGGCAGAAAATCTGCGCCGCGTTACAGCAGACGATGAACGCGATCAGGATCGCCGCGAGCGTCTCGGTCAGTCGGACCAGACGCCGCGGGACCGATGAGAGGAATGCCAGCACCGGATCACTCCCCGTAGACGACCTTTTCGGCGCGTTTGACATCCGCCAGCAGTGCATCCACCAGTTCGTTGCCAACCTGGGCCCGGATATATTCGGTGACGGGCGCCTGCGCGGCCGCCTTGAACTGCTCCTTTTCAGCGGGGGAGGTCATGTAGACCTCCACGCCCTTGGCGCGGATCGCATCGATATTGGCTTTGGTCGAACGGGCGCGTTCGGAGTTGTTGACGCTCGCCTGCAACATCGCCGCGTCATGCACGATCTTGCGCTGGTCCGGGGTCAGTTTCTTCAGGCTGTCATCGGCCATGATGAGCAGCATCGCGGAGAACACATGTTCGTCCGTCGACATGAATTTCTGCACGTCGGCGATGCCCATCATGTTGATGGTGCTGGGCGCGTTTTCTTGCCCATCCACCACCTTCTGCTGCAGCGCCATCACCATCTCCGCCGCGTTGATCGGCGTTGCCGCAGAACCCATCGACTGCATCATTTTGATGTAGACCGGGCTTTCCATGGTGCGCATCTTCAACCCCTTCATATCGTCGGGATTGCGGATCGGGTGCTTGGAATTGGTGAAGTCGCGGAAACCGTTTTCGGAGAAATTCAGCACCGTGAGGCCGAGCGACTTGTGAATGTCGTCGGCAATGCCCGCGACCACTGGCCCGCGCAGCACTTCCCAGGCCACCGGGGCGGAGGCGAACAGATACGGAATCGCAAAGGCCTGAATTTTCGGATAGAACCCGCCCATCGCGCCATCCGCGACGAAGGCGATGTCCAGCGCGCCATCACGTACCTGCTCGGCCATCTGGCGTTCCCCGCCGAGCTGATTGGCCGGGTAGATCTCGACCTTCACTTTGCCGCCGGTCTTGAACTCGATGTAGTCCTTGAACGCGGTGGCGGAATGGAAATCCGGGTTCTCCCCCTGCGGCAAGGTCATGCCATAGCGTAAAGTCTGGGCACTGGCAGCGGTGGTGAGCGCGGCCAGACCGGCCGCCAAAATCATGGTCGTGAGCGTCTTACGCATGGTTGCGTCTCTTTCCCTGCTATCGTTTGCAACAAAAAACCGGTTGGGCAATCACGTCAAAGCACGGCCAGCATGCCCCCGTCCACGTAGATCATCTGCCCGTTGACGTAATCCGATGCCGAGGAGGCCAGAAAGATCGCCGTGCCAACCAGTTCCGCCGGCTTACCCCAACGCCGGGATGGCGTGCGGCCAACCACCCAGCTGTTGAATTTTTCGTCGTCCACCAGCGGCTGATTCATATCGGTAAGCATATAACCGGGGCCGATACAATTGGCCTGGATGTTGTGCCCGGCCCATTCCACCGTCATCGAACGGGTCAGCATCTTGATGCCACCCTTCGCCGCCGTGTACGGCGCCACCGTGGCGCGGGCCGCGTCACTCATGAGCGAACCGATATTGATCACTTTGCCATGCCCGCGCGGGATCATGCGTCTGGCGGCCTCCCGCCCGATCACGAAAGCGGCCGTCAGGTTGATGTCGATCACCCGCCGCCAATCCGCTGTCGCGAGTTCGACCATCGGGCGGCGGAACTGCACCCCGGCATTGTTCACCAGGATATCGACCGCGATGCCCTGGGCGTCGAGCTGTTCAAACGCTGCGACAATCGCCGGTTCATCGGTCACATCGAACCGGGCTTCATGCACCGTGTAGCCCTTGGCCCGCATCTCCGCGGCGGCAGCCGCCAGGTTGTCAGCGTTGGTGCCGTTCAGCACGATCGCAGCCCCGGCATCGGCCATGCCTTCCGCCATCGCACGGCCCAACCCGCGGGAGGATCCGGTGATCAGCGCCGTGCGCCCGGTGAGATCGAACAGTTTGGTGGACATGGATCAGGCCTCCGTACGGCGCGTGGTCAGGTCTGACCGTTCAAACACAGATGGCAGCAATTCGACACCCAGGCCGGGGCCTTCCATCGGGAAAACATAGCCGTCCTTGATGACGGGCATGGTGGTGACGAGTTCCTTGTACCAGCCGGTGTAGAAGGCCCGCACACTCTCCTGGATCAGCGTGTTCGGCTGACTGAAGGAGGCATGGATGCCGGCGATGAAGCCCACGGGACCGATGCAGTCATGCGGCGCGAAGGGGCGGTGATAGGTCTCGGCCATCGCCGCGATCTTGCGGCCCTCGGTCAGCCCGCCGGTCCAGCACAAATCGGCCATCACCACATGCACCGCGTCGCGGTCCAGCATGTCCTTGAACGGAAAGCGCGAGCCCAGTGTTTCGCTGGCCGTCACCCAGACCGGCGTCGAGCGCGCATATTCCGCCAAAGCCTGCGATGAGTTCATGCGGATCGGGTCCTCAAACCAGGTGGGATTGTAAGGTTCGAGGTATTTCGCCAGCTTCTTCGCCATCGGCAGGTTCCACAGGGAGTGGAACTCCACCATGATCTCCATCTTGTCGCCGACGGCCTTGCGGATTTTCTCAAAGGGTTCGAGCGCGGTTTTGAGCTGGGCGCTGGTGATATGGCAGCCTTCGTTCTCCATCGCGGCGGGATCGAAAGGCCATATTTTCATGGCCGAGATACCGGATTCCAGCAGGCTTTCCGCCACCGCGTCGGCGCGGGTCATGAAGCCGTTCAGGTCTTCGTACGGCCCGCCCTCATCGCCCTGGTTCCAGTTCGACACCGGCTTGATCTGGGTGGAGCGGACGTAGCGATACCCGGCGCAGGTATTGTAGATGCGCTGCTTGTCGCGGCACAGCCCGCCGAGCATCTGATGCACCGGCTGATTGCAGACCTTGCCAAAAATATCCCACAAAGCGATGTCGATCGCGGAGGCCGCGCGATATTCCACGCCGGTGCTGGATTGCGCCATCGGCAGGTTCAGCATCTCCCGATGCAGGAACTCGATCCGCAGAGGATCCCGGCCGAGCAGCCGGACCGAGAGCGTGTCGTGGATATGCGCTTCAACCGCGCCAGCGCCGTAGAAGGTTTCGCCGAGGCCGATGATCCCGGCATCGGTATGCACCCGCACCCAGATGACATTGGCGAACTCATCGGTCCGCAGCGTTTCGATGGCGGTGATTTTCATGGAATGGTCCTTGGTGGGGCGGTGGCCGCGCGATTCAACCGGAAACGATCACGCCTTAAGCGAACGACAACTGCACCTTCATCGCCTGTTTCCGATCCGATGCCAGCACAAACGCCGCATTCGCATCCGTGATCGGCATGGTCGCCGTCACCAACGGTTTCACATCGACCCGGCCGGAGCCCATCAGCTCCACCGCCAGCGGAAACTCTTGATCGAACCGGAACGTCCCGCGCAGTTGGAACTCTTTCGCGACCAGCACGCTCATGGGCAGCGTCACCTCTCCGCCAATGCCGACCTGAACGATGATCGCACCGGGGCGCAGCGCGTCGAAGGCGCCACGCAAGGCGGCACCGGCGCCTGACGCTTCGAACATCACATCGAAATACCCCTTGTCAGCGGTAAAGGGCGTCAACGCATCCGGGTCAGCGCTCATATCCAGCGTCCGCGTCGCGCCGCATTGTTCGGCGAAACGCAGCGGATAGGGGCTGAGATCAGTTGCGACGATCTCAGCCGCGCCGGCCAGGCGCGCCGCCAGCACCGTCAGCGCGCCGATGGGGCCGCTGCCGGTGACCAGCACCCGCGCGCCCATCAACGCGCCGGCCCGGTTCACGGCGTGCAGACAGACCGACAGAGGTTCCGCCATCGCGGCCTCGGCCATCGTCATCGTGTCGGGAATGGGGATGGCCAACACCGCCGGCACCGTCAGCGCTTGCCGGAAACCACCCTGCACATGCGGAAAGCGCATCGCGCTGCCCATGAAGCGCATGTCCAGGCAATGGCGCTGCCGGCCTTCAGCGCAGTAGCGGCACTGGCCGCAGGGCAGGCTGGGATTGACCGCGACGCGCTGACCCGCACGCAGGTGCGTCACGCCGGAGCCAACTTCGGCGATGACGCCGGCGATCTCATGCCCCAGCACCATGGGCTGGCGGATGCGCACGGTGCCGAAGCCGCCATCGTGGTAGTAATGCAGGTCCGAGCCGCAGATTCCGCCGGCTGCGATCCGCACCAGCACATCGTGCGCCCCGGGCGGCGGCGCCACGATCGGCTCGACCCGAAGGTCTTTGGGCGCATGAATGACGACACCAAGCATGACGTGTTCCCCCTGGCGCTCTCGGCCGGGCCCGGCCTTACCGCAGCTTGTGAAATATCACAATATGTTTTAGCGACGCGGCCGGAGGAGCCGCATGGCCGCACATAAACCCATGGAGGTCGTCACCGACCCGCCCAAAACCCGGATCAATCTGGTCGAACAGGCCTATGAACGGCTGGAGGCGCTGATCGTCACCTGCGCGCTCAAACCCGGCCAGTCACTGTCCATTCAGGACCTCCAGACAATGACCGGGTTCGGGCGGACGCCGATCCATCAGGCGGTGAACCGGCTGGCGGGGGATACGCTGATCGTGGTGCGTCCCCGGCATGGGTTGCAGATCGCCCCGGTCGATCTGGCGCGGGAACGGCTGTTGCTGCACCTGCGCCGCGATATAGAGCGGTTCGTCATCCGCCTGGCCGCCGAACGCTCCAACCCCACGCATCGCAACCAGTTGCTACATCTGGCCCGCGCGTTACGGGCCCGGCGCGATGCCATGACCATCGACGACTTCAACCGCTTCGACCGCTGGCTGGATCGGTTGATCGTCGCGGCGGCGGGCGAGCCCTTCCTCGAACACACCCTACGGCCGCTCCACACCATCTCCCGCCGGATCGGCTGGATTTATCAGACCTGGCTGGGACCGAGGGACGGCCTCAGCCGGACGATCGATACCCATCTGGCGGTGATTGAGGCGGTGGCGGCGCGCCAGCCGGACGCAGCCGGGGCGGCCAGTGACGCCTTGATCGATTTCGCCGAAAGCATGTTCGACACGATGGAGCGCGAAATCGATCCCGCTTTGCTGGATTGCGGGATCGCGATGTTGGTTGGACACTGATCCCAGCGCAAAGGGGGGATCGACCATGGAACTGGGATTGAAGGGACGCCGCGTCGTCGTGGCCGGCGGCAGCAAGGGAATTGGCCGCGCCATCGCGCTGGAATTCGCGGCGGAAGGCGCGGCGGTTTCGATCTGCGCGCGGGGCGTGGAGGCCTTGGAAGCCACGAAAGCCGATATGGCCCGTTTCGGTGGCGTCGTTCACGCCGCATCCTGCGATCTGTCCGACAACGCCGCGATCCAGGCCTATATTCCGGCGGCCGCGGCTGCCCTGGGCGGCATCGACATCCTGATCAACAACGCCTCGGGCTTCGGCAAATCGGACGACGAACAGAGCTGGGATCTGAGCCTGACCGTGGACGTTCTCGCCACCGTCCGCGGCTCACGGGAAGCTTTGCCATTCCTCGAACAAGGGCGCGATCCCGCGATCATCAACATCGCATCCGGCGCCGGCATCAATCCGGCGGTGCGCAACGCGGCCTATGGCGCCTCCAAGGCCGCGGTCATCCATTACACGAAAACCCAGGCCGCCACCTTGGCGCGCAAAGGCATCCGGGTGAACTGCATCGCCCCCGGTTCCGTGGAATTTCCCGGCGGCTCGTGGGAGAAGCGTAAAACCGACGCCCCCGCGCTCTATGACCGCATCCTGAACGCCATCCCCGCGGGCCGCCTGGGCCGGCCGGAAGAGATCGCGCGGGTCGTCGTGTTTCTGGCCTCGCCGATGGCCAATTGGGTGACCGCGCAGGTGATGCAGGTGAATGGGGGGCAGGGTTTCGGGCGTTAGCGGTGTCGCTAGCTAATCAATCTGTCCGGTTTATGTAGCTCATGATCTGTCCGCTTCGTTCGTGCTTTGTGCCGGGCCATGGCCCGGCACAAAGCGGC